>JABDCM010000004.1:55306-58797 GCA_013288105.1 Chlamydiota bacterium
CTCTCACGTCTATTAGAACCCTTTAAAACCTTAGAGCCAGAGAATTTTGAGGCATTAAAAAAAGCGCTCTCAGAAGCTACTCTTCCACAGCTGCATAAATTCCAACAGGCTCAGTATGGGGGACTTGCCTATCTTTTCCTCGTACCAAAAGAAGAATATCATGAGGTTCTGCAGAAAATTTTTACGAGTGACTCTGATATTGGAGTGGGATGGAAAATTCCCGATGTTCTTCAAGGTGTTTTTGCATCCGATATTCTAGATACACTCGAAGATTCAGAACTCATGCATGTATGCGCTGTTTTTCATGGTGTTCCGACGGAAGAGAGAAAGTCTCTTGGGGAATTGATTGAGCGTCTTGCTCCGAGTAAAGTTTTCAACCAGTTTCTCGTCCGTTTAGCAGCACTCCCCTCCGATAAACGCATAGAGATATCCAAAAGAAGCGATCTCTCCCGCCTATTGAAAACAAAATCTGTTGAAGATTTTTTTGCAACCCTTCCTCCAGATACTGATGAAGCCAAAAAGATACGAGCTATTCAGAAATTTTTCCCCTCTCTCTCCGCAAGAAAAAAAGCGTCCCTGTTGAGCTCTTTAAAAAAGCTAGACCTTTCTCAATTGAATAGGCTGCATGACAAGTTGCAAACAGATCTTAACCTCGTAGATCTTATAAGCCTTTTAACCATTGATGCATACCCTACTTTTTTTGCTCATCTTGATGGAATAGATGATGCAAGAGGGGTCTCTCTCGATTTACGAGCTGTCCAAGATAACCTAAAAGAAAAAGAGAGACTGATGGCCGAGCTCCCAATTCTAGCTTCTGATGAGGGATTACGCTCAATGTTCTTAGATTTCTCAACTGAAGAAATTGGTAAACGGCTATCTCGTACGATTGAAAACAGGATTCGTTCGCATGCATCATCGGTGGAAGCTGATGCACTTATCACAAAATTAGATCTTAACCATCTCCCTTTAATAAGGTTAGTGACACTCTACGAAAAGATGACTCCGAGTTATATTCAATACTTAGTAGTCAGTCAAGAATCTGATCTCTCTTTTTCTCCGCCTGAACATCTCACAGACCTCTTAAAGATATTTAAATCATTAGATAGAGCGGATTTTATATTAATAAGAGATCTATTAAAAAAGCTAACTCCTGAAGGATTAAAAACATTGAACCAGAAACGTTTTGCTCTTGCTTATCTTTTCTTAATCCCTTCCTATGCATATGACTCAACAATCCCTGTGCTTTTAGGAACCTCTACAAATATGCATGAGGATCTCCTATCTAAAAAATTCGAGACGTTACGTGTAGATATGGACTTCTTAAAAGATCTAACCGACGATCAGTTGATCTCAATTTGTGCTACCTTTAATCGTGTTTCAGAAAAAGAGGATCGGGAAGCAATCTCGCGCTCTCTCCGTTATTTTAAATCAAAAGTGACGCCTGAAAACTTTTCCGCCTTCTGTACTGCTCTCAGCAAAATCCCAAGTGGGGATCGGGTGCGCGTTTGCCAACAACTAGATGAAGCCAAACTGGATCAAATAGCCGCCTCTTCCCCTAATACATACCAGGCACAGCTCATGTCTGGTGCGCTCATGCAACGGATCAACAACCACTTTGACGAACGGTTAACGGCTGATCAGAGCGAAGAACTTACTCACAATATCAACCTCTTATCCACTCAAGAAGAGCACTCCGAGTTTTTAGAACTCTGTTACCAATTCTTCCAAGAGCTGCAATCTCCTGGATTGGATCCTACAACTATACAATCGATGAGTACTCTGACAGCTATACATGGTGCTATAATCTCTCGTACAGAGACAGATCCAACCATAAAAATGGTGCAAAGCCTAGTACTAACAGCATTTTATGAAATAAAAATTTTTAATTTTCAGAACTTAGAAGATTATTGTCTTGTTCTTCTAGATTCTGTCCACCTACCTACATCAAGAGGAACTGCTCCCACCGAGCACACTCTTATCCCCTCTCCCCCCTCTTTCCTTTTCATCAAACACCCTCAACAAGGATTTTTGGTGATTAATCCTGTCACACAGGAGACTCGGGTCATTTCCATGGACCCTCTCTTTGCTATGGATCAAGAGCAGCGCCTAGCACAATACAAAGCATTCCAAGATGCAGGAGATTATCGTACTCCTATAGATGAGGAGAATCCTTACGTTCGGTTTGCTCTAGATAAACAAGAGGAATTAGCCCAGACATTGCAAGAGCTTCGTCTACATGCAACCCCCTCCTCAACCTTATCTGAAAGCGAGCAGCTCAAAGCAGGAAATCTCTATCTCTGTTCTATCGAGGGGTTCCCCGTTTTATCTCTCCTGCCCAACCTCACAGCTTTTCATCCTGGTGCCTCAATCCCCTCTCTTACTATTGATGAGGTAGCCAATGCCATTGTAGATGGTTCCGGAACATTCTCCTGGCTGTTTATAGTAGGGCACCGGCTAGCAATCCACGAGACCTCACTTCAAATACAATATGTAGTGGCTCCAAACGGGGAAAAGATGATTCAGGTCAATCTGACTCTGGGTTCTGAAACGTATAGCATGTACTATACGCATCAAGAGGGCCAAAGTCGTGAAGATCTGGTGGCCTATTTGGTCAATACGCATCGACTTGAACGCGATCTCTTATTAGCCAAATCCTACTTCTACAGGACACTCTCATGAGTCATATCCATGGTTCAGATCCTCGCCGTCCCTTAGGGGGCGCCTCAGGACCACAATCCCCAACACCCCCTCGTCTGAGCTTCATTTCCCGTTTTTTATCCCTTCTTACCACTGCTTTTACTATTGTTAGATCTACTTTCTTAAATCGGGGACCTAAAAAGGAGCTGATTAATTATATTCTGCATGACTCTTCCTCATTGAGCAAGGAGCACCAAGAGGCTCTGAGAGCTGTTCTTAACACCCAATCACTACAAGAGCTCTCTACAATTCAACAAAATCGTCCTGCCATCCTCTACTTATCACTTCTTAAACCCGAAGAGTTTCTCTCCGCTGTCAACACTATCCTCACGCATCCCGAAAAAATAGACTCTCTGGTTAAAACAGCAATAAAAAGTTTTTTTGCTTGCCTCTTTTCCGGAAAATAAGAAAGCTGCGTTTGCAGCTTCTTTAGATCAACTGAATCTTGTACAATTGCAAAATCTTAAAGAAAAGTGTGTAAAAAATCCTGATGTCGTAACCCTTTTATCTCTGCTAGAACCTCATGAATATCCTGAAGTTATACCCTCATTTGATTTTTCTACTCGTCGATTACCTGACCTGATTTTACATAATCGGCAAAAAAACGAAGAAAAAGAGGAAGTGATCACAGCTCTTCTCGCAAAACTCCCTGAATCAGGGCTCACAAAACTAGATCTTGAAAACAGCCCTCTAGAAGTTTTAAAAAAGGTCAATCAACAGTTAGATCCTAAAACATTAAATATATTGAAGCAGAAACGTTTTGCTCTTGCTTATCTTTTATTGCTCCCCCCTTC
>JABDCM010000005.1 GCA_013288105.1 Chlamydiota bacterium
CAAGATCTAAAGGACGATAATGGGGAAAATCTACCTCCACACACACAAAGCGAGTTGCCACTTTTTCTTGAAAAGAGGGTGAATCAAAAACCTCTTTCTTCATCTTCATCGAAGGCCCCGACCAGTCAGAACCGCTGAAATAGAGCAAAATCGACTTATTCTCTTTTCGGCTGATATCCAATGCCTCCTCATAACTCCGTACCCATACCTTAGAAGGGGACAACTGCCCCTCCACCACCTCAGAAGAGGCAAAACAAGGAAGAGAGATGCACAAAAATGATAAAAAAAGCTTAACCGTTGTGCGCGTCATATTATTGAACCCACTGCTTGATATACTCTGCGTAGGCCTTTCCCCCACCTGGACGATAACCAGACTCTCCTACAAAGTTCTCATTCGCATCCAATATGACAATCGTAGGGTAACCTGTAACCCCATACTTCTGCTTCAATGTCGCATTTTGCTGCGCAAGATCCGCTGGCAGCTGCTTGTTCATCGGAAAATCAACCTCTACAAAAACAAAATCATTACCCACTGCCTGTATAAAATCAGGAGAAGACAAAATCTCCTGGTTCATTTTTTTACACCAACCACACCAGTCAGATCCTGTAAAAAATAATAAGAGACGCTTGTTCTGTTTTTTCGCCATCGCAACCGCTTCACGATAATTCGTATACCACTGCATCTTAGTTTGTGACTGCTGCATCTGTTGAGGCATCATATTGGCATTCTGAGCAGATACTACCTGCGTGAAACAGAGCAAACCTAAACTTATCAGAAAACGTTTTGTCATATCCTTATCTCCTTTGATTTTGAATCTACCACTTTACAAAATAGAGAAAATATTGGTAGCTTTTTTTTCTGAAATTCATTAAAACATTCACAATGAACGACTTTCCAAAAACTCTTGTCATTAGACATCGTAGAGAAAATTTAAAGAAATGCTCATTGCGTGGTTTAGAAGCTAGAAAAGATTTTTCTTTTTATACCTATCCACTCAAATCATGCCCTCTACTTACAGGCACATATGTTGTATTGAGTGGGGAGGGGGTTGAACTTTCAGAAAAGGAAAAAGAGTGTGGCCTTATTCTCTTGGATGCTACGTGGCGCTATGTGGAATCGATGGAAAAAAACCTTCCTTTTTTGAAAAATCTGGAGCGTAGATCTCTTCCCTCATATGTACAGACTGCCTATCCGCGCAGACAAAATGATTGTCCTTATCCACAAAGAGGACTTGCCTCTCTTGAAGCGCTCATCGCAGCTTATACGATCTTAGGTCGTAAAAGAGAGGAGCTACTTACTCACTACTATTGGGCCCCTCAATTTTTAGAAAAAAACCCCCAGTTGAGGGATTAAAAATGATCTGCTAGACTGATTTCCGTATGAAAAATACCGCTTATGATCGTTTTGCTTTTGCTCATCAAAATGAACCTCTTCTCTTCCAGTTTATCCTGAATGAATGTTTGATGACCCTATCCAAGCTGCAGACCTTCTCTTCTGAAGAGAGCCTCTTTTTGATCATTGGTCTTAAGGAAAATCATGAAATTTCTAGGAGATGGGACCCTCACACAGGACATTTAAGGTGGTTGTATTATTATTTCACTCTCTTTGAGACCCACTTTAATGAAAAGAATACCCCTCTTTTAAAACAGTTTGGCGCCTCTTTGAAAAGGGCGCTCCGTTTAGCACAACAGTACCAGATCACCTCTTCAACTTTTGATCCTCGCGCTAAATCCTTACTCCATTTAAAAGTAGAAGTAAAAAAAATGATCTATTTATTATTGAAAAAATTGTTTGAGTATCGCGCCAATGAAAATGTTATTTTCTTTCTTGTACGCAACCATGAGTTAATCGAAAAATTATGTGGAAAAGCAAAGACCTCTTTTCTACTTGTTTCTCTTTTTCCTAAGGGAATCAAAGAAATTTCAACATTTCTTGTGGAACGGTATACAAAGAGGGGATTTCACCATCTTATCCCCTTGATTCAACAAAAAACAGCCCTCCTTTCTTTATGAACCAATCTCTTTATTCCTCTCTTGTTACGGATATTTTAAAGTATGTGCACAGTAAACTTCCTCCACCTGTGATAAGGGGAAAAAAAGTTGAGAACCTGATTGAGAAGGAAAAACCCAAACCTCAGGTTAAAAATAACGAAAAGGTACAAGAGCCTATCCTTGTACAACCACCCTCTCCTCCCGCCCCTTCTCCGAAGGTAAATCCGATATACTCTAAATGGGAGCTGACAGCTCTCCCCTTACCGGAAGAAAATCTCTCTTTATTTCACCGTTTTCACTCTTTTGCAGATAGTGCACAACTTGCGATCCCTATTCAGATTTTATTTTTTGAGGAGGGGGATCATTTACAACTTTTTTGGGAAAATGTCTCGCGTGCTGTAACGCGTCATATAGCACCTTGTGTCGTAAAAAAAATCGGATCTGCTTTTCCCTGGGAAAAAATGGTACAAGATCCCACAATAAAGCTTCTGATCATTCCTCTTGAATATGTCAGAAAGCAGTTTCCTAACCTGAGTTTTGGGTTGTCTTCCTCGAAGTCAGAGAAGTTTACACCGCAGATCTTGAGATTTTCTGACGAAGTAAATAGCCAAAGGCCCTTTACGAGTCAGAAAAGCACAAGAGATGCAAGTAAACTTCTTGAATTTGAGGGAGAAAAACCCAAAACTCAGGTTTATACCTCTTCTATTCTTCCTGTAGAAGAAACTGTAAAATATTTAAATGAAACCGAGCTCAAACGTTCTTTATGGAATGCCCTGAAACAATTTTCACCAAATATGCCTCGGTCCTCCTCGACGGTATAGGAATTGGTAAAACTTTGGATTATGGAATTCCTGCGGAGACGGAACCCCTCATCCGCAAAGGAAGCCAGGTCAAAGTCCTCTTAAAAGGGCAGATCCGTATTGGAATTGTCACACAATTGAAAGAGAGTGCTGATTTTTCAAAGGTATTACCTATTCACAGCGTCTTATCTGAAGGGGAACTCTTGACAGAAGAGCTCTTTTCACTCGCTCATTGGATAGAAAAGTATTACTGTACACCGCAGAGACATGTGATCAAAATCATGCTTCCTTCGAGTATCCGTCATTCGATGGCTCATAAAGAGCAATATTTCATCTCCTCTCTTCAAACTAAAAATCAATTGAGAAGGGCATGCGCAGAACTGCAAGAAAAACAGGCAGAACAGGCAGCTGTTTTAGAGGTGATGCTCAAAACTAAGAGGGGAATCTTGCTGACCGAACTTTTGGAAAAAAGTGGGGTCTCTGTGAGTCCTGTTGAAACCTTAATTAAGAGAGGTTTTCTAAAAAAAGAGCGCATGCGCATAGATCGCAATCCCTTAGAGGGGGAAGAATATTTCAAAACGGTTGCAAAACCCTTAAATGATGAGCAAAAACAGGCCTATCTAAAAATCATCGCCTCTCTTCAAGAAAAACGGTTTGAAACCCATCTTCTGTATGGAATCACAGGAAGTGGGAAAACAGAGGTCTATCTGCAAGCAATCGAAAAGGCTTTAGAGATGGGACTCGGAACGATTATGCTTGTCCCAGAAATCTCCTTAACTGCTCAAACGATTGACCGTTTCCGTTCTCGATTTGATGATAAAATTGCCATCTTACATCACCGGTTAAGTCAGGGTGAAAGATGTGATGAGTGGCATCGTATTCGACGAGGAGATGCCCAAATTGTTGTGGGAGCCCGATCTGCTCTCTTTTCCCCCCTTCCTAAACTTGGGCTTATTATTGTTGATGAGGAACATGATGGCGCCTATAAACAATCAGAGGAGGCCCCCTGCTACCATGCGCGAGATCTTGCCGTCGTACGAGGGAAAATCACGCATAGTACTGTCATCTTGGGGTCCGCCACACCTAGCCTAGAGAGCTACTACAATACTTTAAATGGGAAGTATACCCTATCCAAGCTCTCCTCTCGAGCCACTCAATCCAACTTGCCCCATGTGACTATCGTAGACATGAAAAAAGAATATGAAAAAGCAGGAGGATATACCGCTTTTTCCGCCCCTCTTTTAGAGGGGATTAAAAAACGGTTTGCTCAAGGAGAACAGACCATTCTTTTTCTCAATAGACGAGGCTACCACACCTCTCTTTTCTGCGAAGGCTGTGGCCATATTTTCAAATGCCCCCATTGTGATCTTGCTCTTACCTTTCATTTTGGAGAAAAGGTGCTTGCTTGCCACTTATGTGATTTTCGACTTGCCCCTATCCCCTCTCAATGTCCAGAGTGTAAAAAACCGGAGACGCTAAAATATAAAGGGGTCGGAACAGAGCAGATCGAACGGGCTCTTCATGCCATTTTTCCTGATATTCGCACCATTCGGATGGATGGGGATACAACCAGGCATAAGGGAAGTCATGAACATCTTTTGAAACAATTTAGTACAGCAAAAGCTGATGTTTTAATCGGTACGCAAATGATCGCTAAAGGTCTCCATTTTCCCTCAGTTACCCTCGTTGCTATTCTGAATTGTGATGGCTCTCTTCAAATTCCCGACTTCAGAGCCTCGGAAAATATTTTTCAGCTGATCACTCAAGTGGCAGGTCGTGCAGGAAGAGGAGAGCTTCCTGGAGAGGTGATTATTCAAACTCATCTTCCTGACAATCAGACGATTAAACTTGCTTCTGCTCAAAATTATGAGGAGTTTTATAAGGTAGAGATTGCATCGAGAAAAATGTTTGGCTTTCCCCCTTTTTCTCACCTTGTCAAGCTTACTTTCGTAGGGAAGGAGAGTGAGCAAACGGCGCAAGCGGGGGCTGTATTACGTGCTTTTTTGGCTAAAAAATTAGATAAGAGCTACCTTTTACATCCTCTTGTTCCCTCGGGATATCCTAAAATTAAGGATTTTTATCGTTTTCAGCTTTTAATACGGGGAAAGATAGTTTACCCTATTCATGCCCATTTAAAAGAGGCTCTTGCGCAAAATCTTTTACCAAAAGAGGTGCGGATGCATATCGATGTTGACCCTCTTTCGACTTTTTTCTAGAATGGCTGAATTATGACAGAAAAACCCTCTTATCAACAACATGAAGAATTTCAAAATCGGACCAAAAAGCTCGAAGAGATTCGACAGCTAGGAATAGATCCTTACCCACATCGTTATGATCCCACCCATTCTGCAGAGGAGCTCTGTAAGGAGTATCATGAGAAGGAGATCGGTGATAGCGAAATGGCAGCGGCTGGAAAGACCCCTTTTGTTACGCTTGCCGGACGGTTGATTCTTTTTCGTTCGATGGGGAAAAATATTTTTGCTCATATTCAGGAAGAGGCGGGGAAGATCCAGCTGATGTTTAATAGGGATCTGACACAGGTCCATGATCTTGCTTCTCCTGAGTTGACCTCTGTTAAATTTCTCGAAAAAAAGATTGATCTGGGAGATATTCTTGGGGTAGAGGGCCATCTTTTTAGAACACACAAAGGGGAGCTTACCCTCTTTGTTAAAAAGGTGACCCTGTTGTGTAAATCGCTTCTTCCTCTCCCCGAAAAACATAGTGGACTTAATGATAAAGAGCTTCGTTATAGAAAACGGTGGCTTGATCTGATTACACATGAGGAGGTTCGCAAACGGTTCCTGCTTAGAAGTCGTATTGTAAAAATTGTGCGCGATTATCTCTCTGACAATGAGTTTCTTGAAGTAGAAACTCCTATTTTGCAGAATGTATATGGGGGGGCAGAGGCGCGTCCTTTTCTCACGCACATGAATGCGACCGATCAAGATATCTATTTGAGGATTTCTCTTGAAATCTCCCTTAAAAAGATTTTGACAGGGGGGATTGAGCGCATTTATGAAATAGGTAAGGTCTTTCGGAATGAGGGGATTGATCGGACACATAATCCTGAGTTTACCATGTTGGAGGCTTATGCAGCTTACTGGGATTACAACGACATGATGGTTTTTCTGGAGAAGTTGGTAGAGAAAATTGCTTTAGAGCTCTTGGGGACAACCCAAGTTTCTTATACGCTTCCTGAGGAGGAAAAGCAGGTTACGATTGATGTGAGGGCGCCGTGGAAACGGATGACCATGTGTGAGAGTCTGGCAGTTTATGGGGGGTTAACTGTGGAGAGACTTTCTGATGAAGAGATGCGGGAGGTTCTGAAAAAGTTGAATAAACTGGATCCTAAAGTGGTCGATAAGGCTCCCAGAGGCTCTTTGGTGGCCCTTCTTTTTGATGAGTTGGTTGTCGATAAACTTATGCAGCCCCACCATATTACAGATCATCCTATTGAGACGACCCCGCTCTGCAAGCTTCATAGAGATCCACAGAGTCGAAAGAGAGGTCTTGTCGAGCGCTTTGAGAGTTTCTTTTTAGGAAAGGAGCTCTGTAATGCCTATTCAGAACTCAACGATCCTGAACTGCAGCGTGCTCTTTTGGAGGAGCAGGTGAAAAAGCGGGAAGCAGGAGATGAGGAGGCGCATCCTTTGGATGAGGAGTTTATAGAGGCTGTTTGTCAGGGGATGCCCCCTGCTTCAGGGATTGGGATTGGGATGGATCGCCTTGTGATTCTCTTTACGAATGCCCCTTCGATTCGAGATGTTCTTTTCTTCCCTATTATGAAGAGCACGCAGTGAATCTATTTAGCCTAACTCCTCATGCGAACTAGGGGGGATATATTCTAAAAACTTTTGAGCAGACTCCTTTCCTCTCTCTGCCACCATAATCTCTAACAACTTTTGAGCAGATTTCTCTCCTCTCTCTGCCACTATAATCTCTAACAACTTTCGAGCAGATTTCTCTCCTTCCTCTGTCGCTATCATCCATAATAACTTTCGAGCAACCTCCTCTCCCCCCTGCCCTGCTATAATATACCTTAAAAACTTTTGAGCAACTTCCTCTCCTCCCTCCGCCGCCCGCCAATACCAGTTGGCAGCAGATTCTAGATTCGGCTCCACTCCCCATCCAAGGTGATAACACATTCCTAATTTAAGTTGGGCAGGAGCATATCCTTGCTCAGCTGCTAAACGAAAGAGGTGCGCAGCTGCACAACGACTTGGTTTCACACCATATAACCCTTCAAGATGGCATATTCCCTCTATGTATTGAGCTTCTGCATAATGCAGCTTAACAGCTGAACGCAAAAAACCTCTACCTAGCGGAATATCTGGCTCACATCCAATCCCTTTAAAACAGCACATTGCTAAATTAAACATAGCCTCTGCATGCTTCCTGGCCGCCGCTAAACCCAAAAAGTGTACTGCTTTCTCATAGTCTGGGGCTCCACCCTCTCCATGGAGATAACAGAGTCCTAAACTCGCTTGAGCATCAGGACAGTGCTGGACATGTCCTAAAAAGAAATATTCTCTGGCAACTCTGGCATCTTTTTGGTGATCAGCTAGTTCATGTAGGTGACAAAATCCTCTTACCCATGATCTAATAGGAGAGGAGTCCTTTTGAGCCTCACGTAACCAAAATTCTGCTATCTCTTGATTTTTCAATACGTTTAAACCAACAAAATAGGCTTTTCCCAATTGAGCCTGGGCACCTAGGTCTCCTAATTCTGCCTTAGCTTTTAAATCAAAAAAATAGTCTTTTCCTAATTTAATCTGCGCATCTAGATCTCCTAATTTTGCCTTTGCTTTTGTGTCTAAAAAAAAAGAATGGCCTAAATATGTATCTTGAATAAAAGGTGTTAACATTATAAAAACCTAAACTAAATGAATACATATTAATAATAGCAAACATTAGCATTAATATCCATTTAATTTGTTTATTATAAAGTTTTTGTTTTAATAGTTTAAAAAAGCCGACTTAAATCCTGAAAAGTAACAAAGATTAAAAAACCAACTAGTAATACTACAAAGGGTATAATGATTTTTTCCATTGTTTTGGTTTTGAGCTTTCTTCCTGTCACCATTTCCCAAAGAGCAAGACAGATATATCCCCCATCTAAAACTGGAATGGGTAAAAGGTTTAAAAAACCTAAGTTTACACTAATCGCTCCAATCCAAAAAAGAGCCTCTGCCAAACCAAGCTGCCATCCCTGGTGAATCACTTGCACAATCCCAATAGGACCACTTAACCATTTGGGATTGAGATATCCCATCAGAAGCGATTTTAATGTCTGCCATGTTTCGGTAAATACATTCGCAAACAGCTTAATAGGATTGGGATTATACTCAACTTTTCTATCTTGAAGGGCAACTCCCAACATCAATTTCTGCTGGTTTTTCTCGAAATCACTCAGCGCCTGTGCTCGCTTTTCCCGATCTCGCATCTTCTCAATTTCTGCTCTTCTCTTTTCAATGTTTTTCTGCCAGATCTCTCTCGCCTCAGGCGTTAGACTGAACTGATCTGCTCTTTTTGGCTCAATGGGATTTAATAAACGATAGGACCCCTCTTGAGCATCAGGAAGAAGTCCAGATTTTTTTGCAAGAGTCTCTATTTGATTCCAATGTATCCCTTTTGTAAAAAGAATATCCCCCTCTTTCCAAGAAATAGCTGCATGAGGAGCAGACCTCTTATATCCCCCCTCTACCATGAGCTGCAGTTTATGCGTCTGAAGAGAGGTTAAAATATCTGACCCCTTTTTCACCTCAATACCATCCACCGCAAGAATGCGATCTCCTGCCTCTAAAGGCTTTTCTAAATCTGAATAGGGATGAACAGGAAATGCCTGTTGTTGGTAGTCCATATCAATAAAATCTAGGGGAGCTTCTATATAACCCTCATAGTTGACAATGTAGGGCAATACGATCAACTCCCTGGTTTTGATGCCTGCCTCATATTGCCAGTCACTAAGCTCATTACGCAGATAGGGGGGGATTTTCAATTCACTTGCAGCAAGACGGGGCTGACGTGTCACAAAAATCTGATCCCCTCTTTTCACAGTCAAAAAAGCTTTCTGCATATTCATGAGATAAGAGAGCTGTTCAAGAGAAAATAGGAGCTCCCCATCAGACCAGATCAGGCGATCCCCTTTTTGAATGCCACTATTTACAAGAGGGGATCCCTCAATAAGAGCATGTTCTTGCCCTTGAAAATTGTCATAAATTAAGTAACTTGCTGGAGAGGAAATCCCTGTCGTTAATATTCCATCCGGGCTATCTGGAGCATGGTAGTTTTCAATTTTATAGCTAAAAGGGGTTTTTTTCTGATTCTCGTAATCAACATGAAATCCCTTCAATTCCACTTTTTTGCCCTCAAGCATCGCTGCATAGAGAAGATCTTTCGAGCTCTGATAGGGGTTTCCGTTATAGTAGGTTAAAATATCCCCCGGTCTTAAGCCTGCACGATACAGCTCTGATTGAGGTTGCACCCACCCTACGATATGCGTATACTCAGAGAAAGACTTTTCTCGCCCCCCCATCAGCCAAATCATAGTAAATAGGAAAAGCGCTAATAAAAGATTGGCAATAGGTCCAGCAATGGCCACCATAATGCGCTTCCAAGGAGCTTTAGAAAAAAAGCCATTGGGAATATCGTAGATGTCTTGAATATTTTGATCTTTCTCTTTTTTAGAAAATTCCATCCCCAAAATTTTGACATAACCTCCAAAAGGGAGGTAACCCAGTTGCCAGTCTACCTCTTGCCATCTCCATTTCAAAAGAGGACGTCCAAATCCAATACTAAAGGTCTCCACTTTCATCCCCATCTTTTTGGCAACAAAATAGTGGCCCAATTCATGGATAAAAACCAAAATTCCTAGAGCTATAATAGCTAATATCAAATACATCAATGTCATAAAGAAATCCTTATATACCAGCTGTTTTCTGCCCTTCTAGAAAAGCATTCAGAATATGTTGTACCGATTGTAACGGGTAGGGTTTATGTTGGCTTAGTAATTTTTCTAATTTTTGCATCATACCCAACCATTCTATCTTTTCCTTTAAAAAAAGAGAGACTAATGATTGGTTGGCCCCTAAAAGAAAGGGGGACAAAGATCCTCCCGATAGGAGTGCCTCTCTTGCAAAACGCAGAGCTGGAAACCTATTTTCATCAGGGGGAAAAAATTCTAAGGGGCTATTTTTACAAAAATCGAAGGGGGGAAACATCCCTTTTTTTCGTGTAGGATAGGTGAGGGCATATTGAATGGGGTAGATCATGGAGGGTTCACTCATTTGAGCGAGTAGGGAGCCATCTATGAATTCTACAAAACTGTGTACAATACTCTGAGGGTGAATAATCACCTCAATCTTTTCAGGAGGAAGATTAAAGAGCCAACGCGCTTCTATCATCTCAAAACCCTTATTCATCAGAGTTGAAGAGTCAATCGTGACCTGTTTACCCATTTTCCATGTGGGATGAGCAAGCGCCTCCTTTACGGAGATGCTCTTTAATTGCTCGGAAGAATAGTTTCTAAAAGGACCTCCAGAGGCGGTAAGAACGATGCGAGAAACAGTTGAGAGCTCTCTTCCCTCCAAACATTGAAAGAGGGCACTATGTTCACTATCGATGGGAAAAATAGTCACCTGGTGTGCACGTGCCAGTTGAACAATCCACTCCCCCCCAGCAACAATGGACTCCTTATTAGCCAATCCAACCCCTTTTTTAGCCTCTATTGCTTTTACTAAGGGAAGAAGAGCATCCAGACCGGAGGTTGCAATGACGACAAAGTCAATGAGATCTGAGGAGGCCACTTCACATAGCCCCTCTATACCTGCGACAATCTTTAGATGGGGAAACTCCCTCCTCAGAATAGCAGCTTTCTCTTGATCAAACAGAGCGACCAGTTTTGGATGAAATTCCCGAATCTGCGCGCTTAAGATTTCTACGGAAGAGTGGGCGGCAAGAGCTTCCACCTGGATCGATTCTTTGAGATGGCGCGCAACGCGCAATGTGCTCTCCCCTATAGAACCTGTGCTACCTAAAACTGCTATACGTTTTACATTCACACCCTGTATCCTATCAAAAAGGAGAGTTTTTTGTATAACAAAGAGAATAGATAGAATCCGCCCAATAAAACTACGATCAGACCTGCTGTCGAAAGACCCACTCCAAATATGGTAAGAATATGGCGTGAAAGGGCAACCCCTATGCAAGAAGCAACCACGCCTATTCCAATGGCACAGCCTATCAACTTCCATAAAGTATGAAAAAAAAGACGCGCAGTTATGGGGGGAATCACTAAAAAGGCAAGCACCATCAAGACGCCTACCGCACGAAAGGCACTAATTGCTGTGATCGATGTCTGAATCATCAAAAGATAGTTAAATAACAGGGGGGGGGAAACCCAGAGTTTTTGCAAGCTGTGGATCAAAGGTTGTGATTTTCAACCCTTTAAAAAAGAGAAAATAGAGAGAAAGATTTAAACCGACCACGATAAAAACTAAATGCAGATCCCCTCTTTTTATCCCATCCACGTTCCCCATCACAAGTTCTGTCCCTATGTGAATATTGCGCGTAAAGAGAGTCACTAAAATAATTCCAATAGCAAAAAGGGTAGTAAAGACAAGCCCAACGCTCGCATCCTCTTGCACTTTAAGTTTATGAGTAAAAAATTCCGTTAAAATGACAGTTAATAACCCTGCAAGAAGAGCAGCTAAAAGAAGAGCTGGTATCGAAAGAGCGTAATATAAATCGTCATAGTGAAATAAAACCTTAAAAAATAAATAAACAAGGACGATTCCTAATAAAATGGTATGCGACAAGGCATTTGCAACCATTGCCATCCGTCGCAAGATGAGAAAAGAGCCCACCATGCCTCCAGAAATGGCAATCCCTATGAGAGCAAAAATCTGAATTTCATCCGATGCAAGCTCACTCCAGGAGAGAGTCCCTGTCAATAAATCAAATATTCTGCGGAAAAAGAGGGGGAAAAAAGAAAAAAAATCCTGGTACGTATAGGGATTGCTCATACAACCATACCCTCCGAATCAGGAATGGGCTGAGCATGGGGATCTTCTTTGGGATTGTCTAACAAAATCGTGAGCTGTTTTTCCAGCTCTGGCGTTAAGATATGTTCCATCTCTTCAGCACTTTTATGGACACAATCTACTCCCACACCTAACGAATTGACTAAGTATAACTCCCATAATCGATGCAAGCGTATAATCCGTCCCCCTCTTTTAATTCCTAAAGGTTGAAGATGATATTTCTTATTTTTAATGCAAATCCATCCCTTTATTTGGAGAATGGCTAGAAAGACTCTCAAAGTGATACGCGAAAAGGCATAGTTTTCCCCTATTTGATCTAAAGAGAGGGAGTTTTTACCCTTTTCAGATAGGTGCCAGCTGGTTTTTAGAAGATTTTCTTGGATGGTAATGATGCGAAAGAGGGCCATTCTACAATAACAGATGATGAGCCCCTTTTTCGGAGCAAAAAGAAGAGAGAGCGCGGCCAAAAAAGCTGAGACCACTACAATCATAGGTCCCGTTGGAAAGGAAAGATGCGCGCCTGTTTGTGAGAACAGATCTGAAAAGAGAAGAGAAAAATAGTTCCCTAAAAAGCCACTTCCCATTCCAAAAATACCTGACAGCAAAAAGAGGGTGGAAAGTTTATCCGTAAATTGCCGCGCAGCTAAGGGGGGAGCGATGAGCATGGCTGACATTAAAATCACACCCACACTGCGAATGCCAATAATCACAGCCAACACAATTAAGAAAAAAAGTAGGAAATTAAGCCAAGGAGACAGGATTCCGGCCGCTTGCGCATACTCTCGATTAAAAGAGAGGGCGAGAATTTCTTTATAGAAAATGGTCACCACAAGAGAGACAAAAGCAGCAAAGAAGGCATAGAAAAAAATATGACTATCCCCCATCGTTGCTGCCTGGCCATACAGATAACTTTGAATCTGTCGATAGAGATGGGGATGGGAGGATTGAACGATGCTAGCGAGTAGGACTCCTACACCAAAAAAAAGCACCAAAACAAGACAAAGAGAACCATCTGAGGTAATTCGCTCTTTTCTTTCAAGCAGATCAACCAACCAAAAGCCCAAAAAAGCGGAAAGAGAGCCTCCTATAAGGATAAAAAAAGAGAGCCCCTCCTCTTTTTGAAAAAAAACACTCAATAAGATTCCCACAATCACTCCAGGATAGGAAGCATGGGAAAGAGTTTCTCCCAAAAGAGATCTTTTCCTAACAAAAGCTAATACCCCCACAAAGGCGCACGCAAACCCCATTAGCATACAACCGATCGTTGGCCCTCTCAAAATAGGATCTGTAAAAAAGCGATCCAAAGTGATCATGTCAAAGAATATCCTCGTGTTTTTTCCTCAGCCAATTTAGCTGCCTCTTCTAAAAAGAGGGTCTCTTTTCCATACGTTTTATGAATAATTTCTTTTGTAAAGACTTCAGATACAGGACCACAACTCACAAGACGCAGATTAAGCAAAATCACCCAGTCAAAGACCTCTTTTACTATTTCCAAATCATGAAGAACGACAAAAATGGTTTTTCCTTGATCCCTTAAATGCTTTAAAATGGCAATAATCGCCTGAGAGGTCTCCACATCAATGGCTGCGAGAGGTTCATCCATAAAATAGAAATCCGCCTCTTGGATAAGCGCGCGAGCCAAAAAAGCACGCTGCTTCTGCCCTCCTGACAGCTGGTTGATCTGACGATGAGAAAATCCCTCTAAATTGACCATTTTTAAATATTTTTTAACATCTTCTCTGTCCTGTTTAGAGGGTCGTTTAAAGAGTCCCAATCTTCCAAAACGTCCCATCAGCACAAGGTCAAAAACGGTGAGAGGAAAATCCCAATCAACAGACTCTTTTTGTGGAATGTATGCAGCTTTTTTACGAATCTCTTTCAGGGATAAACCAGAAAAGCTCACCTTTCCTGAAAGAGGGGGTATTAATCCTAAAATAGATTTCATTAAAGTACTTTTTCCCGCCCCATTAGGTCCCACAATCGCTACCAATTTTCCAGCAGGAACTTCTAAAGAGATGTCCCATAAGACAGGATTTTTGTCATAATTGACAGAAAGTTGGTGAATTTTTAATCCAGGTGCAGGTTTCATGACTGATTTAATCCTTTTGCTATGACATGTACATTATGCGAAATCATCTGCGTGTAGGAGGAGGCTGTTCCCATAGCATCTGCATACAACTTTTCATCACATATATTGAGAGTAAAACCCCTCTCCTGACATGCTGAGGCCAGTTTTTTTAAAGAATCTCGACTAATATTAGATTCTGGAAAGACAACCCGAATCGAAAAGAGTTCAATATGGCTCATGATAGTTAAAAGATCTGTCACACTTAACTGAGAATCAGGGGAGAGTCCTTCGGGAGCACGACATCTTTTTTGCCAATTTTTCTCTTCAGGCTCTGCCAAATAACGGCGCGCAAAATAGTGAAAAGCATCATGACTCGTTACGAGATATCTTTTCTCAGCAGGGATTGCCTGCAGAAGAGAAAAGGCCTCCTCATCTACTGCCTGCATTCTCTTTTTTAACTCGCAGCCCCTCTGCTTAAATTCTACTGCCCCTTCCGGACACTTTTTTTCTAAAGCTTGTACAATAGGGTCTACGACTCTTGCCCATAAAGAAATATCCATCCATACGTGCGGATCCTCATGCGATTCATCAGCAAATAAAATAGGAGAGGGGCTCTCCTTTAAAAGGGCTTCCGTAACAGCAAGCGCTTTAGGATTCTTCTCTAAATGTTGCCTTAAACTCAACCCATGCTCAAGACCTAAGCCATTAAAAAAAATAAGATCTGCTCGTGCAAACTTTTCATCATCCCCCTTCACAATCTCATACGAATGGGGATCTAATTCTCCCCGAATGAGGCAGAGAGCATCCACCCTTTCCCCCCCAATTTCTTTGACAAGATCATCAATCATCGCCACAGTCGAAAGGACTTTCAATTTTCCATTCTCCTGAAACCAGCAAGAGCCATCAGACGCTTCTCGTTTTTGACAACCAGCTAAAGACAAAAGAAAAATCAGAATATATTTAATCACGCATTTATCTCACTTTAAGATCTTCATCTTAAAGGATCGAATCATTGGAATCAAAAACTTTCTCTAATTTTTTTCGAATAGTTGATAAAAAAAAATAATGAAAAAAAAGATAAGATTAGTTAATTAGTTTAGCAGATATAAAAATTCAGACAAAAAACAAGGTAGGTCACAAATGTCCTTAATGGAACAAGAAAAACTAAAATACAGAGAAGAACTGGAAAAATTAATTGAAAAAGCTATTCGCAAAGTAGCTGGACGTCGAGAAAATGATTTATGTAAGTATTTACCAGGAGCCTCTGGTGGTTATATGCACCATTTTACGTTACGTAAGCTAAAACATGCAGAACCTCACCAGCTTTTTAATTTGCTACAAAAATTTGTTGTAGACGCTGACAAACCAAAAGCGTTAGATCCCAAGCCAAGAGCTCCTCGTGGATCTCGTAAGAGGAAGGACTTTTTTAGCTTTTCTAGAACCGATATTGAAAAAGTTTTAGATCTTGCACGTCGTACAGGGGATAAGGATTTAGTAGCTAGATTTAGCCCTAAAAGATCTCTTCCTACTCTTAAAAGAGAGTTAATGCGCTCGATTCGTGAACATCATGTGAATCAAGATCTCTGGAATGCTTATGTAGAAGCTGTTCAAGTTGGCGATAAAGAAACTAAATAATTTACTATTATTCGAAACGCCTATGTTGTTGATATAGGCGTTTTTCGCTTGCATTCGAATGAATTTCTGATATAATTTCAACAATTTCTAGTTAATATTGTAACCAAACAGAGGAAACCAACTATGTCGTCAAAAGAAACCAAACAGGAGTTTGGAAAGTGGCGATCCTTCTTTCTACCCATTCATGCATTTGAGTTGAAAAAGGTTCTGCCGATGTTTTTGATGTTTTTCTGTATCTCCTTCAACTATACAATTTTGAGAGATACAAAGGACACACTTATTGTGACAGCACCAGGATCGGGGGCAGAAGCCATTCCGTTCATTAAATTCTGGCTTGTTGTTCCATGCGCCATTGTATTCATGCTGATCTACGCAAAGCTCAGCAATATATTGAGTAAACAGGCATTATTTTATACGATTATCACCCCTTTTCTGGCCTTTTTTGCTCTTTTTGCACTTGTTCTTTATCCCAATAGGGAAATTTTGCATCCTACTCTCATGGCCGATAAATTACAGGCCTTTCTTCCTGAGGGATTAATGGGAGTTGTGGCTCTTTTCCGCAACTGGACATATGCAGTGTTTTATGTTCTTGCGGAGCTTTGGGGCAGTGTTGTTCTTTCTCTTATGTTTTGGGGATTTGCTAATGAAATCACCAAAGTGGGTGAAGCCAAGAGATTTTATGCTCTTTTTGGAATTGGGGCGAATGTGGCCCTTCTCTGTTCAGGTCCTGCGATTGTTTTCGTATCGGACATTCGTCGTAAAATTCCTGAGGGGATTGATGCGTGGGGTGTTTCTTTGAATCTGTTAATGGGCATGGTTGTGCTTGCAGGTATTGGAACGATGCTCATGTACTGGTGGATCAACAAACAGGTCCTCACAGATACTAGATTTTATGATGCAGGGGATGTGAAGAAGAAAAAAGAGAAGCCAAAATTAGGAATGAAGGAGAGTTTCATCTATTTGGCAAAATCTCCCTATATCCTATGCCTTGCTCTACTTGTGATCAGCTACGGGGTAGCTATTAACATTGTAGAAGTGACCTGGAAGAGTCAGTTGAAACTCCAATACCCGAATGCTAATGATTACAGCACCTTCATGGGTTGGTTTTCGACGATGACAGGAGCTGTTACCGTGTTGATGATGCTTTTTGTAGGTGGCAATGTGATTCGTAAATTTGGGTGGGGTAAAGCTGCTCAAGTGACACCTGTGGTGCTTTTGATTAGCGGGATCATCTTTTTTGCGCTCGTTCTTTTTAGAGGCAATATTGGTGGTTTCATAGCTATGCTAGGGACAACACCTTTGATGTTGGCAGTCGTTGTAGGAACTTTCCAGAATATCATGAGTAAATCATGTAAATATTCACTTTTTGATCCTACAAAAGAGATGGCCTATATTCCTCTTGACCAAGAACAAAAAGTCAAAGGGAAAGCAGCTATTGATGTTGTGGGTGCTCGATTAGGCAAATCGGGTGGATCACTGATTCAGCAGGGGCTACTCGTGGCTTTTGGTAGCTTAGGTGCTATTACTCCTTATCTTGCGATTATCCTTGTAGCGATCATCGGGATTTGGATTTTAGCGACGCGTTCTTTGAACAGACAGTTTATTGCTCTGACCTCCCCAGGGGGAGAGGAGAAGCAGGCTGTGGATGCGAAGACTGCGGAAGCTTAGTATTCTCCATTCTAAAGAGCTCGTGTAAAAAAGCACGGGCTCTTTTTCTTTTAATAAATAGATCTCTAAACAGGCTTGCTCACACATTCTGTTACCCATCAGTTTTCTTTCCACTTAATGAGTTACAACCGTTATAAATGGGGCTACGCCCCAAACCCCGTCGATCCACTTTGCTGCCGCAAGTGAAAGGATAATACTTGTCGGGGGCAAAGTGGATCGACGGGATTGGGGACGAAAGCCCATTGCCTAGTACCCGATCATGAAAATTTTTCATATTCTGACTGATTTTAATCGGCTTTGAGGACTTCCATAAAGACATTTTGGGGGATCTTGACTTTTCCAATCTCCTTCATCTTCTTCTTCCCCTTCTTCTGCTTTTCCCAGAGCTTGCGCTTACGCGTGATATCCCCCCCATAACATTTTGCTGTTACGTTTTTAGAAAGCGCCCCTATAGTTTCACGAGCAATGACCTTCCCCCCAATCGCAGCTTGAATCGGCACTTTGAAAAGTTGCTTCGGAATCACCTCTAGTAATTTTTTACAGATTGCACGCCCCTTTCCCTCAGCCTTTGAACGGTGGACAAGACAGGAAAAAGCATCCACCGGTTCCTCATTGACACGAATCTCCAGTTTGATAATATCCCCCTCACGATAACCCTCAAACTCATAATCAAACGAGCCATACCCCTTGGTTACAGACTTGAGTTTGTCATTGTAATCAGTGATAATTTCATTCAGAGGAAATCGGTAGGTCAGCACTAAACGCGTTTTATCAAGTGTTTCCGTTTTGATACACTCCCCTCTCTTTTCCATACCTAAATTCATTGTCACTCCAAGATAATCACTTGGAATCATCACGTGCGTGAGTACCATCGGCTCTTGAATGTGATCAATAAGAGCAGGGTCGGGAAAATGGGCAGGATTATCAATATTCAATGTGGTCTGATCATTCAAAACCACCTTGTAAACTACACTGGGAGCAGTTGTAATGATATCCACATCAAATTCTCGAATAATTCTTTCAAAGACAATTTCCAGATGAAGCAGTCCCAAAAAACCACACCGAAAACCAAACCCTAAAGCAGTACTACTCTCCTGTTCTACTAAAAGCGCAGAATCATTGAGTTGAAGCTTATAAAGGGCATCTCGAAGAGATTCAAAGTCAGAAGAATCTACAGGATAAATTCCTGCAAAAACGACCGGTTTAATCTCCTTAAAACCAGGCAAGGGATCTTTAATAGGATTTTTATGCGCTGTAATGGTATCTCCAATTTTGACCTCCCGCACCACTTTGATATTGGCCACTAAGTAGCCCACCTCTCCTGGATGCAAAACCCCCGTTGAGGTCGCTTTTGGTCGAAAAACCCCCACCTCTAAAACATCAAATGTCTTACCTGTGGCCATAAATTTAATCGTCGTTCCCTCCCGGATCTCCCCACTCATGATACGCACATAAACCATCACGCCACGGTAAGAGTCATAATGAGAGTCAAAAACAAGTGCTCGTAACTTGTCATCCTCAGGTTTTTTGGGAGCCGGGATTTTGAGGATAATCTGATCTAAAATATCTTGAATCCCAATCCCCATCTTAGCAGAACAGGAAATCGCATCCGATGTATCCAAACCAATATATTCTTGAATCTGCCTTTTTGCCTCCCCCACATCGGCCGCAGGAAGGTCTACCTTATTCAAAACGGGGATAATCTCTAAATTGCGATCGAGAGCAAGATAGACGTTTGCCATACTCTGTGCCTGCACCCCCTGCACTGCATCGACAATCAGAAGAGCCCCCTCGCAGGCGGAAAGAGAACGGGAAACCTCATAGGTAAAATCGACATGCCCAGGAGTATCGATCAGGTTGATCTGATAGTCTTGACCATCACGCGCCTTATAATACATCGTGACGGGATGTGCCTTAATGGTAATACCCCGCTCCCTCTCCAGATCCATAGAATCGAGAAGCTGTTCTTGCATATCCCGCTTTTCAATCGTCTGGGTTAATTCCAAAAGACGATCTGCTATCGTCGATTTTCCATGATCGATATGGGCAATAATTGAGAAATTACGAATATTTTCACGTTTGTACGACAAGGGGGTTCCTCTTTAAGATGGGATAAAAACCTGAGTTTTGGGTTGTCTTTCTCGAAGTCAGAGAAGTTTATACCGCAGATCTTGGGATTTTTTGACGAAGTAAATGGCCAAAGGCCCTTTACGAGTCTGAAAAGCACAAGAGATGCAAGTAAACTTCCTGAATTTGAGGAAAAAAAACCCAAAACTCAGGTTAAAGGAGACAGCATACCCAATAATCACATTAAACTGAATAGGAAGAGGAGCTCACTTTCCCCCCCGTCCCTGTCCAATTGGTATGGAAATATTCCCCTCTTGGACGATCAATCCTTTCATACGTATGAGCACCGAAATAATCTCTCAAGGCTTGCAAGAGGTTCGCAGGTAAATCTTTGGTCCGATAACCATCATAGAAAGCAAGCGCTGTACTAAAACAGGGAATGGGAATCCCCAATTCTGTCGCCTTAATGATAACATGACGCCAGCCATTCTGACATTTGGTGATCTCTTTTTGAAAAAAGTCATCCAAAAGAAGGTTCTGTAGCTGAGGATTTTTATCAAAAGCCTTTTTAATGTTACCTAAAAACACGCTACGAATAATACAGCCCCCCCGCCACATGAGAGCAATTCCCCCATAGTTGAGATGCCAACTATAATCTTTGGAGGCCTCCCTCATGAGCATATACCCTTGAGCATAACTCACCATTTTAGAAGCATAAAGCGCATAAAAGATATCCTGAATAAAGGCTTTTTTATCCCCGTTAAAAGAGGTTTTAGGCCCTGCAAGTTTCGCACTTGCAGCCACCCGATCTTCTTTCAAGGCAGAAAGGCAGCGAGCAAAGACAGCCTCTCCAATCAAGGTCACAGGAATGCCCATATCCAGAGCAGTTGTAACCGTCCATTTTCCTGTCCCCTTTTGCCCCCCTACATCTAGAATCTTATCTAAGAGATACCCCTTACCCTCTTTATCTTCCGTCCTAAAGATGTGGCTGGCAATCTCAATTAGATAACTATCCAACTCTTTTTTGTTCCACTCAGTAAAAATTTGAGCGATCTCCTCATAAGGGATATTTAATGCATTTTTCATGAGAGCATAAGCTTCGCAAATGAGCTGAATGTCCCCATACTCAATTCCATTGTGCACCATTTTGACATAGTGGCCAGCCCCCTCCTCTCCTACCCAATCGCAACAGGGCTCCCCTGTCTCTACTTTAGCAGCAATATCTTGAAATATTTTTTTTACATGCGGCCACGCTTCGGGATGCCCGCCTGGCATGATTGAGGGACCATGACGTGCCCCCTCTTCCCCTCCTGAGATTCCGGCACCGACAAAATAGATCCCTTTGCTTTTAAGCTCTTGGCAACGACGGTTTGTGTCTGGGAAGTGGCTATTTCCCCCATCGATGATAATATCCCCTTTTTCTAGGAGAGGTTCTAGCTGCTGAATGAATTCATCGACGGGCTGTCCTGCTTTTACCATGAGCATGATTTTACGAGGGCGTTTGAGTTTTTGAATAAATTCATTGAGAGTATGACAGCCAATGACTTGGCTTCCTTTGGCAGGTCCAGCTAAAAACTCATCTACTTTTGCAATTGTGCGGTTATAAACCGCGACTATATAGCCATGATCATTCATATTGAGGACAAGATTTTGCCCCATGACTGCAAGTCCAATTAAGCCGATATCTGCCTGTGTCATCTCTACCCCTAATATTAGTTCAAATGAATAGGTATATACCAAGAGGAATCAAAGGGGTCCAGAAGATTTATCGATGAAAAAAAATTATTATAAAAGGATACCTCATGGATACCTGTTATCCCTTACTGCATAGATACGAGTCAATCCCCTTCGCAATCCCCATCGCAATCTGCTGCCGGTAATGAGGATCTTTGATCTTTATACGCTCCTTGGCATGAGATAGATAACCACATTCCACTAAAATCGCTGGCATCTTCGTCTCTCGAATGACTGCAAAATTGCCCTTCTTTGTCCCACGAGATTCAGCCCCTGTATTTCTCACCACTCGATTTAAAACCAGCTCTCCTAATTTACGCGACGAAGCTGTCCGCATCCCCCCCCCTTCTTGATAAAAATAAACCTCAACTCCCTGAATATCATAACTCGGAGAATGGTTATAATGGAGACTCACAAAAAGATCTGCCCTCTTGTTGTTTGCAATTTGTGCGCGTGTTCCTAAGGGAATAAAGACATCCTCATCCCGTGTTAAAATCGTGTGATACCCCAAATTTTTTAAATAACCCTGGAGCATGATCGCTGTAGAAAGAGTCAGCTTTTTCTCCTCATAGTCATTTTTTTTGCTCACCGTTCCTGGATCTTTTCCCCCATGTCCCGCATCAATCACAATCGTATAGGGCTTGCTAAGGGGGTGTTTAGCAATAGCCTCCTGTCGAGAGGCTCCTTGAGGAGCTCTCTCCATAGAAGGGGAGGGTTTTGAAAAAGAGGGCTTCTCAGTATGAAGAGCTGTCACCTGAGGAGGAATGTAATGCTGAGTACAACTGAAACAGAAAAGAGCTAAGAAAAAAAAATAAATGCTCTTTAACATAACTGCCTTACCACTTCCTGAGCTACCTTTCTATCATCAAAGGGAACGGTTTGATGTAAAAAAACTTGGTATGTTTCATGCCCTTTTCCAGCAATTAAGATCAAGTCATCTGATTGTGCCCTCTCGATGGCTTTCTGGATCGCTTCTCTGCGGTCGGGTTCTATCTGATAATGGCTCGATTCAACCCCTGCTTCAATTTCTCTACAAATAGCCAGAGGATCTTCGCTGCGGGGATTATCTGAGGTGATCCAGGTAAAATCTGAATAGCGGGTCGCAATAGCCCCCATCTGCCCTCTTTTTCCCCGATCTCTCTCCCCCCCACATCCAAATATAGTAATCAGACGCCCTGTTTTTTTGATTTCTCGTAAAAAAGTGAGCACGTTCTCTAACGCATCAGGTTTATGAGCATAGTCAACATAAATATGAAGACCTTTTAGATTTTCAACTTTTTCCAGCCGTCCTGTTACCTGAGGAAAGGTAGAAACTGGCTCTATAAGTAGTTGTAAGGGGAACCCCTTTGTTAAACAGACGCCCAGTGCTGCAAGGCAGTTATAAATGTTAAACCGTCCCACTTTTTTCCAAAAAAATCTTCCCGTTTCAGAACCATAGGTGACAGAAAAAGAGGTCCCTTCAGGAGTTAATTCGATCTCATGTGCATACAGAGTATTTTTAGGGGATAATCCATATGTCAAAACTTGGCTTGTGCACTGTTTCAACATCACAGGGATCCAGGGTGAATCCCCATTCACAATGGCCCATTTCTCCCTTCCAAGAGAAGAAAAAAGCCTGCTTTTTGTTTCAGCATACTCTTCCATCGTCAGATGGTAATCGAGATGATCTCTATGGAGATTTGTGAAAATAGCCGCGTCAAAAGCAATGCCCTCTACCCGATTTTGAGCCAATGCGTGCGAGGTCACCTCTAAAACAGCACCCAGACACCCCTCTTTGACCATTTCTCGAAGTAGTTTTTGATTAGTCACCACATCAGGGGTTGTTCTTTCTGCTTGAAAACGGAGACGCCCCACAAGATACTCCACAGTTCCTATGAGCCCCATGGGCATCTTCAGAGCCTCAAAAAGGTGTTTAACTAGATAGCTGGTGGTGGTTTTCCCGCTTGTACCTGTAATTCCCACCATAAAGAGAGAACGTGCGGGATCATCGTAAAAACGGGAGGCCAAAAGCCCTTCAATCTGTTCAGGATGGGGATGAATGAGTTGAACGATCTCTTTTAAAAAAGGGTTAACATAATCGGTAAGAATGGCAACTGCCCCATTTGAGATGGCCTCTTCAATATAAAGAGCCCCATCCTCTTTAGCCCCTTTTTTAGCGATAAAGAGATACCCTGGACCCACTTTTTTTGAATGAGAGGAGATTCCCATAATCTCTACCTCTTTATTTCCTCGAACATCGTCCCATTCAATATCGGAGATGAGTTTTTTTAATTTCACGTATGATTCCATTGTTTATAGAGCTGTTCCAAATCTCGTCTCTCTTGCATCCAATCTGCTTTTTCTGGATTAGAACGAGGATCTCCAGGAGGATAACCAAAAGGATCATCATGGGGCTCTCCTAAATACTCAAGAGTACGCGCAGCAATTTCTCCAAAAACAGGAGCTGCACATCTACTCGCCATATGATTCTTGATTCCACCCTCCAAAAATTTATATTCAGGTTCATCAATAGTTACAATCAAAACAAACCGAGGAGGGTGTTTAGGGTCTAAATTAGCAGGCGCAAAGCCAATAAAGGAGGAGATGTGAGATTTTTTGCAGTAACTGTTCCCTTGCACCTTCTCAGCAGTCCCTGTTTTGCCCGCTTCCGTATAGCCATTCACAGCCGCTAAAGTCCCAAATCCTCCTACCTTTGTTGTGTATTTCATTGCTTTCACAACTTCTCTCACAATAGAATCCTCTAAAACTTTTAACGCGCCTAATTCAAGCCTAGAATCAAATAGAACCATCTCCCCTCCTTTGGGTAGGGGTTTCACGATTTTTGAAACAAGAGTGGGCTGAATCAGATATCCCCCATTCGCAAATATTGCATAAGCTCTTAAAAGCTGTAGGCTTGTAGCCATAATGTTATATCCAATCGAAAGAGAATAGGGTGTCGGTACAGACCATTCAAGAGTCCCATTAGGGTGTAATTTTCCTGGTTGAGGAACCTTTCCTGTAGTCTCTCCAGGTAATTCTATTCCCGTTTTTTGTCCCAATCCAAAAGTCTCTGTTAACTCATTGCGATACCACTCATTTCCTTTTGTTTTTATCACCCTATCGATGATTTGTGCCATAAACACATTTGAGGATTTTTGAATGGCCATATACATGTTTAAAAAACGGTGTAAACGGGGATCTTTTAAGGGATGACTCCCCCTTCCAGGAAAAATGGAGCGCGTCGTTTCAATTTTTTCTTCGGGAGTGAATACGCCTGCTTTAAGAGCAATTGCAAGCGAGATGGGTTTCATAATGGAACCCAATTCAAA
Organism: Chlamydiota bacterium; assembly: GCA_013288105.1. Lineage (GTDB taxonomy): Bacteria > Chlamydiota > Chlamydiia > Chlamydiales > JAAKFR01 > JABDCM01. Next base: position 24,314 of record JABDCM010000005.1, read on the forward strand.
AGCATCTGTAACAGCTTTTGTCTTTGCATCCTCCACTCTCAACTGATCATTAAAAAAATCGCGGTAATTGGCCGGTTCAAAAAAGGGATACTGAGCAAGAGCAAGAATTTCTCCTGTGAAAGGGTCCATCATGGCCGCCCATCCCCCCTTACCTCCACAGGCGATGACCCCTTTTTGCAATTCCTCCTCTACAATTGCTTGAATACAGTGATTGACTGTGAGATAGATATCTGCACCATCTTCTGGTTCTTCAATCACCTTATCGATTTCAAGATGGTGATGCGGAGATCGTAAGAGCTTTCTCTTTCCCATCTTTCCCTTAAGAACGTCATTATAATAGGCCTCTAGCCCTCCTGTGGGATACCCCTCTTGAGTCGTTTCATCTTTAAAATCTCGAATCGTGTGAAGAATCTGTCCCAAGAGCTTTCCAAAGGGATAACTGCGCTGATAATCTGTCACAAAAAAAAGAGCATTTCTCGCAATTTTGTTTTTTTTGGCATAACTCAACCACCATTCGGAAATTTCCTCCTTATCATCCCGGTTTAACCAGATCGCCAGACGACGACTTCTTGTCTTTTTTTCAAGCTCGCCTCTTACCTCTTCAGAGAGGCCTACACGCGCAATCAACTCATTTGCAATCTCCTCCCTATAAGAAACCGGAATAGAGAGAGGATCTACAAAAAGATGGAATTTTGTCACATCAAACACGAGAGGCTGAGGGGTCTCTGGATGGCCTTTTTTAATAGCGGCATTAGAATAAAAAGTTCCCCTTTTACCAGGTTCTTTAAGCACAAATTCATGCTGTCCAAGCGCCTGCTTTGTCCATTTCTCCCCCTCTACGATTTGAATTTTGAAATATTGGGCAAGGAGGAGGGAAAAGAGAAAAAAAAGGCCCAAAGCCACAAACAAAAGCCTCTGCTTCACTTTTCCTCCTTGACGGGAATCGTAATGATCTCGTTAAGGAGAGGATATTTTAAATGGCTATAAGCGGGCTGCTTTGCCAATTCCATCAAAGCAAGAGGGTTTTCAAATTGATCGATCTCATATTGTAACCTCACATTTTCCTGCTGCATAGCAGCTAATTCTTTTGATAATCGGGGAATTTCAAGACGCAACTCTGTGATTTTGTTTTGTTTACTAATATAGGAATAGAGAAATCCCCCTAAACTCAGTATACAAATGAATATTCTAATTAATAGGTTTCTTGAGAACATGATTCAATACATCGCATTTTAGCTGAACGACTTCTGGGATTTTCTTTTATCTCCTCCTCATCTGCCTCTAAAGGTTTTTTAGTGAGTAAAACCCCCCTCTTTTCTTTAGCATATTCTTTGAAGGTAACTTTCACAAGACGATCTTCTAAGCTATGAAAAGAGATGATAACTAATCTTCCTCCCGGATTGAGTAGAGAAAGGGCTTGAGGGATCACCTCTTGAATGACTTTTAATTCATCATTAACATAAATTCTAAGCGCCTGAAAAACAAGTGTAAAGGGATGGATTTTCTTTCCTTTTGTCCTTCCTCCCCAGGTAAGAACGGGCTTGAGGATGTTTGCTAGATCCTCTGTTGTTTGGATGCGTTTTTTACGCCGCCCCTCAACAATGGCTGCGGCTGCGGATTTCCATCTTCTCTCCTCTCCCAACTCTCGGAAAATTTCTCCTAATTTAGCTGCTGAAAATTGGTTAACAACAGTTGCTGCATCGAGAGGTTGGGAGGGATCCATTCTCATATCGAGAGGGCCCCCCTTACTGAAACTAAAGCCCTTTTCAGGACGATCTAGCTGCATGGAGGAGACTCCCAAATCCAATAAAATTCCCTCTACCTTTTTACCCGCAAAAAGAGATCCCATATGCCGGAAATTACTTGGATAAATTTCTATTTTATTTGAAAAGGGGGTCAAAATTTTAGATGCAATTTCTAAAGCCTCAGGGTCTTGATCTATGCCATAAAATTTTTCTATTTCAGGATGAGCCTCTAAGAGCGCGCGTGCATGCCCCCCCGCTCCCAGAGTTCCATCAATGAAGGAGGTGATTTTCCTCTCTTTAAAGAAGTCTAATAATTGCTTTAAAAGTACTGGCTGATGCATTTCTACCCTCTTAGCTTGGTATCCTATCAATTAGGTTTAATAGTTGAAAGCAAACAAGTAGAAAGGTAATATGGGGAGTATGCATGATCCAGATGTTACCTTTGCTGCCTCTCAAGGCTATGCTCAGTCTGCTGTCTCAGCGGCTGAATACAATAAAACTTTTCCTGTAGAACAGACAAGACAGGTTGCTCCTGGAGTTGCAAGACGAGATGTCGTTTATAAAACTACCGCGACAGATGCCCTTTTTGGAGAGGGCAAAGGTGAGGGGGCTGTTTGGGGAGGCGTAGATCCTCCTCCAGGTTTTTATAATCAACCTGCTATAGGCACATCCATGTTCCCCTCTCTCCAACTTTTTGTAAAAACAAGTAGAGAAAAAGTGGAGCAGGTAAACTTAAATCCCCATCTCAGTTCTGAAGCAAGAGACCAGAGTGCAATTATTCTTAATGCTTTAGATGATACGCGTGTTATCACCCATGAATCGGATCATGTAAAAGTCGTACGTCTTGGTTTATTAGGTGGTTAATGAGTGAAATCTCGTGGAAAGAGATCCTAGGATGGACTGACGAACAGCTCGATGAGTTGCGCTTCGCTGGATACTCCTATTTTCGAGAGGGACATTACGAAACAGCTGTCTCTTTTTTTGAAGCGCTTATTGTCATAAACCCTTCATATGTTTACGACCTACAAGCATTAGGGGGTATTTATCTTCAAATGAATGCATCTGAAAAAGCGTTGAAAATTCTGAATGATGCGCTTGCTCTTGACCCCGCTCATGAGCCTACTTTACTCAATAAGGTGAAAGCATTGATTGCTTTAGATCAAAAATCAGAAGCTCTTAATCTCGCTCAACTGCTTAAGAAAAGCCCGGTTTCTCGTATTGCCGATGATGCGACTGCTTTAATCATGGCCTATTCTTAAAAGATCCATTAAAAATTTTTTTTCTAAAAACGGCCTTGATCCGGAAATAGTTAGCTTTTTCCCTCTATTTGAGAAATGAAAAAGGGTTGCAGCCTATCGAATCAGCTGCTACATTCTCCCAAAAAGTAACGTCCGTATAATTTAGGGAATGGCTAGAAGATGCTAAAACAGCAGATGCAGACGTTCCTTAAATTATACTGATGTAAAAGTAGGTGGTATGCTCACTTGTAATGCACGCGATACATGGAAACAATTTTTAGAGTATGTCCGAAAACGCACATCTCTGACCGCTTATGAAAACTGGCTTGTTCCCATACAGGTCCTAGATGTTTCTAATGGGGAAAAATTCTTCCTTGAAGTGCCTAATGTTTTCGTAAAAGCCTATCTTCTTGATAATTATAAAAAAGATCTCTGTAGTTTTCTGCCTGTGGATGCCTCTGGGGAGCCCTCTATTGAATTTATCTACGCAGAACAGCTTCCCAAAAAACAGTCTTCTCCCCTTCCCTCCACTCCCATTCAAGAGGAGAGCGATGTTTTTGATGTTAAACTTAACTCCTCTTACCGGTTTGACAACTTCATTGAGGGAACATCCAACCAGTTTGTAAAGTCTGCGGCAATGGGAATTGCCAATCGTCCTGGTCGCTCTTATAATCCCCTCTTTATTCATGGAGGAGTAGGCTTGGGGAAGACGCACCTTTTACATGGAATTGGCCACTTTGTACGGGAGAATCACAAAAAATTACGCGTTCAATGTATTACAACAGAGGCATTTATTAATGATCTAGTTGATAATTTACGCAATAAATCCGTAGATAAAATGAAAAAGTTTTACCGTTCTCTAGATGTGCTTTTAGTGGATGATATCCAGTTTCTTCAAAATCGTCTTAATTTCGAAGAGGAGTTCTGTAATACCTTTGAGAGTCTAATTAATCAGGGCAAACAGATCGTCATTACTAGTGATAAACCTCCGAGTCAATTAAAGCTTTCCGAGAGAATTGTAGCGCGGATGGAGTGGGGTTTAGTGGCGCATGTGGGGTTACCTGATCTTGAGACCCGGGTAGCGATTTTACAACATAAAGCGGGGCAAAAGGGGTTGACGATTCCCAACAGGGTAGCTTTTTATATTGCTGAGCATATTTATAGCAACGTGAGGCAGTTGGAGGGAGCGATCAACCGTTTATCTGCTCATTGTCGTCTTTTAGGACATGAGGTTACCGAGGAGCTTGTAGAAAATACTCTCAGTGAGCTCTTTCAGCCAGGACCTAAGCAGAAAGTCTCTGTTGAGAATATTCTCAAGAGTGTTGCGACTCTCTTTCAAGTTCGGGTGAGTGATTTAAAGGGGACTTCGCGCACAAAAGAGATTGCTCTTGCAAGACAGATTGCCATGTTTCTTGCCAAAGAATTAATGCAAGAGTCTCTTATGATGATTGGGGCCTCTTTTGGGAAAACCCATTCGACGATTTTACATGCTTGCAAAACAATTGAGGAAAAAATTAAAAGTGATGAAGCATTAAAACGTCAAATCGCCTTATGTAGGCGGAATATTGTAGAATGAGGATTTAATATGTTTCGCCGTTCAGGAAAGCATCCCTTTGAAGAAGAGGAAGCATCTAATTATAAGTACAGTGCCAAAAAAAGTGAGCCACCTGAGTTACCTCCCCGTCTTTTTGATTCTCCGCTACACTCTCCCTTAGTCTCTCCTATGGAGGAGAGAGAGGAGAGTTGGAAAGAGGAGAAGATTTCCATGCAGAAAATGGTAGAGGAGGAGCCTGAGACGACGTTGGGGGAGGGGGTGATCTTTCGTGGAGAGTTAAGCTTTGAGCGGTTGCTGAGGATTGATGGGACATTTGAGGGGGAGCTTTTATCTCAAGGGAAGGTGATTGTGGGTCCTAAAGGCAAGGTGAAGGCGAATATCAACCTACGGGAAGCGATTATTGAGGGGGAGGTTGTTGGAAATATCACTGTTGAGGAGAAGCTTCATTTAAGAGGTGAGGCATCTGTGCAGGGGGATATACGGGCTAAATCTCTTTGTGTTGATGAGGGGGTACGTATTGTGGGTCATCTTCACATTTCCCCTCTTGCCAGTTAATCGACATTATCGATTATCAAAATAAGGTGCTCTAAATTGCACTTTATAACGACGATTACTACGGGTCAATTACCCAATAGCTTTCTTTCAACTTAATGAGTTACACCATCATTAATGGGGCTACGCCCCAAACCCCGTCGATCCACTTTGCTTGCGCAAGTGAAAGGATAATACCTGTCGGGGGCAAGCCCCCCGCGCCCCTAGGGCTGTTGGGACTGTGCGCAACTGCTGCCCTGCGGGTCGCTGCGCACGAGCTCGCCGTGCTAAAGCACTGATCTTCGCTCGCTTACAGCGATTGCGCTTTGCCCCAACAGCCATCGACTATATTATTGTTCAATCAATTTCATTGGTGAACAATAACATAGACTTTAGAATGGAGCCGCAGTACCTGCGGGAACAGCACACATTAGTTTGAAAGACTTATAGCGACGATTAATTTGTAAAAGTTTCCGCAGGTACTGCGGGTCGATGGCTGTTGGGGCAAAGCGCAATCGCTGTAAGCGAGCGAAGATCAGTGCTTTAGCACGGCGAGTGAGTGCACAGCGACCCGTAGGGCAGCAGTTGCGCACAGTCCCAATAGCCCTAGGGGCTGCGGGGGGCTTGCCCCCGACAAGTGTTATCCTTTCACTTGCGCAAGCAAAGTGGATCAATGAGATTTAGGGAGGCGAAAGCTTTACTATAACTGATTAAATCTTAACTATAACTGATTAAATCTTAACTATCTCCATCTCAATCTATACCCCTACCTAATAAATAGAGCGAGCAAGAGCAAGCGCATAAACCCCCTCAGCATTGTCTTTCAAAAGAACCTCTGCAACCTCCTCCAGAGGAGTAGAGGCCTCTAAAAGATTCATAATCACAAGCACCCTCTTCCCCTCCACCTTGCCCCTCCCTTTAAGCCCCATTCTCTCCCCCCTTTTAAGTAGAGGCTGATAAGAGAGGTTTTCATGTCGCGCAAACCCTTGAGCCAGTCGTGCAGAAATAGTCCCTCTCTGCATCCATAACCCCTCCGGATAGGGAATAATCAGATCAGGAAGAGGCCACTCCAACTGAATCCATTGCGCAATCAATAAAGAGACCCCCGCCTCTATAAGATAGGGCATCCATTTCATCTTCCTCACAAATGTAAAAACAGGGCCTATGTGATCTAAAGCTGCAGCAGTAGGTAAAGCAACCCCTCCCCTCTTTTGACAGGCCAGACAACGCATGCGATTTTCATTTTCAGTAAAACAATAGGGACAACGTGTAGAGGGCTCTATCAAGTTGAAAAAAAGGGAACAGTGTGAGCAAAACAGAGGGGGAAATTTCACCATTCTTACTTCACAATGCAAACAAAGAGGGGGAAAAAGAAAATGGAGCCCCCTACTGTATATACTCATTTTCTTCAATTTGATTGCTAAAGGTATACGTAGGATGCCACATAGATCCTCTCACACTAATTGTGAAAAATTCAGCCAGTTTCATCAAAAGGTTATACTGCTTCATCTTGATGTTGAGATTCACATTTCCCTCTAAATCAATATAAGCCGGTAGCCCCTCCGCTAAATAAAACCGCGATTTTTTCCCGCTGCTATACATTTCATTAAAATGGGTAAAAAGCACCCTTCCCTTTTCAATCTGGTACACGATTTTACCTCGAGCAGGTATCAATGCCGTCAGATCTAATCCAATACGCGCTGTAATCTCCGTAGGAAGAAAAAGCAGCTGAGATATAAAGGTTCTCTTGGGAATGTTTGAAAAATCTAAACTTCCTCTTCCCTCAAATGTTTTCAAATTTTTTAAATTCCCATGAACATCGTCCAGTTGAAGCAAACGAACGTATAGGGAGGGAAAATTGCCGTTTTTACCAGTCCACGGAGATTTGAGTCTGGAAAAACGGAGCTCCTCCAATTTAACCTGATCTATAGATACCCATTTCCCCTCCCCTTTCTGTGTAATGGAGGCTCGATTAAGAAAAATCCTTCCCGCCCAATCTCTGGCCACAAAATCTGTAATAATAAACTGACCTAATTGATAATTTAAGAGGCAAGAGGCATCCGAAACTTCTATTCCATATAAGCCGAAATGGTGAGCTGCCGCTGTTCCGATAAACGATTTAACCTCCCCACTTTTCTGATCAAAGGCCCATTCTCCCCCTACCTCATAAATACCTGTGATTTTAAGTTTCTTGATATATTCTTTGATCTTTTCAGATAAAAAAGAGCCCCCTTTTCCAGAGTCGATCACAACCCTGCCTCGCATAAAAAGAAGGGAATCCTCTTGCCTATCCGCTACAAGAGAGGCCTCAATCCCACATAAAGTCCCCTCCAATGTCTCAAGACTCCAATTGTTTTGCCTATCTCGCCCCCAAGTAGCAAAAAGAGAATCAACCCCCTGTGGATGGTTGGAGGAGAGAATATGCTCGCTTAAAGTGATGCTACCTTGATTTAAAGAGAGACTATCAGAGAAAAAATGACACCAATAATCTCCCCCCTGTATACACATGTACATCCAACTGTTAATCTGCTCTTGTGCATAAAGCAGAGAAAAATTCCTCAATTCAAAAGGTTTGTCATACAAATAATAGGTTCCATCCTTAAGATTAAGAGAGACTTTTACCTCACCTGATTCTATCTCTATAGAAATCCTCCCCTCAAGAGGCTCCTCATGCTTTACAGCTTCCAGCCAACCAATCTTTTCTTGTACAATTTTTAGAGGAAAAAAAGTTTGCGCTAAGTGCACAAGATGAGAGCGCCCCCATTGCGGCAGAGAAAAATCAAATTTTTCAAAAAGAATCCGATTTTTCCCATATTGTAGCTTTCCTAAAGGAAAATTAAAAAGCAGCCCCCCCTCCTCATCTAGTAATTTAACATTTCCTTCTACTAAAGAGGCTTGATAATGACAGCACATATCTAATTCAGCATGAACGTGGTGCTGCTTTTGAATGTGAAATTTTTCAACTTCCCATTTTTCACCATTTAAAATAAAATTCCCCTCCGCCTCCCAATCTCCTAACCTTCCATGAGAAAACGTATAATGGTTATCACTTTCTATCCCCTCTAATAGAAATATCTCCTCCCCAATTAATCCTGAAAAACCTATATGCCGCCTTTTTCCCTCTAAAGCTGTCGTCTTTCCTACTATATTCCCAAAGGGACTACCCTCTTTTTCTAATAGACAAGAAAAGTCTATCTGCATCTGAGGCAAATCAGAAAAAACAAGAACAGGAGTCGAGAATTCATAGGTAAGCTCCTTAAAGGGTATTTTCAATGTTCCTCTTCCCCCCTCCAAACTGACCCTTTTTGTTTCAAAATCATACATCACCTCTGTTTGCCAATCAGAAATTGTAAAAAGAGGATTTTCATAATTCGCAACTAATTTTCCTCTGATATGCCCCTCTAAAAGCTCTGGGATAGGGGAAAAATGGTATCTTAAAAAGAGGGTATCGCAAGTTCCCTCAACAACTCCTTCGAAAGGAATATTCCAAAAAAAGGAGGGGAAAAAATGGGAGACAAAACATTGAAGATCTTGAATAGGTCCTTGCAGCGTATCAGCTGCAATCACAAGATCGATATTGTCCTTCGCATGAAAATTAATGGTCACATCTCCCTGAAAATCCAGTTCTTTCCATTCTGCTTTTATCTTTTGAACTCCTATTTTTCTATTATCGAAAGAGAGAAGCGCGTCCACATTTGAAAAGGTAATATCCCCACTTTTTTGCCAGAATATGCCATGGCGGATAGGAAGTAGACCTACATGATCCCCCCTCTTGAAATCAATACAGTGAATTCCCCCCTCTTTTAAGAGGGGAACTTCTAGCGAAAAAATAGGGCCGGTGAGATGAATATCTCGTCCACTATAAGAAAGAATGAGGTGCTGAGAATCCACTGTTCCCTCAAAATCGGCTCTTCCTCTTCCCTTAAGAGCCGTTCCTCGACACAGAAAAGGGGAGATAAATTTCTCAATGGGCAAATTTTCCCCTCTAAACCAGCCTAAATAGTTTTGTGAAAGAGAGAATTGTTCTTTCATTGTCTTCAAGAAATGGTCTCTCGATTGAGAGAGAGAAAAAGGGAAATTGCCCTCACACTCATTTGTAATTTCCTCATTAAAAAGACAACCAAAATCAAGAGAATGTCTTTCTGAGAGATCTGTAATCGAGAGATTGCCTTTTAATTCATGTCCCCGTCCCCTTCTTTTCCAGAGAGCTTTAAGCAAAAAATGGTCATCTGGAAAACTATTAATAAATTCTGTGCGTATCATCTCTGGTATAAAAGCAGATAAATCTTGAGAAGAACCCTGAAAATCCATTTCCATCAAGGTATCTTCAGCTTTCCAGTTTAAAAACAGCTCCCCCTCCATTCCCATCAGACGCCCTTTAATCGTTGAGCTTTCCACTCTCCCTTTTTTTACACAAATTTTGGAATGTAAATCACTTATGCTATTTATATTTTGCCAAAAATCTTTTAAAGCCAATTTCCCCCCTGTCAGGTCAAATTCTCCTTCGAAGGAGGAGAGTGTATGCAGATCGATATAAAGGGAGGAGGTAAAGGAGTCGAGACTTCCCAAGAGGTGATATTCTGAATTATCCCCTTCCAAAGAAGAAATTTTAAGACAGCTTTTGACTTCAGAAAGAGCGCCCTGCCGGACGGCTAGTTGCAAGAACCCATCGATTTTTCCTTTATTGAAGACCCATGAGGTGAGAGAGGAGGGGGCTTGTGGAGGGGCGAAGTAATTGATGAGGCTGTAAAGAGAGGGAAAATCATGGGAATCGAAAGAGGAGGTCACATAAAGAAGATTGTGTGGTTCTTGTGATATTTTTAGAATCAATTGGGGGGTATTTTTTTTCTCATCAAGAATGAGCTGGCCTTTCAGATGATTTTCATGAAAGAGAAGGTCGAGATCGCAAAAATAGTGGCAGATTTCGGCCTCTTTTTCTAATAGAAGCTCGGCTTGAGGAATTTTCACATTTATTTCAAAGGATAAAAAGGGGGATTTTTTGCATGGCTTTAAAAAAGAGGGGATAAAAGGGGAGCCATTTTTTTCTTTTTGATGATGAATCAAGAGACCCGAAACGAGGCACTCTCCTTTAAGAATGCTCCCTTGGAGGAGGGGTTTAAAGGAGGCTTGTTGGAAGGAGAATGCGACCATTTTTTCTTTTTCAAGAGAGCCTTTTTTGATTAAGATTTCCCCTTTTTCCCATGAGAGCTCTTCAAAATGTAGAGTGGTTCCAAAAGTTTTGGAACAGACGCATTGAATTTTCCATTCTAAGATTTTTAGCAAAAATGTTTTAGGATAAAGAGCAAGGGTGAGGATAAGGAGGGAGAAGAGAAGGAGAAGTGCTTTACGTAGTGGGGACATATGGGGAGAATATAGGATTAAGAAAATGGGATAAAGGTCTTTGTGGATCAAACGGATTTCCTCTTCTCAATTTCCAACCAATTTGATACCCTTCCTAGAATATGCTGAGACGTTTTCTAGATTTTCAACTCTCATTTTTTGAAAAGGGAAAACCCCTCCACTCCTTACGCCCCCTCATCTCCGCAGTCGATACCTTTTGCTATGAAGCTCCCCTCAATACTCAACGGGCCCCCTTTATTCGTGACGCTATCGATCTCAAGAGATGGATGTTCCTTGTTGTGATCGCTCTTTTGCCAGCAACTCTCATGGCCATTTGGAATACTGGTCTGCAAAAAATGGTCTATACAAGTGGTGATTACCAACTCATGAATGAATACCTCCTCTCCTCCCACTCCATAAAAGGGTATTTCTCCTTCGCCTTTCAACAGAGCAGAGCTTTTACCATTTTGAAAGAGGGGCTCCTCGCTTTTCTCCCTATTCTCATCATCAGCTATGCTGTCGGAGGGCTCGCAGAGGGCATCTCAGCTGTTCTGCGTAAACATGAGATTTCTGAAGGGTTTCTAGTCACCGGAATCCTCTATCCCCTTATTCTTCCCCCCACAATCCCTTATTGGATGGTCGCTTTAGGAGTCTTATTCGGCGTGGTTATTGGAAAAGAGCTATTTGGTGGAACCGGCATGAATATCTTAAATCCTGCCCTCCTCTGTCGAGCCTTCCTTTTTTTCACTTTTCCAGGGAAAATGACCGGAGATATCTGGGTAGGAACTAATCCAAACAAGGTCATCGATAGCCTCAAATTCATGAATACAACCGCCGGCCTCAATGAGATTGATGGCTACACGCAAGCAAGTCCCCTACAGGGCTTCAATACCTCCATCGACGATATCAAACGGATCCATGTCGATGCTCTTGCAGCTAATACCGTCGGCTCCAAAGTTGCAACTTATGAGGTGATTCAGACGCACCTGCAGCACTGGAACCAGTTGACGGGTCAAAAAACAGAATTGGGCCATCTCACCATGGATCAGATGAAAGCCTTTATAACAGGACCTATACAGGAGGGGGGACTCGGTCTACTGCCAGGCAACTTTCAAGCCGCACATGCAGCTGTAGATACCTTGTACGGAACAAGCAAATTCACAGATGGAAACCTATTTTGGGGAAATATCGTTGGAAGTATGGGGGAAACTTCTACTTTTGCCTGTCTCTTGGGAGCCCTCTTCCTCATCTACACAGGAATTGGTTCTTGGAGAACTATGCTCTCTTTTGGCATAGGAGCCTATCTCACAGCCCTCTTATTCCACTTCTTCTCTACCCATTTTGGAATGGAATCGGGCATATGGAATCCTGCCCGTTTTGCTATGTCTGCTCATCGTCATCTGCTCATGGGAGGAGTGGCATTTGGACTTGTTTTTATGGCTACAGATCCTGTCTCATCTCCTGGAACTCGCTTAGGAAAATGGATTTATGGTACTTTGATTGGTGTTGTTACCATCACGATTAGAGTCATTAATCCAGCCTATCCTGAGGGGGTCATGTTAGCGATTCTCTTTGGAAATGTCTTTGCTCCTCTCATCGATTATTATTCTGTTCGTCATTATAGGAGGAGAGTGACTCATGTCTCCTCCAGTTAACCGAAAAAATTCAAACCTCTACATTCTGATTTTTATCATTCTGCTGTGCACAGCATGCGGTCTTCTGCTTGCCATAGTTGCCTACTCTTTAAAAGGTCCACAAGAGGCAGCGAAAACCTTTGATCAGAGCAAGCAGATGCTCATTGCTGCTAAAGTATTAAATCATCAGGGAGAGTTTACTCTCATTCAAGAAGATGGATCCCTCCTGCTCGCCTATTTGGATAAGCAAGAGGGGATCTTAAAAGCTGTACAGGATAAAAAAGTGGCCCCTGCTACAAAAGAGGAGATTCAGCAGCTTGCCGCTTGGAGAATTCGTCCCCTATTAACAGATTCTGAAGGCAACATCTCCACTCTAAAAGCTCACAATCTCTCTCTTGCAGACTATCTCTCCTCAAATAAGGGGGGGGGATATGCAACGCTTCCCCATAAACTGTTTTATGCCATTTTATCTAACGATGCGACTGTAAAAAATCTTTCTGAGGAGGAGGTTGCGAAAGAGATGGAAAAGGTTTCCATCATTGTGATTCCAGTTTCTGGATTTGGCTTATGGGCACCCATTTATGGGTATCTTGCGATCCAGAGAAAAGATGCTGATTCTGTTATTGGAACGAGCTGGTATGAACATGGGGAGACCCCTGGTTTGGGAGCGAATATTACAGAGGCCTGGTGGCAAAAACAGTTCTATGGAAAATTGATTTTTCAAGAGGGATCAGATGGCAAAACAGATTTCTCTACAGGTGAGATGGGTATTATTGTTGTGAAAGGAAAAGTGAAAGATGTTTTTGGGGCCTCTCCAAAATCAAAAAGTGCCGTCGATGGTATGTCGGGGGCCACTCTTACGGGAGATGGTGTGACAAAGGCTTACCGCGATAGCCTTTCACCTTATAGGAACTTTTTTATTCAATTACGTAAAGAGGAGGGAAATGGTACACAAGCAACTTCCACTTAAACATTACTTTATCGAGCCTCTTTGGAAAAACAACCAAGTTTTGGTGGCCATTTTAGGGATCTGTTCTGCGCTTGCGGTTACGACGACGCTGATTACTGCTCTTACGATGGGCATTGCGGTGAGTTTAGTGACAGGATTTTCCTGCCTATTTGTCTCTCTACTTAGAAAATGGACCCCCGACAGTGTGCGTATGATTACACAGCTGGCGATTATTTCGGCCTTTGTGATTGTTGTAGACCAATTTTTGCGCGCCTATTTTTATGATATCTCTAAAACGTTATCGGTTTTTGTGGGGTTAATTATCACCAATTGCATTGTCATGGGACGTACGGAGAGCATGGCAAAAAATGTCCCCCCTATTCCTGCTTTTTTAGATGGTTTAAGTGGTGGACTTGGATATGGATGGATTTTAGTTTTGGTAGCAGGTATTCGAGAATTTTTCGGTTTTGGACAGCTGTTTAAATATCAGTTAATTCCCGCTTCTTTTTATGCAAGTGCCGAAAATCCTGATGGGTATCAGAATTTAGGTCTGATGGTTTTAGCACCCGCTGCTTTTTTTATTATCGGTTTTTTCATCTGGATCTCTAATTCTATAACTAAGGATTCATAAGATTATGTGGATGGGAAATTATACAATTCTTAACTTTCTGGGCCTAATGGTCCAGACAGTTTTTATTCAGAATATTCTCCTCTCCTATTTTTTAGGAATGTGTAGTTATTTAGCCTGTTCCAATCGCGTACCAACGGCTAATGGACTTGGACTTGCCGTAGCTGTTGTTTTAACAGCAGCAGGAGTCTTGAACTGGTTTATGCACCAATTTATTACAGGAAAAGGGGCTTTAGTCTGGCTAAGTGTGTTTGGAATAGATGCCGCTCAACTTGATTTAAGTTTTTTAGAATTTATTATTTTTATTTCTGTGATTGCGGCCTTTACTCAGATCTTAGAAATTGTTATCGAACATTTTTCTCCTAGTTTATATATCTCTTTGGGGATGTTTTTACCCCTCATTGCTGTTAATTGTGCAATTTTAGGGGGGGTTTTATTTGGAATTACGCGAGAGTATCCCTTTGTTCCGATTCTTATTTTCTCACTGGGTTCAGGATTGGGATGGTGGCTTGCGATTGCATTAATTGCGGCGATACGAGAAAAGCTGACCTATTCCAAAGTTCCTAAGGGGTTAGAGGGAATGGGGATTACTTTTATTACAACGGGATTGATGGCAATGGCCTTTATGGGTCTTTTAGGGATTAATTTAGCGAATCCTTCGGGGACGAAGCTTCCTACTGCTGAGGAGATTCCCTTCAAGGGGATCGAGAACCCCGTTGCTCTTTAATGTCAGTATTTGGCGATTTTTCAGACATCATTTTGTGATGTAACGGTTATAATCCTCAGAATCCATTAATTTCTCATACTCCTCCGAAGAGAGCGGCTTGAGTTTAAACAGCCACCCCTTATCCTGAGGTGACTGGTTAATCATCTCAGGAGACCCCCTTAAAGCCTCATTCACTTCCACAATCTTCCCAGATAAAGGGGTATAAATATCCACCGCAGATTTTGTCGATTCAATCACCACAGCATCTTGACCTGCCCTCACCTCATGCCCTACAAGAGGTAACTCCACGTAAACAACATCCCCAAGCTCCCTCTGAGCATAATCGGAAATTCCAACCGTTGCAATCTCCCCATGCCACTTCACCCATTCATGTGATTCTGTAAATCTCATCTCATCATCCTTAAGCTCGCCCAAAAGGCAGGCTGCTGTTCTATTGGAAAATTTTTATCCGATACAGAAAAATATTGTCTATCCCCATTTTTCCGTATCACCCTATAGGTAAATCCTATTCGATTAAACTCCTTAGGATCATATCCATAAAGACAAGAGGCTGGAATAAAAATTTTTAAATGATTTTTACTCACAACCTCTATTTCTAATTTTGACCCCTCGCAGAGAGGATGTGCATCCTCTGTCCTAAAACGGGTGATCTCTCCTGCTTGAATCCTCTCACCATTGTAATCTATGATGGTTGGTAAAAAAAAGAAGTGGTGACAGAAACGGGTATTATATCCACCTGTTTTTACGTCGCGTGTATCAAAAAAAAACTCTAGGAGATCTCCTCGCTCCATACGTGGAAATTCTGGCTGATGAAAAGTTCCTTTTACTTCAAGTTCGCCTACGATCCCCTCATCATTCCAACCCAGACGTACCTGTCCAAAAGAGGAGAGACCATGAAAAGGGGCTGTATCAGGTAGAAGATGCACCTCTTTTAATTTGCTCTCTTTTGCAAAATAGAGAGGGGCTTGCATCTCAAAAAAATGGGCGGGGACGAGAGGCACTAACTCTTCTAACATGCACGCATTTTTTTTAGAATACCGTGAATAAAGTGGCAAGATGCCTCTTGAGCAAGAAATTCTTGAGATGCAGCAAGCTTTTCGAAAGGAATCGTAGAATCTGCTCTTTTCTCGAGGATACGATAACAATAGGCCCCCTCTGTTGGATCTACTTTAATCGTAGAGAGAGACCCCCTCTCCTGCTTCAAAGCCTCCTCAATCGAGATAAAGGTAGGAGCTGCTCTCGTCAACCCCATCTCTTTTTTCTCCACTTTTGCAAAAGGAGACTCTGCACCTTCAGCCATCATTAAATGATCAAAGCGGTGAGGAATAGATTGAATACGTGTCTCATGAGGAGTAAGTTCTTTAGAAAGATTAAGCCTTGAGGCGAGCTCTTCTATCACTTTTTGTGCTAATTTCTCCCCCTCTATCCTCTGAGCAATTTCTGGCAGCACCTTCTCTTCAACTGCTTTTTTAAAAGAGAGGATCTCTTTATCTGCTGAACGCGCTTTTACTTTAATGGTGTAATAGTATTTTTGATCTTGCGTATACGCCTCTAGATCATCATGAGAATCCAGCGCGACCATAAAATCTGATGAGGAACGAATCCCTGCGAAAGGAGCTCCTCCCCGAGCGCGTACACAGATCTCTTTTTCTTGAGACTTCGTATTTTTAAGTGCCTCTTGAATCCATTCTGGATGCGCGTCTACAATCTGTTCACGAGAATACTGATCAATCAAACGACGGTCTGAAACTGTGACACCTTCTAAAATATCAAAGGGGATCCCCTCCTTGAGAGTTAAAAGGGGGAAACTTTTTTGAATTTTCTCCCATCCCGCTCCACACTGCCATTGCCACATCTCTTTGGTTGTAACTTTTCCCTGAAGCGCCTCTTTTTTGATTTCAGCCACCTCAAGAGTATATGTCCTTCCAATAAGTTCAGGAGCCCTTTTCTCAATCTCTTCGATGCGCGCATAGGCTGAAGGCAGCTCCCAGATATTTTCTCGTTTCTCCCCAACGATCTCAAAATAGGTCTCCCCATTCACCAGATCTTCATAGGTATGGAAACGCCACTCAGGTGGCATCTGGACAAGCTCTAAAGTAACCCCCTCATTGGCATATTCATAAAACGCATCCCATGCAAGCGTATCGCCCACAATTCCATGACTCACCTCTCCTATTAGCCGCTTGAAGAGCGTGATATCTTCCCATATTTTTAGAAAAGAGAGTTCATCCCAACCATTTTCTCTAAGATAAATTTTAAAGAGCTCCTCCCCATTTTCAATGGGAAGCTGAATATGACCTCGCATCGCTTGAAAAGCCTTGTCACTTTTAGAAAGAATGTCCGCATACATCTCATCTCGAGAAAGTGTATACCCCTCTTTTCTTGCAACTGCAGCTGTTTGAATAATCACCTCTGCTGTCGCCTGCATAAAAGCCTCCCCAAACCACTCTTTAAGGTCTTTATATCCAAAAAGTGCTAGCTGCTCTGGAGATAACTTTGAATCGTAACCAAGCTTAGAACTATTTTTCTCCTGATAGTGAATCACTTGAGCTAATAAACTCGGAGGAAAATCTCTTTGTGCTAAAAAAAGCTTTACACGGCTAGAGAAATCATGATTCTCTTTGAGAGCGGCAAGATTTTCAGAGATCAGAGGCGCACAAAAAGACCAGATAGTTTCTGCGGAAAGCAGAGGAGAAAAAGGGTGTGCATAGGGTCGATAAGCCTTTTCATGTTCACACTTAGCATCAAGTTCTGGCTCTATTTGACCCGCAAAGGAGGCCAAAATTTGTTGCGCAATTCCCCTTCTCAAAAATTCCTCAGAGATGACCCCCTCATTTAAAAAATTATAATCAGCAAACTTCCGTCCAGGTAAAAAAGACTCGCGATTCAAAAAGTGGACCAGGTGCGTGATATGAGAGGAATATACCTTCTTTCCATTCAGATCTATGAAGGCTGTCTCATCCGATTTTCTCCCACTAAAAGTAGGAGATAAAATGACCTGATAGGCCCCATAAAACACAAAGGTAACCACGATGACGATAAAGACAAAAAAGAAGAAAATTTTCTGATGTTTACGAAAAAAATGTAACATGATGCCTTATAATAATGCGTGGATTCTTTTTTGCGATTCCCCTTTAAATGAGAGGATGGGATCAAAATACCAGTAGTGTGCCTGTTCCGGAGAAACTTCAAGAGAACAGCGCACATCTTTAAGGTAGACTTTTAAAGCCTGTCTAATCACATTTGGATTTTCCAACTTTAAAACCAGCTCATAATCATAATGATGGCTTTTAATACCTAAATTATAGCTTCCTATAACTAAGTACTTTTTATCAACGATCATCACTTTTTTATGGTACAACATGTTGTGGACATTATATTCGAAGACACGCGTATTTTTAATCGGACAGCTTAAAGCCTCCTTTTTTTCGTGTAGATGAAAAGTGCGTCCATAAAAAAGAGGGGCGACGGAGACCCTATTTGCCCAGCAGAAAAAATCGTTAAAGGAGGGAGAATTCTCATTGACCCCATTGGAAATCACAATAAGCTTTACCCCTCGATTAACGGCTCTTAGCAGTGCATCCTGAATGGGTTGAATAGGACAGATATAGAGGTTTCCAATCAGGATCTCTTTTTGAGCACCATCGATCAATTTTACATACTCTTTTGAAATAGGATTATGCTCCCACCCCTTTTTACTTAAATGGGGTCCTCCAAAAAAGAGCTCTATTTGCCCCTCTTCGAGAGGGATTTTCTCTTTTGATGTCTCAAAGCGAGAAACGAACGGGGGGCTTTCCTGTTTTAAGGGTTGAAAATAGGAGCAATTTTCAAAATGAGAGGTTTCGATTTTTATACGACCTGTTTGATTGAATTTTTCCCAGATACAAAAATTGGGGTAAAATATTTTTCTTAACTGTTTCGCAATTTCTCCCCTCCCTACGATATCTTGATCACGAGCTCCCGCTCCCATCATATTGGCCATACTATTTCCAAAATCTCTGGAGGGGGGCGTATAGGTCCCCTCTGAGCAGAGAGCTTCATGAACATTTGTTCCCCCAGCAGTGAAGTAGGTCTCATCCACAACAACCATTTTGATATGGTTGTCGTAAGCTGAAATATCAGGTGTAAGCGTTGCCACACAGGTGGCATAAGCAACACGGAAATTGTATGGATAGCTCTTGACTAACCTTTGCACTCTTTTTTTATCTTCTGGAGTGAAAAAAGTAGGCGATAGCAAGACAAAAATTTGAAGTGTAGGGACCTTTTGAAGGCGCTCCTCCATGACATCTAAAATGTCTTGGAAAACAGAACCTCCAGCAAAACAGAGGGCGGCTTCAATGGACTGTTTGGCCTCTCGCATAAAATCGAGCTGCCAACTCAACATTTCAAGGCCATTGTCGCATACAATCACCTCATTTTTTGGTACGAACTCATTCTCCCGCGCATAAAGAGAGGAAAAAAAGATAAAAAAGAAAAGTGCAAACTGTTTCATAACTTACTCAACTTGTAAAAAAGCTTTTTGCAACAGGGAGCGGAGATGGTGACGCGCCTCTTGCAGTTCTCTGTTTGTCCATTTATCTCCTAAAAGAGCAAAACTATTCTGTTTAATGCCCTCTACAACCGTCTCTGAAGCTAAAACTTCACATAGAAAATCATTTGAAAGATGACCCAACGAAATCGACCCTTGATGGAGATACCCATGACGTGTTTTACGTTGAGCGGCTCCTCCCACCTTTTTCCCCTGAACCATTACGTCATATTTGGTAGGTTTTGCCATACAAAAACTACGGCACTCCTCTTGAATGGTCTTGGGCTCTGCGGCAAGTAATTCTGTCGAATGAGGAATCATTTCATGAATCGCCCACGCAACCGCCTTATTGACAAAAGCATAATTTTCTAAAGGATTTAAAGAAAAAGCGGGATGGTGCGCAGGGAGTAAAACTGAAAAAGCAAGATCACAATTATGGAAAACAATGCCCCCACCTGTTGGCCTTTTTGCCAAATCGAGTCCTCTTTTTTCTATGCCCGACATATTTAAAAATTTTTCAGGATCAATAAAGTGGCCATGAGTGACCGCTTCTGAGACCCAGTCATAAAGATGAAGAATGGGCCGTTTTTCATTTTCCAATTCAGATAGCATAGCCTCATCGAGAGCCATGTTTTCAGCAGCTGTTCGCTTACCAGTGTCGAGATATTTCCACTCCATCTCTGCCGCCCTTTCGTTAGTGCAAAATAGATTAACACATCATTAACCTTTTGTAAAATTTAAAAAATTTATTGAATATTCAGAGAAGATCTAGCTAAAATGAAAGTTGCTGAATTTTTCAGCCCTGTTTATGGTAATCTTAAAGTTATAACGAGAACGAGAGAAATATGTTTGACAAGTTTACGAATCGAGCTAAACAGGTCATTAAATTGGCCAAAAAAGAGGCTCAACGCCTTAATCATAATTACCTAGGAACTGAGCATTTGCTGCTAGGCCTTCTAAAATTGGGTCAGGGCGTTGCGGTCAATGTCTTAAGAAATTTGGGTTTAGACTTTGATTCTGTACGTCAAGAGGTGGAACGCTTGGTTGGTTATGGTCCTGAAATTCAAGTGTACGGGGATCCGGCTCTTACAGGTAGGGTCAAGAAGGTTTTTGAGTATGCAAATGAGGAGGCTGCAAATTTAGGCCATAATTATGTAGGGACGGAACATCTCTTATTAGGGTTATTAAGACAGACGGATGGGGTAGCAGCTCAAGTTCTTGAAAATTTAAATACCGATTTGTCGGAGGTTCGGAAGGAGGTTTTGAAAGAGTTAGAGACCTTTAATTTGCAACTTCCACCGACAGCTCAAGGGGGGACAAATGGGAGTAAGGGAGCGGCGGACAAGGGGTTAACGGAAAAGCTTCCTGCTCTACGTGCCTATGGGTATGATCTTACTGAGATGAGCCGTGAGGGCAAACTGGATCCTGTGATTGGCCGAAACGATGAGGTGGAGCGTTTAATTCTGATTTTATGTCGACGTCGCAAAAACAATCCTGTTCTTATTGGTGAAGCGGGGGTGGGGAAAACGGCGATTGTGGAGGGGTTAGCGCAGCGGATTGTGAAGGGGGATGTTCCTGATAATTTACGCAAAAAAAAGTTAATTTCTCTCGATCTTGCTCTCATGATTGCGGGGACAAAATATCGCGGTCAATTTGAGGAGCGGATCAAAGCTGTGATGGATGAGATCAAGAGGAATGGGAATATTCTTCTTTTCATTGATGAGCTACATACTATTGTGGGGGCGGGAGCGGCAGAGGGGGCCATTGATGCCTCTAACATTTTGAAGCCGGCCCTTTCTCGTGGAGAGTTGCAATGTATTGGGGCGACAACGATTGATGAGTATAGAAAACATATAGAAAAAGATGCGGCGCTTGAGAGACGTTTTCAGAAAATAACAGTGCAGCCCCCTTCTGTGGAGGATACTATTGAGATTCTGCGAGGGCTCAAGAAGAAATATGAGGAGCACCATAATGTTGTTATGACAGATGAGGCGCTCTCAGCGGCTGCGGTGCTATCTGACCGCTATATTCATGGGCGTTTCCTACCAGATAAGGCGATTGATGTTTTGGATGAAGCGGGAGCGCGTACACGCGTGGCTATGATGAATCAGCCCTCCGATCTTTCGAAACTAGAAAATCAGATTGAGGAGACGAGACGGGCGAAGGAAAAAGCGATTAGCATGCAGGAGTATGAGAAGGCGGCCCGTTTGCGCGATGATGAGAAAAAGGAGAGGGAGAAGCTCCAGGCTATCCGTGCGGAGTGGGAGACCCATAAAGAGGAGCATCAACTACCTGTTGATGAAGAGGCGATTGCGCATGTGATTGCTCAACAGACAGGGATTCCTGTGACACGCCTGACAGAGGCGGAGACGCAGAAATTATTGAAGATGGAGGAGATTTTACGTTCACAGATTATTGGGCAAGATGATGCGGTCGATGTTGTCTGTCGTGCAATTCGGCGTGGACGCACAGGTATTAAGGCTCCTAATCGTCCCACAGGCTCTTTTCTCTTTTTAGGTCCGACAGGAGTGGGGAAGACCCATTTAGCCCGTCTTTTGGCGATCCATATGTATGGTGGGGAGGATGCTCTGATTCAGGTGGACATGTCCGAGTACATGGAGAAATTTGCTGTGAGTCGGATGACAGGATCTCCTCCGGGGTATGTAGGGCATGAGGAGGGGGGGCAGCTTACCGAGCAGGTGCGTCAGCGACCCTACTGCGTGATTCTGTTTGATGAAATTGAGAAGGCCCATCCTGATGTGATGGACATTCTTCTTCAGATTTTAGAAGAGGGAAGACTGACCGACTCTTTTGGGCGCAAGGTCAATTTCCGTCATGCGATTATTATTATGACATCCAATTTGGGAGCCGATCTTATTCGTAAGACGACTGAAATTGGTTTTGGGGCTAAAACGGCAGGAACGCTTCCTGATTACAAAACCATTCAGGATAAAATTGAGGGTGCCATGAAGAAGCACTTAAAACCTGAGTTTTTGAATCGTATTGATGGAATTGTGATCTTTAGACCGCTCAATGAGATTGCACTCTCGCAGGTGATTAATCTGGAGCTCGAGAAGGTGAAAAAACGGCTAGCATCTCATAAGATTCATATTGATTTGACGCAGGAAGCGGTCCAATTTTTGGTAAAGTTGGGATATCAGCCTGAGATGGGGGCGCGTCCTTTACGCCGTGTGATTGAGCAGTATGTGGAGGATCCATTAGCTGAGGCGCTTATTAGAAATCCTGGGGAGGAGCACCACTATACGGTTAAAGTGGAGAATGAGAAGATTGTGTTTGAGGACAAAAAAGAGCTGATTCACACTGCGTAGATGCGGTGTGAATTTTTTAACGCCACGTCAGTATAATTTAAGGAATGTCTAGAAGATGCTGACCAGAAACAGTGAGAAGATTCCTCTCCACTAAAAGAGCTAAATAACGTTGGAGAGAGCGCCTAGATAAGGGCATCGTCAGTTCATTTAAAATATCGTCGGTAGAGGCTCCCTGAGGAGATCTCCTCACTATATTTATAATGCTATCAAGCATTTCTTTTGAAATCTGTTTTACCACAGAATCGCGCCATTTAGAGCCTAAATTTAGGGGATTTTAGTGAATTGCGCCACAAAAATCGCTCTAAATGGCGCGATAAGGTGAATCGCGCCACTAACCTGATTTTTGGGTTTTCCCCTTCAAATGCAGGTTATTAAGGGCGTAATGCTTCTAAATATCCTCGGAAGCCATCTCTTCCGGATAGCTCTAAAGCTCTGTCATATGCACCGAGTTTAGCATATAGATAGGAGAGCTCCTCTCGTATTTTTCTTCCCAAACGAGGATGACACGTTATATCTGATTTTATAAGAAGGGCGACGCGCTCAAGAAGCACACGTGCGCGCTCATGATAGCCCGTCTCCATTTCATATTCAGCTAATCTCATGAGAGCAAAAGGAGCCTCATCACCACATTGAAGAGCAAGGCGGAAAAGATGCCTTTGCAATTGAAAGCCTTTATTGGAATCGGGAGCGATGCTTTCACATAATTTCATGCGTTCAAACTGGAGGAAAAATTGCACGCAAGCCTCTTGCAGCTTCACTATATTCCTTAATACTCGTAATGCTCGTGCAGCATACATTTGAGGCCAAAATAACTGTGTATATATGGACATATCACGAAATTCTTCTCTTCCTTTTTTAAGGACTATTCCTTCCCCTTTCTCATCCGGAGGTAACCATTCCTTCGGATCCTCTAACCTTGTTTCTTCAGCTAATAGCTGCACTCTTTCTGCGATAGTAGAAGCTTGCATAATACGCCCCTTTTTGATTAAGAAGTCCGCATATAGACGATAAGAGCCTTTGAGCCGACTTCTCAACTCTTCTGCCCTTGTAAAGTTTCCCTTATCGATAAAAATACGGATACAATGACATAAAGCATCACAAAATAAAAAGTCTTCCAAATTAGATATACATTTACTGACTACCTCCTCTATAAAGGCCGCATCATTCCACCTCTTACCTACACCATCTTCAATGAATGCTGAAGCGACCATAGTGAACGCTGAGGCGACCACCCCCGGTTCATCTGGACGAGATGAAATATCTAACATATATATTTTCAGTAATCTGCATATGGCTTCTTTATCTTCTGCACCTGTTAAAGCCATACCATGGAGTTCTAATAAGAACTCCACAACCTCGCGTCTAAATTTGTCCCATTTTTCGTCCCATGTGAAATCTGCCTTAATTATTTGTGCTGGTAATATATATAAAGCAGTTGTGATCTCCCCTTGTGCAGCGTGGTGTTTTGCTTTTGTTAAGATTTCCCTATACCAAAGCTTACTACCTGGTAGGTCTCGACACAACTCTTCTAGCGGTGCGCTATTTAGATAGGCGGCGACTTGTGCCTCTTTCCCCTTTAGCCTCATCTGATGCATGATATCTATACCCGTTATCAACTGCATTTCTCGGTCGCTGATTTTTTGAGCAACTTCTATAGCAGTGTTAAAATGTCCCCACAGAGCAAAAAGATGGGCGATCTCTTGCAAAGCTTCTTCCTTTTCACCACTCTCTGCTTGCTCACAGATATGTCTATAATAAGCACGTAAATGGTATTGTTTAACCAAAACAGGATCATTTACCCCTCGTAGCTCTGTTAGACTGCTTTCTTCGGGAGCTGCTTTTAACAGTTCTATGGCTTGCAAAGCAGCTTTCCAATTGTCATCAGTGGAGCGGCTTGCTTGTTGTGCTCCCCTTGCCGATTCCTCTTGCTTATTCCTCCTAACTAGAACTACTCCTAAAACCAATGAAATAAGGGAGAGAGAAGCTGCAAACGAAAGAGCGACTATTGCATTAGTTCCAGCTGGAATCGTACGACATATTACGAGAATGGCGAGTACGAGTGCCACGCATGCTGACGTCGCTGCTATCCCAATAAGAGTCTTTGAGGTAAAAATCTCTCTATTTGATATGGAACAAGTGGGCATAATGCTATTCTAAATTTAAAATCTCTACTGTTATACACGATAAGCAACTCTTGCCTAAGGGCGGAAGCTTTTGGAGCGTACTCCAAAAGTTATTAAGATACAATCAAAATATTTGGTAGATTAATTGAAGATTGTATTTGAAGGAGAAAAACTCAAAATTCAGGTTATTAAGGGCGTAATGCTTCTAAATACCCTCGGAAGCCATCTCTTCCGGATACCTCTAAAGCTCTGTCATATGCACCGAGTTTAGCATATAGATAGGAGAGCTCCTCTCGTATTTTTCTTTCCCAACGAGGATGATACGTTCCATCTGGTTGTATAAAAGAGGCGGCGCGCTCAAGAAGCACACGTGCGCGCTCATGATAGCCCGTCTTCATTTCATATTCAGCCAATCTGATGAGAGCAGAAGGAGCCTCACCACCACATTGAAGAGCAAGGTAGAAAAGATGCTCTTGCAATTGAAAGCCCCTATCGGAACAGGGAGCGACGCTTTCACATAATTTCATGCGTTTAAACTGAAGGAAAAATCGCGCGCAGGCCTCTCGAGCGGAGAAATCTCGAGGAAGAAAATCGTCATGATTTGCTTCCGTTCCGGGATATTCTTCAGGATATTCTTCATATATATATAATAGCTCTAGTTCTTCCATAGAATATAGTTGAGGCCAAAATAACTGTCTACATATTGACATATCACGGAATTGTTCTTCTTCCTTTTTAAGAGCTATTTGTTTAACTGGTGCATCATTTCTAGGTAACTTCTCTTTCTGATCCCCCACATGATCCTCTAACCCTATTTCTTTAGCTAATAGGCGCTCTCTTTCTTGAGTAGGAGCTTGCATAATACGCCCCTTTTTGATTAAGAAGTCCGCATATAGATAATGAGAACCTCTAAGATGATCTCTCAACTCTTCTGCCCTCGCAAAGTTTTCTTTATTCACAAAAATACGAATACAATAACATAACGAGTCACGAAATGAAGGGTTGTCCAACCCAGCTAAAAGTATGGTGACTGCCTCCTCTTCATCATATACATCATGCAATGCACGATCAAACGTACTTATTTGCAGTAACCTATCTGCTTTTATTCTGTCTTGTTCAGCTAAATGCATACGATGGATTTCTAATAAGAGCTGTAAAACCTTGCGTCTAAATTTGTCCTCACAATCTACTTCAAGTTTTTGTAATTTATCTAATGTATCTAAGGCAGTTGTGATATCTCCTGTTACAGCGTAGTATTTTGCATTTACTAAATGTATCATGCACTTAAGCTTATTTCTTATACCTCTACACAACTCTGTCATCGGTTTTATTGCTGCAGTTCCGTAGGCGGTTACTTGTGCGTCTTTCCCCTTTAGCCTCATCTGATGCATGATATCTAAACTTGTCACCAACCGCACCTCTTGATCGCTGATTTTTTGAACAGCTTCTATAGCAGTGTTAAAATGTCCCCATAGAGCAAAAAGATGGGCAATCTCTTGCAAAGCTTCTACCTTTTTAGGACTCTCTGCTTGTCCACAGGTACGTATATAATAAGCATGCAAATGGTGTCGTTTATTTAAAACAGAATCTTCCCTTGGAATCTGGTTCCAATCTTTACAGACTTGAACACAACAGGCCAAATCCCGCGGTGGCAAACGGTTCATGATATTCACCAGTAACTCGAGTGGTAATGTTGTGATACCTGTTCCTGCTACCGTTGGACTGCTTTCTAATGTTGTGATACCTGTTCCTGGTACTGTTGGACTGCTTTCTTCGGGAGCTTCTTTTAAAAGTTCTATGGCTTGCAAAGCAGCTTCCCAATTTTCCTCAGCAGCGCGGCGTGCTTCAATCCATTCCAATTCCCCCCGCTCCAACCTCCTACATAGAACTGCTCCCAAAGCGATTGAAATAAGATAGAGAGGAAGTGCAAACGAAAGAGCGACTATTGCATTAGTTCCAGGCGGAATTGCACGACGCCCTATGAGAATGGTGAGTGCGACTGCTACGCATAATGAGGTCACTGCCATCGCAAGAAGCACTCTTGCAGTAAAAATTTCTCTATTTGACGCAGGAAGAATGAACATAATGATATTTTAAATTTAAACTC
>JABDCM010000006.1 GCA_013288105.1 Chlamydiota bacterium
AAAGGGTCTACACAATTCGGAAGAAAAAAAACCCCCTCCCAACCTAACGCAAGCGCGGTTCTCAATAAAGTTCCCATATTCCCTGGATCTGCAATCTCATCAAAAGCAATCACATAGGAGAGTTTTTCTAGTTTCGAAGGAGGAGGGAGAGCAAAAAGAGCTGCCACTCCATCGGGAGCTACCACCCCTGTGATTTTTTTCAACACCTCAGGCGATACGCCTATGATGTCGCACGGAACAGAGGAGATCCAAGGCAGAGAAAATCCCCTCTCTACAAAAAGAACTTTGGGAGAAAAAAAAGAGAGCATCTCAGCAATCACTTTAGCACCAGTCACAATAAGCTCCCCTTGTTCCTCTCGATACATTCTGTTTTCTCTCAGTTTAACTAGAGATTTAACTAAAGGATTTTGTGCGCTTGTAATGATTTTATTTGTTTTTTTTAACATCAAATATTTTTATGATCCAGTTTATGATCTCTTTTCGAAAATCTATCGGCATCCGACTTTTTGCTATTATAATTATTATACTTGCTCTTCACCTTTTAGTAGATAGTTTTATTCTCATACAAAAAAGTTATCATAATAGACTGGAGATTGAAAAAAATCATATAGCCTCTTTGGCACGTCTGCGTCTAGCCTCTTTGCATCAACTGCAACCTGGACAAACACCCATTCTCAATGTGCTGCATCATTTTTTAAATCTGGATTCAACAGCCTCTTTTATGAGAAATGAGAAGATGCACAAAAAACTTGTTGAGGCCTCTGTAGAGGGGGGATTTCTTGATATTCTTTTGGTCGATATCTCCTCAGATCACCATTATCATATTGTGGAGGCTGTCGATCAACAGGCCATTGGTCAGGATGTGACCCATTTGCTGAATCAAAATGACCCTTTTTTGCCAGAAAATATTGCACGGGGGTACACCGTCTATTTTAATATGCGAGAGGGGAAGGAGTATTTTGCAATCGCTCAGCCCATTTTTTCAGAGAAAGAGAAAAAATATGTAGGGATTTTGATGGTCAATAGGCAGGTTACAGACCAGTTGCAGGCTATATTGGCACCAGAAAAGATAGGTTATACCATCAATTTTGCTCTTCTTACACCAGCCTCATTAATTGTCGCCTCTTCGGATCCCACTCTCCATTTTCAATACTTAAAGCCCCTTTCATTGACCCATACAGAGGCTTCTAAATTTTTTGCATTCGAATGGAACCAGGAGAGGCAATTTGCCTACAAGATCTCTTTTAAAGATACAGATTATGCACTCATGGCCTACACCTCAGAGAGAGCGCTCTTAAGAGGCCCTCTCTTACAGTTTTTCTATGTTTATGGGATATATGGCCTCATTTTTATTATAGGAAGTCTGGTTGCCTATTTTTTTACACGTTTCATGACACAACCTATAGAAAATATAAGAGTGGTGATGGAGAAGATAGGGGGGGGGGATTTTTCTGCTCGCTATCAGAGCCGTATCATGGGATATGAGATTAACACTTTGGGAAACATTTTTAATGAAATGGTGGAGACGATTTTAAAAAATAAGCAAGAGGCGGAAGAGGAGAAGGTAAAAAAAGAGATTTTTTCCAATGAGTTAAAGCTTGCACAGCATGTTCAAAATGATCTTTTACCTCAAAAAATGCCCGATTTTCCAGGAGTTGATTTGGCAGCGGCTTATATCCCCGCTATCTTAGTGGGAGGGGATTTTTATGAGTGCTTTTCTGATGATCAACACACTCTCTTGACCTTGGCAATAGGAGATGCCTCCGGCAAAGGGGTACAGGCCTGTTTTTTTTCTTTAAGTCTTTTAAATGTGTTAAGAATTTTCGCCAAAGAATTCAAAGATGTAGCAAAAACACTTGCTTTTACAAATAGACTTTTCTGCGAAGATACAAAAGAGACGGGAATGTTTATTACGCTTCTTCTAGGGATGTATGATCCCTCTACTAAAATCTTAAGCTATTTTTCTTGTGGGCATAATCCGCTTCTTTTGAGAAGAAAAGATGGATCTGTTTTCTTTTTAAATCATGGCGCTATGGCAATTGGAGTCATTTCTGAATTAAATATAGAAACACACCATTTTCAATTAGAGGCAGGCGACACTCTTCTTTTTTACACAGATGGCATTACAGAGGCTCATGATGAACAGTTTGAACTATTTGGGGAGGAGAGGTTGAAACTCTTTCTTCAACAAGAGGGGGACAAGAAAGCAGCAGAGATTGTGCACAAACTCACAGAGGCTGTAAAGGCTTTTGCAGGGAAGGCCCCCCAGCATGATGATATCACTCTTTTAGTTATGAAGGTCAAAGATGATTAAACAATCTTTACCTTTACGTATTATGGCAACCTGTTTTCTAGCTCTTGCATTCCCCCTATTGATCTATTCTTTTATTTATTTTCAGGAAAATTACTATGAATCTGTTGAGGTTGCCAAGGCAAATATTAAGCAAGTAGCAGATTTTCAGGCGATTGAATTTGAGGAAATTATCCCCCAGAAAGAGGTTCTGCTGAATGAACTGATCTACTTTTTAGATTTAGATCATCGATTAGAGAGCATGGATTTGCAAGTTTTAAGCGATCAATTATCAGAAATGGCCAATCTTGCTGGAAAAGTCTCTCTGATCGTTGTGGATATTCAGGATTCCCATCCTTACAAGGTGATTGCAGCAAGTGAGCCTACTGTGGTGGGAGTTGAGCTAAAAAATGTTCTGGGATTGAATCGGGTCATTGAGAATGGGGAAGGCGCTCTGATTGATTACTTCTATTCACCTGAGACTGATGGCTATCTTCCTCGTCTATTAATAGGGAAAACGATTCTCTCTTCCAAAACGAAAAAACCGCTGGCATTGATACTGACCACAGTGTCGGATCTTCCTCAGATCAATCACCTTTTTTCAAAAACAAAAAATGGGGACCCCTCTGCGACACAATTTGGTATTCTTGATCCTAATGGATTGATTTTTATGGCCACAGATTCTGCCTTTTTAGGGCAGCATATCGCTCCTCTTAGTCAAGCTGCGGCTCTAGAAGTGGCTGTTTTTCAAAATATTTTGAATGTAACGGTGCCTCTACAACCCCTTCCAATTGTACGCGGTCAGCTTACCAATTTTTTTGAGTTTATCTTTCAAAACCAGATTCAGATTGGCTATCTCTCAAAGACGGCACACGCCTCTCCAAAAGTGGGCTTTCATATTTTTGCCTACGTTCCTAAAGAGATTTTTTTCGCTAATGCTGTCCGCTACTTTCTTATTTTATACGCCTCTTACGGAATCATCCTCCTCTTTTGGTTTACGATTGCCTATTTTTGTTCCAAATGGATTGGCCGCCCCTTGCGTCAGCTGACCCAAGTGATGAATGAGGTGAGAAAAGGCAATCTTTTTGTACGATTTAAGCAGGAAAAACTGGGATTTGAGATCAATGAATTGGGAGCTGTTTTCAATCAGACTTTGGAAGAGATGCTTAAAAATATTCAAAAAAGCACAGAAGAGAGGATAAAAAAACACAAATATGAGAGAGAAGTGGCTCTGGGTAGTGAGGTTCAGGTTCAGTTTTTCCCCGTCAAATTTTCCAGCTCTCATGAGCTTGAGTTAACAGGTTTATATATCCCCTCAGAGAACATTGGAAGCGATTTTTACTCCTGGTATATCAAGGATGATGAGACCATTAGTATGGTTGTGATAGATGCCCCAGAGAAGGGAATCTCCTCCTGTCTCTATTCTCTTGCCGCAAGAAGTCTTTTTAGAACACATCGCGTCATTTATAAAGATGCGGCAACCATTTTAAAAAATACAAATACCGCTTTTTGTCAAGCTATGGGAGATTCTGGAGTATTTGTAAGAGCCTTTTTTGCTATTTTTGATAAAAAAACAAAAGAGCTTACCTACTATTCTTGTGGACATGTTCCTGGCGTGGTATGCAGAGCAGATGGTCGGATTATTACACTTTCCCATTCAGGAATGGCCCTAGGCCTTGTTGAGAAGCAACCATTCAACGTAGATAGGATTCAATTAGAGCCAGAAGATCTTCTTCTTATTTTTTCAGATGGTTTATTAATGGCCACGAACAGTAAACATCAACATTTTTCAGAAAAAAGAGTTCATGATCTTTTGCAGCAGAGTCGGTGGAATAGTCCCGAGGAGGTCTTGACGCTGATTAAAAAGAGCTATTATGAATTTATTGAGGAGACTCCTCAAGATGATGAGGTGGTGATGATTGCTTTGAGAGTCAAATCATGAGGGCTTCTGAATTTTTTGAAGAGACCTTTTCGCACATAGCCTCTGAGAATCAGAAGGAGGATCCTTTACAGGTGATTCTTTGTGAAGAAAACATAGAAATGTGTAGACGGTTTGACCTATCAAAACTGCAAGAGGGGTGGTCATGGAGAAATGTCCACTGTGCAAGAGAGCTGGCCTCTCTTTTATTGAATGAAAAGGGGGAGTTAAAAAAAGAGGAGTGCAAGCGGGCGCTGCATATTCTACACAATAACCTCTACTCTCTAGGACCAGATAGACATCATGATGCCGATCGGATGAAACATCTTGTAAAAATGGTCCACTTTTTTGCGCACGATAAGGAATATGAGGCTGCTCTTAAAAAAATAACCTATCCAGAAGGGCATGTAGGCGTACAATATCTTTTACGAGAGACTCTTCACCTTCCTGAAAATACACCTCTGACCAATAAATTGACCAGACAGGCTGTCTTGTCCGCCCTTTTTACAAGTTTGCGTCAAAATGTGGGGAGCTGTTTTGCGACAGCGCCCGCGATTATGATTCAGCAGGAAATGCCCCTACAGTTTCTTGAAGACATCCAACACATAATAGCCACAGGCAGGTTTAAAAGGACGTTTGAGGGAATAGAATATGCCTTTCCCTTAAGCCCTAGTTGGGGAGCAGGAGAGCTTTTACGCCCCTTTCCCCTCTCCTCGCTTGGAAAGCAGCCGATAGAAGCGCTTGCCCTCTCTCCAGGTCTTCAAGCAGCTTTTAGAGCAGCAGGCCTCAAAGAGAGTTGTGAGACGCTTTTAAAGAAAAGCGGCTTTGAAAAAGACTCCCTAACGCAATTTGTAAACATCTCTGCCCATTCCCTCATCAGACAGGTTCTTTTACAAGCCTATCAACTGACAGAGGAGGATCTACAAAAACAGCAAGATCAACCCCTTTCTCATATGCCTCCTAATCTTCTTTTGATCACAGCTGCGCCTCTTGGGAAGCCGCGTAGTATTGAGAGCTTTTCAAAAGCATATGAGAGAGCAAAACGGGCCTTCAAAGCGCTTACAGATAATCCCCTATTAAAAGCTTGGGAATTTACTTTAGCCTCTCTTTCAGAGGCAAAAGCCGATTTTACAAAATGGAATTTATATATGAGCTTAGGGGTTCAGGTAGAGGAGCCCCATGGAATAGGGGAGGCACTTTTTCAAATCATACAGCAAGAGATAGACGAAGTTAACGATGAGATTCGAGAATATGAATCTCGTTATGACCACCTATATGCGCAGGCTAAATCTTTGGAAGGAAGGCTGATGCGCCCATCTGTGGATAAAGAATTTGAATGGATCCGTCTTGAATATCAGATGCGAAAAAGAGAGCTCGATCGAACAATTAGCGAACGGGATCAGGCGGTTGACAAGGGAAGAGCGCTGCAACAATTATACTCTCTGATGATTCAGTTTTATCGAGAAAAGATCCCCGACTATTTTCAGGAAATTTATGATCCAGAAATGCATGAAATTTCGATGAGTGCTTATGATGATAGCCCGGCTGGATTTCGCCTTCTTTATAAGCATGGAAGAAGTAACCCCTCTCTGTGGACGCTTATTTACTCTGCTACAGATTATATACAAGCGCTCGCCTCTTTTTTTATTGCAACGGAAGGGGAGCTTGCTCAAAAGCCGATAGCGGAGGGGTTAGAGAGGGAGCTTACCCGTTTGATTACAGCTGCCATCACAACGATTAAAAGGCCCGATTTTTTGGAGAGCTCCTTTCAGCGTCTTGCTAAAGCCTACCATGAACCGCTTATACACAAGCCCTTAGATCATTTAGAAAAAGTCTCAAGAAAGCCTTGGGCCTATATTTCTGGAGGAACCGTTAAAACTTTAATTAATTGTTACTGGGGGAATCCCAAAATACGGGAGGAGAAAAAATGGGTAGAGAGTCCGACGGAGTTACTTGCTTTTTTTATTGATATGATGAAGGAGCAATCCTCTGAACAGAGGCAGAAATTTCAGAAAGAGTCGGAGAGAACGGTTTTGGCTTTTTCTCCTACGCATGCTTTTTTATGTCGGCCGGGGGAGAAGCTATTTAGAAAGGCTTGGGAAGATCCTCTTTACACGTATACTTGGATTCGAGATGAGTGGCTTGTGCCGCAGCAAAAGTTTTTGGATGGGATTCTTTTAGATCAATGGATGATGGAATGGATGGTGGAAAAACTTTTAGAACTGGTTCCGCAAGGGTATCGACAAGTGATTAAGAGAGGGGTGGATTTACCCCTTTTTTTGCATCCGGTTGAATTTCGAGAGAAGATACTCAAGGCGCTCTCTTATGAGAAGTGGATAGATAAGGGGGGGCTTCGTTTTATTGCAGATGAACTGGATAGTCTTTTATATGAGTCTCTCCCCTTTTTTCCTGAACAGGCGCTTGGAGAGAAGCTTGAGATGATTTTTTCTACCATGAGCGACATGACCCCCTCTCTATATGAGAGGATAAGGCAATTAGCGGAGGAGAGGAGGGGGGAGCTAGAAAAGCATAGACTTTTTTCTTCTCAGGAGCTTAGAAATATTGCTAAGAGTTATTTGATGTTAGCGTTGGGGAACACGAGGAGTAAGGTCTTTTTTCATGAAAGAATTGTGGAGAGGATGAGGGAGAGGGGGCTGGCTATGCCTGCGCCTCTTATTTTTGCGGACACCAATTGGGTAAGATACCGGTTTGGATTTGCTTTGAATCCTGGGACGGGTCGATTAGATCTTTGGCGTTTGGATAGTTCAGGAGTTGAGGGGAAGCCCATGAGTATTTGGCGGAGCTATTTTGACGGCACTCTCCAGCAGGAGTGGGGAATTTTGAGAATGAACTAAAACACGATTATTTGTTAAAATCACCATGGACTGGCTTAACTAAAAAATATTGCACCAAACTTGCACCAAACTTGCACCAAACTTGCACCACTGGTTACCCTGGAAACCAAATGCTCGAACTGGTTTTTCCTTCGACATGCACTCTATTTTCTAATCTCAATTCCATAAGCAGATTTTGTACTTGTCGTCTTGAAAGAAAGGGTAAAACTTGATGTAACTCGGCTGTGTTGAAAAACTCTCTCGCGGAAATTAGCTTAAAGGCCTTCGCCAACTCCGTGGCGAAGAAGTAGTAGCTGCGCTGCATATCACCACTCTTCCATATAACAATCTCTAGCAAATCAAGTCTGAGGGCGCCTCGCACCGACTCAAGTCGGCAATGGCGACAAGGTCGCCATTCTTGGCCGAAGGCCAAGGCGAGGCGCCTGTTATCAAAAATCTCGGCTGTGTTGAAAACCCCCGAAGTGTCGCAACGGCTCACAAATCTTAAGGGTTTTTCAATATAGCCCTTCAGATCCAATTCCCCCAAAAGAGATGAAATTAATTCCGTTCTGATAGTTTTATTCTGGTATTTCTATTTACAAAAAGCCTGCAATAGAATATAAGTGACCCCCTATCAGTTTAATGCAGCTTAATGATGAAAAAAATCGCTTTTGTTTTTATTCTCGCCTCCCAATTTCTTTTTGCAGCTGATGAGAAAATTCCGCCTCTACCACCAGAAAATGGCCGAGAGATTGCTGCAGGTCCCTCCCCCCCCGCAGGATTTGCACCAGAAGTTAATGCAGGCGTTCCAGAGGAGATTATCGATCCCAGAGTCTTGCGCGACTTCATCGAAAGCCGAGGCTTGATTAATTGCCGCCAAAAAGAGGGGACGCTCTCTCTCTACGGGGATGTGCGCGCCCGCTGGATCGCTACTAACGAATTTAATGACAAGGGCAGTATCCGTGGATTTAACCGCAACGATGGAATCAACGTTTTTAAGAGCGAAGTAAATCTTTTCTTTGACTACGCAACTCCTAGAGCATGGCTAACCACAAAACTGAAATGGGCAACATTGGATGGGGTAGACGCTGGAGCTGTCACAAGAGTAGACATCGATCGCGCATTCATCGGTTGTGATGTATATACCTGCGGAGAAGAGGATCTCTATGTTGAGTTAGGCAGAAGTAAGCTCGACTACCTTTTTGAATCTCGTGTGGAATTTTCCAGTTTTTTTGATGGAATCCATTTTTACTATACCAAGCCTGTTCCAGCTGTGGGAGTATTTACTATTCATGGGGGCCCCTTTATCGTCGATAGCTATAGCAACCACTACGCATGGGTCGTAGAGGCTTGGGTCAGCAACTGGCTCGATACAGGGCTCATGTTTAAATATAGTATCGTCGATTGGAATCGAGAAGCCACTACCTATGTTATAGGCAAAATATCTGATCATCCCCCTATTGGCAATAATCCGCGCTACCGCTTCTTAGTTTCTCAAATGATTTTTGGATATGAGAGAAAAATTGATTTTGCAGGATGTAAATCACTTTACGTATATGGAGCTGTATTAGCTAACCATGATGCTAAACGTTCAGCCACTACGAATTGGAAGAAGTTGAATGGCGCTTGGTATGCAGGTTTTACATTGGGTAAATTGTGTAAAGGGGGCGATTGGTCATTTGATATTAATTATCAGAGTGTACAGGCGCAAGCGATTCCTGAGTTTGATTTATCTGGAATTGGGCATGGAAATTCATCAGGTGCTTACCTCTCAGATGCGTTGATTTTGGGATTGGCGCCCGATTTAGCTCAAGGGTTTACCAATTATAAGGGTTGGGATATGAGCTTGTTATATGCGATTACGGATAGCTTATCTTTACGTGCGCATACGGCATGGTCTACTCCACGCAACAAAGAGGTTGGGGGAAATTTCTTCTTTGAGACGTTTGATATGACGGTGATCTTTGCTTTCTAAACATTATTTTGTTTGGAGCGAAAATCCCCGTAACTCACCTTAATGGGAGCCTGTAAAAGACTCCATAACTGGTAGAGCCGATTCCCCCGCGTAGGACAGGGGCCTTTATGTATATGAATCGGAATAATCTCCACAGGAATATCATTTAAAAGCCCCTTCAATCGCTCCGTCCACTCCGCTAAACTTCCTGAGGGGAGCATAACAGGCTGCATCAAACAGACCGTCTGCCCCTTATCTAACTCCCCCCGAATAGCCTCCAATGCAGGCTCACCCATAGGTGAAAAATGGTGGATATCTACAGGAATTAATCGTAACCAATAATATAAAAAAGTGCGCGGTCTTCTCTTAGGCCGGATAGGCACAATATAACGCACCATGCGCGGTAAAATAGCCATGACAATCAGCGTGTCTAACCAAGAGATCCTAGGCGCCACCAACAGCTGCGGAACCTGAGCGCGAATCTTTTTTCGCCCCACAACCTGCACTCTCCCCATGGTAAGAGCACATTTGGCCACTAAAAGACGCACAACCTGGTCCGCACAAAGCAAAAATAAAAAAATCCCTATAAAAAATGTGATAATCCCAATAATAAAAAATCCGCGCGCTGCACTTAAAGAAAATACATTCCCTAATAAAGCTAAAAAACCTGAAGCTAAAATCACTCCTAAAAAACTTAAAAAATTGGCCGTTGCTAAATTCTCCCCCCGATTCTCATCAGGACTCGCTAATTGAATAAAAGCATCGATGGGCACAATATAAAATCCTCCAAAAAATCCCACTCCTATCAAAATCGGAACCACAACAAAAAAGCTGTGCTGAAAGAAATAGAGCAGCATAAAACAGATCGTAATTCCAAAAGAGGCGAGAGGAATAAAACCAATTTCAACCTCCTTCCCAGAGATCTTCCCTGCACAAAAAGAGCCCAATCCAATTCCTAAGGCAGTCATCAAAAAGAGATACCCCCCATGCACGTCAGACAAATTTAAAGATTGTAATGCAAAAGGAATAATATTGAGCTGAGTATAGGCGCCTATAAATAAGAAATAGGATCCAAAGATAAGAGTGATCAGGAGATATCTGGTCTGCCTTGCCCGGTCCAGAGTCTGTATGATCTTCGAAATAAAACGGAGAGAAACCTTCTTCTTCTCTGCCTGTGGATAGGTTTTTTGAATCCCAAGGCTTGAAACGAGCCCCAACATCGAGACAATGACACAGAAAAGACCTGCGGATACAAAATTTTTATGAGTCACCTCTGTAACAAAAGAGGCAAAAAAAGTGCCCAAAATAATCGCAAGATAGGTGGTCGCCGTGAGGATTCCATTGCAATTAGAAATTCTCTCTTTAGAGACAATTTCAGGAATAATTCCAAATTTTGAGGGGGAAAAAAGAGCGCTATGGGTAGCCATCAAAAAGAGAACACAGTATCCCCCTATTGTAGATTGAAAGAAAAAGACCGCCACACCAAAGAGCATTGTGAGAATCTCCATAAACCGCGTAAAATAGATGATGGACCGCTTGCTAAAGCGGTCGGCAAGAGTTCCTGCAAGAGAGGCAAATGCAATAAAGGGGATAACAAAAATAGCTCCCGCTGTTGCTAAAATAGTATTGCTCTCCCTCTCCCCCTTTATGGAAATTAAGAAGAAGATGAGCAAAAGTTTATAAAGATTATCGTTAAAAGCAGTAAAAAATTGGGTGAGATTAAGAGAGGCAAAAGATGAAAAAAATTTCCGCTTTACTTGAGTCATGATGCAATGATGTATCTCTTTTTTAGCAATTATCTGGAAGCTTTAGATAAAATTCTACAAGAGTCTCTCTATTCTTTGACCCCCCTCCCTTTCGCTGAGAGATGGATCGTGGTTCCCAGTCAAGAGATGGGGGAGTGGATCACTCGAGAGTTGGCACAAGCAAAAAATATTGCTTGCGGCGTAGATGTTCTTTTTTTGAATGCGTGCATTCAAAAGTTGGCAGGAAAGACGATTCCACGTTCCGCCTCCCTCTTTCTGCGTATTGAGCAGGCGATGCGAGAGGCGTGCCTCTCCCATGATCCGATATGGGAGCCCTTGATAAGATATATAGGGGGAAAAGAAAGGCGCCTTCTGCTTTTAACAAAAAAGCTTACCTCTCTCTTTTTACAATATGGGGTTTATGGGAAAAAAAGTTGTGCTGAATGGGAGAGCCATCCTAAAGGGTGGCAAGAGGCTCTTTGGCAAAAAGTTTTTCGGGAAAGAGGGGATTATCCTCTCAAGCTTTTCACCAATTTGACCTCTCAGGAAAGAGATTCCCTCTCTATCCATCTCTTTGGTTTTACCCATCTGCCTCCGCTTTATTTTGATCTATTCGACCAGCTCTCCTCGTCGATATCTATCTCTCTCTATCAGCTCTCCCCTTGTAAAGAGTATTGGGGGGATTCAGACCATCCTCTTCTAGGAAGCTGGGGGAAAATAGGGAAGAGAATGGGGCAGCTATTATTAACCTCTGAATGTCACACCATGGACTGTTATGTATCGCCAGAGCCAGATACGCAGCTGCATCTCATTCAGCAGGCGCTCTTACATCATCTTCCCCTTGAGACTGTGTTAGAGGATGATTCGATTCAAATTCATCTCTCTTGTTCTCCTCACCTGGAGATTGAAAACCTATTTCACACTCTTGTCACATCGGGCCAAGAGCCTAAAGATATTCTGGTGATGGCGCCTGATATTGTCCCCTATATTCCCTCGATTCGAGCTATTTTTGGAGAGAAATTTCCTTATAAAATCAGCGGAATCCCCTCCTTGAAAAGGGATCAGAAAAAGGCTCTTCTTTTTCACCTTCTGCGATTAGAAGAGAATCGCTGGAGCGCCCCCTTTCTATGGGAACTTTTTCAAAACCCCCTTTTTGCGAGCCACCATCGATTAGATGAGGAAAAGCTTTTAACGATTAAGAAATGGATTTTTTCCTCACACATTACATGGGGATATGATCTTGCGCATAGAAATCGACTTCTCAGCAAAAGACATTGTGAACGCGCCTGGGAGGAGAAGAGGGGAACCTGGGTGGAGGGAATAGGAGCGCTGATTGAGGAGCTCGCCCTTCCCCATGATCCTCCTCAGATTGACCTAATCCAGGGGGAGCTGTTAGGAGAGTTTGCTCTTCTTTTAAAGAGCCTCTACACCACCCTGTCCCCTTTTTATGAGGGGGGAGAGAGACCTTTTTCTGAATGGGTAGAGGAGCTGAGAAAAGTGAATGAACGTTTTTTGGGAGAAAAAGAGTTAGGTGTTGATTTCCCCCCCTCTTCTCATCTCTGCCCCTTCTCCTCACTTTTATTTCTGTTAGAAGAGATCTGTGCGGAAGAAACCTTTACAGAGGGGGGGCATGAAGTACAAGCTGTGCATTTTTGTCCGCTTGCGATCTCTAAGAGTCTTCCCTCTCCATGGATCGTTCTTTTAGGTATGCATGAGCACGCCTTCCCAAGAAAAGAGCGCCTCTCCTCTCTTGATTTAGTGAAAGATAGGCCTCTACATGAGGATTTAGACCGCTACCTCTTTTTAGAAACCGTGGTTGCCGCTCGAAAAAAGTTGCAGATCAGCTATTGCGGAGAGGAGGGGCCCTCTGTTGTTGTTGCGGAGCTTATTCCCTACATCTCTTCTAAGCAGATCATCTGCCACCCTCGTCCCTTTTTGACAAACCTAAAAAAAAGGGAGAAATTTGGGTTGAAAGTGCCCCCTCCGAGAAGCTATGAGGAGCTTCCCCCCCTCATCACCATTGAAATTTCCGATTTTCTGCGCGCTCTACGCTCCCCCTTTTCCAGTTTTTCAGAAAAGGAGTTTCCTCATGAGGAGAGTTTTATCCTCTCCCCTTTGCAAAAATCCACCCTTCATCAAAAAGCCTTTCAGAGGGGAGCTGACGGGTTATCTTTAACAAGGGAGAGGGGAAATTTCCCTTTGGGAGTTTTTGGTGCCATTGCAGAAAAAGAGCTTTTGAGCGAGATAGAGGAGATGAAAAAATGGCCTCTCTCCTCTTTAAAGACATATGAGCTCTATGCACATCGCAAGAGCTGTGAAGAGGTAGAAAAAGGGTTGTGGCGCATCCCTGCCCCCCATTTCATGTGGAGAGAAAAAGAGGTTGTTTTTATAGGAAATCTTGAAAGAGTTATGGACGAGGGGCTTCTTGTTTTAGAGAAAAAAGGGGTAAAAGGAGCTGTGCGTAGCTGGCCTCTTTTTCTTCTCTTCTCCCTTATAGAAAAAGGAGGGGAGCTCTTTTTTGCAAAAGAGAAAAAAAAGGAGGGGAAGAGCCCTTTTTTTGAGGACCCTGCTCCCTATCTCACCTCTCTAATCGACTATTATTTTCTCAGACAGACCTCCCCCTCCCTCCTTTTCCCTGAGTGGATTGAAGCGTTGGTGAAAGAGGATAGAGAAAGATTAGAAAAGGTCTACAATCCTCAAAGACATCCTGTTCCCCCTGCTTTTGATCAGATCATAGAAGAATGGGCCCCTCTTGCGAAAAAAATATATGGGGAGATGGTACATGCCTGGTTTTGACGACCGGGAGAGGTTTCGAAAGGGGTTCAATGTTTTGGATCCCACTCTCCCTCTTAAAAAAAGGCTCTTTATAGAGGCCTCAGCAGGGACAGGTAAGACCTTCGCGATGGAAAATCTTATGCTCCGTTTTTTGATTGAGGAGGGGATTCCCATCGAACAGATATTGATGGTAACCTTTACCAAAAAAGCCACTTTAGAGATTAAAACACGCATACACGAACAGTTAAAAAAGATGCTTTTCCAGGGGAGTTATCCCCCCTATATTAAAGATCAAATAACAGCGCGCAAAAGAGTACATAAGGCCTACATCTCTTTTGATCAAGCGCGCATTTTTACCATGCACAGCTTCTGTTATCGCGCTCTGCAAGAACACGCCTTTGAAGCGGGGTTTCCTCTAGAAGCGGTTCAAGCGGGCTCTCAAGAGGATCCTCTAAAGGCAATCGTAAAAGATTACTTGAGAACAGAGGCGATGCACCGCTGGACACCTCAACAGCTCGATCGGGTTCTCAACCATCATCAAAAAGATATGGATGCACTTCTCACACGTCTTGTGCATTATGGAAGAAAAACGGTTCCCCTCCGCATAGAAAAGGGGGAATTTTTCAGCGAAATAGAGAGGTTAAAAGGCAGAAGGAGCATTCAAGCCCCCCTTCTTTTAGAAGATCTTGTGAAGTTGGCCCCCCTCTATTCTGGGATGTGTGGAAAAGATCGGCAGCTTAAATCTACGATTGGGGAGGGATTGCACCTTTTTTGCAACCA
This sequence comes from Chlamydiota bacterium, assembly GCA_013288105.1. Taxonomy (GTDB): domain Bacteria; phylum Chlamydiota; class Chlamydiia; order Chlamydiales; family JAAKFR01; genus JABDCM01. The sequence continues at coordinate 14,297 of JABDCM010000006.1, forward strand.
ATTTGAGGGGAAAAAAGCAGATCTCACCGATTCCCCCCTTTTACAGATGGTGCCAGAGAATAGGCTCAAAAAAAATCCCCCCCTCTCCCTCCATTACCCGGGGCTTTTAGAGGAGATGCAAGAAAGGCTCATTCCTCTCATGCAAAGAGCCTCTGATGAGCTTATTCTCTTTTCAGAGATGGCAGAAGGGGTCAGAGGGCATCTTTCTAGAGTCATTGAGAAAGAGGAGCTTTTCTTTTTCGATGATCTTTTAAGGCACATGCAGAAAAATAGTGAAAATCCCCTCTTTCTCAAAAAACTGCAGCAAGAGTACCAGGCAGTTTTGATCGATGAGTTTCAAGATACCGATCCCCTGCAATGGAAGATTTTTTCTGCCCTTTTTTTAACCTACCCAGTTTTTTTCTATTTGGTAGGGGATCCTAAGCAGTCGATCTATCGGTTTCGTCATGCGGATCTCTATACCTACCAGAAGGCAAAGAGGGCTTTTGGAGAGGAAAACATCGTGACTTTGGAGAAAAATTTTCGTTCCGATCCCCCCTTAATTGCTGCTTTGAACGCCCTTTTTTCTCAAGCAGGAGAGCTTTTTTCTCTTCCTCGTACACAAGAGGCTTATCACTGCCCCCCTGTAGAACCGGGAAGTACGCATCCCCCCTTTGTCTGGAAAGATGGGAAAAAACCCCTCCACTTTTGTAAAGGGGGGGAGGAAAAAGAGCTCTTTCTTTTCACAATTGCAGAAATTGAAAAGCTGCACCAGGAGGAAAAACTCCCCTACTCCTCTTTTGCAGTTTTGGTAAAAGATAAAAATCAACTCACGCGTTTCAGTCAGATGGCCCCCTTCCCCCTCTGTTGCGTGCACAACAGAACTCTTTTTGATTCTTATGCTGCAACTTTTCTTCAACATCTACTCCATCTGATGGAAAATCCGGCAGATGAAAGGGGGCGAGAAAGGGTGTGTATGAGCCCCCTTTTTGGGTATCAACTTAGAGAGGAGTCTTTTTTTCTCCCCTATAAGGAGCGGTTCGAAAAAAGGGGGCTCCTTGCCCTTTTTCATGCTCTGATGGAGGAGCAGAGAGGGACTCTTTTCACCTATCAAGAGGGGGAGCTCTTTTATCATGATCTGCTTCAGCTGAGCGAGGGAATTGTTTCTGAAACAGATGGGGATCGTCCTCTCTCTGCTTTTTACCGTCTTATACGAGAGGAGAGAGGGGCAGACAAATGGAGAGCACGCCCTCTAGATGGGGGTGAGGGGGTGCATGTGATGACGATTCATGTAAGCAAAGGGTTGGAGTTTGATGTGGTCTTTCCTTTAGGACTGATACTCCCCTCTATATGCAAAAGAGAGCTTGTTCAGTGCCACGAAAAAGGGGCCTTTATTCTTTCAAATGACCCTCACAGTCTCCATCAAGAGGAGGAGAAAGGAGAGAGCGCCCGGCTGCTCTATGTTGCTTTTACGCGTGCGAAAAAACGGCTCTATATTCCCTATCTAGAAAAGGAGAATGGCTCCCCTCTCTCCCTCTTTTTAAAGAAATTGGAGCTGCCCCATTTTTTAGAGCAGCAGAAGGAGCATGTTTCTTGGTTCATTTATGAGGAGGCAGAACAGAAAACCTCTCAAATAGAGGAACCTCCTTCTCTCATTACTCCTGAACATGTGCTCCCCTCTTTTTCCTCCGTATCCATTCGCTCCTTTTCCTCTTTGACCACCTACCACCCTCATGAAATTGCCTCCCCATCCCCCCTTCCTGCAGGAGTTGAGACAGGCCTTCTTCTGCACAAAATTTTAGAAAAGATCCCCTTTCATCTCAAAACAAGGGGAGAATTAAGAGGGGAGATCTCCCCCTTTTTGAGGGCCACTTTTTTGGAGCCTTTTGAGGAGTTGATTACAGAGATGCTTTATGAGATTTTTCACGCTCCTCTTCCCCTGCCTGAGGGCTCTTTTTCTCTCTCTCAAATCGACCCCCGAAAAATGAGAAGGGAGATGGAATTTTTATACCCCACAGAGAGGCCGACAGGATTTCTTAAGGGGTTTATAGACCTATTTTTTGAACATGAGGGGAATTACTATATTGTGGATTGGAAATCCAATGATTTAGGGGTAGGAGGAGAAGAGTATGTTTATGAGGCTCTTGAGAGGGTTGTGAAGTTTCATCAATATGATTTACAGGCGGAGATTTATAAAGAAGCGATTAAGCGCTATCTAGAAATTTTTAATATGCCCTCTCCGAAAGGGGTCTTTTTTTCCTTTTTAAGGGGGTGGGATAGTTTAACAAAAGGTTTTATTTTTCTTTAAAATAAATATAATTACTGATACAATTGTTCTACAAATGCGAGCCCTGCGGCCTCAATCTACCGTTTTTATGCAAGACGGATGAAAGAAGCAGAAAACGCTGGACTTGCCGCTGATCGAATATGATCTCAAGTAAATAGACAGGATAGAAGGATAGGTATCTATCTTATCTATCCTGTTACTTTTTATTTCTTTACGATAAATTCACATTTATGATAAGATGCTCCTTTTGATCCAAATCATAAGGAGTTTTTTATGAGTAGTTCTGGGACGCCTGGGGTAATGAGAGCCACAACTTTTTTCTCTACATATATTAACTTAAGAACATATGAAGCTAAGCCGAGCGCAAGTTCAACTGCTCACGCTGAATATCTCTCCCTGTTGGGCAATTTTTTATCTGGCAAGCCCTCAGTAGTTATGCCACACTCTGAAGACCTAGAGAAGCTTGGTCTCACAGCAGCAATCCCTATGTGCACAAAGGAGCTCATTGTAAGCTTTGAAACAGCTTCTTGCGATGAACAAAGAGCAAAAGCAAAACAGGGTCCTTCCACACAACGCTATATCAGAACAGCGAATTTCTTGAGTGGAACGGTTGGTTTTGCGCTCTCCTTATTGGCTCGTATCATACGCGTTCTTTGGCGTACAGGATTTGCAATCCTTACCATTCCTTTTGCTGTATATCAGGGGAAGCGTTATAGCTACGAAGGATGGTGGCAAGTAGAAGTGAAGCGTATCATGCAAGAGTGGATTGATTTAGGAGTGACCTTAACAGCGCCTTTTGCAGGTCTTGTTACCACTCTTGTTCCTACTGCAGGTCGTCCTTTTTTCCAAAAATTGCGAAGCTATTATATCGCAAGAATTGAGGAAAATACCGCACAGAATGTCCGCTTTGAAGCGTTAAAAGACACATTTGAAGCTGGCCAGGCAGAGGCAAAAGCCACAGCCAAAAGGGTAAAAGAGAAAACAGAAGCTCGAAGCGCTTAAAGAGTAATTTATGGCAGCAGCAGCACCTACCATTCCGGAGAACGCTCGTTCAGACTCCCCTGTAGTGACCGTGATTGCCGCAGTTGTGGCTGGGGGAGGGCTTGTCGTATGGGCTATTGTCCATCTTGCAAAATTTGTTTTTCATCATATGAAAGACTTTTTGGCGGGAGTCCTCTTAAGTTGCTATAGCTATATAGGGTCTGGCTGGTATCAGACTAAAAGTTTTTCTCTTACTCTTGTCGGTACGCTTCAAGAGGTGGGTCAAGTCGTTTATGATTTTGTCTCTGCCTTTTGTATGCAGCTCAAAAGCTATGGGGAGAGTGGTCTACGCTCCGCCCATCAATTCTTTTTAGCCCTTCCGGGAGCCTTCTCAGCTATTTTTCATGTACCGTGTCAGCTTGTATCGGGGATAGCTCGCTCCTCTTTAGAATATTGTCAGTCAGGAGTACAGGAGACGGCCCATTTTTTCAGAGCCTCTTTAAATGCTGCAGTTGAAGTGGGAGAGCTCTCTTTTACATGTGGCGAGGCTCTCTTGCTGGAAATCGTGAGATATGGTTCCTCTGGAGTTCAGCAAATGGTAAACACATGGGAAGCGGGTTGTCATGCAGGCGGGGAGCTCTTTTCAGCCACCCAAGAGCTCTTAAGAGGGGAGATAGAGGCTCTCATCTCCTATGCCATTTCTGGCGTTGATCAAACAAAGAATTTTTTTCTCTTTCTTCCCCACGCTGCCAAAGAGTGTGTGGCAGTACCTATCACTATTTTAAAAGGGGTAATCGCTCAATTGATTACCTATGCCATTTCCGGAAAGGAGCAAATAGGGAATTTTTTTCATGAGATTCCCCCTCTTCTTGCTACACTCTTGAGAGGGCCAAAAGAGGTTGCTTTAGGTGTCGCTACTTATCTATTAAGTTGTCTTCTTGCTTTGCAACATCAGGTGCGTCAGAGCATACCTGCCCTAGTGAAGAGTTCTCAAGAGCTGATTTCAGCTTTTCGGGAGGCCTCCTTTGGGCTTATTCAGACAGCAGTTGCCTACGGGAAGACTCTGCTTTCAGAAACGAGAAATTTTGGATATACAGCCCTTGAAGGGGCAGATGAGGGGACACTCCTGATTCGAGAACTCCTTAAGGGGGCAGCTCAGGGCAGCCTCTCCTATGCCCAATCCGGAGTTGCGCAAACCTCGCATGCCGCGCAGCAGTTGGCCCTCTCCTCTCAAGAGGTGTGGGAATTTGGTGTGGATAGGGCAACCAGTGTCCTCCTCCCGCTACTCTCCTATCTAGAATCTGGCAGCGAAGAGGCTCATCATTTTCTCTCAGCAACAGTTGCCGCAGCTCAAGAGGGGGTGCAAATTCCTCGAGAAATTATTGAGGGGGTCGCAAAAAATGTGTGGGGTATGGTTAAATCAGGAGCGCGAGAAACAGCTCATTTCGCACAGCAAGTGCAAGAGAGCGGAGAAGAGATCGCTATACCCTCCTATGAATTTGTATGTGGCGTCTGTCTCTCTCTTGGACACTATTTGGCCTCAGGAGTGCAACAGGCTCAAGCCGTTCCTGAATATTTGAAAGAGGATCTACCAGATGCTTTTAGAACGCTTATCGAAGAGCCCTTAGTCAGGCTATTTAGTCCCCTTATTCGTAGAGTGGCAGCACAAATCAGGATCGCCAATGAACGTAGACGAGCAAGAATGGCAGAGATTCAAGCCAGAGTGCGACAGCTTCAAGCGCAAGTCCGCACTCGTATCGAAGAGATTCGCGTCTCCGTTAACCGAAGGCTTAGACGAACAGCCTGATATTGCAGCTCTTTTTGCTGCGCGCCTCCTCTCCCCCTATCCTGAAGCCCCTAAAAGTTGTTTCTCTTTTTTAGCCTATCTTCTCAATGAGGCAAGAGAGGGGCATCTCTGCTCGCTTCCCTCTACCCCTCATCTCTTGGAGGGGGCACAAGCTCTTCCACAACCCCTCATCGATCAGTTTCTAATTTATGCACCCCCCTACTGGTACTTAAAGAGATGTTGGGCCTGGGAAGAACGCTTTTATAAACATTATCAACGCATTCAAGAAAATCCCCCCTCCCTACCTTGGAACCCCCATCTTGAAGGGCTTCCTCTCAATGAGGGGCAAAAGGAGGCGATTCACAAAGCGGCTTCTCTTCCTCTCACTCTCATCACAGGGGGGCCTGGGACAGGGAAAACCTATACAGCAGCTTGTCTTATTAAAAAATATTTAGAAGAGGTGGGAGGGGAGGTTGCTGTTGCGGCCCCTACAGGAAAGGCAGCAGCAGCCCTCAGGGAGGCGTTGCCTATTAAGACGGAAACTCTCCACGCCCTTTTGCATGTGGGACAAAGAAGGGGTATCAGAGAGCTTGGAGCAGACCTTGTCCTCGTTGATGAGGGGTCCATGGTGGATGCAGAACTCATGGGGCTTCTCTTTGCCTCCCTTAAACAGGGGGCCAGGCTCGTGATCTTGGGGGATCCTTTCCAGCTTCCCCCCGTAGGTTCTGGCCATCTTTTTTCTGATATTGGAAAAAATAAAAAAATAATTGCAGAATTGATTCAATGCATGCGTGCAGAAAGAGCAGAGATCCTGATCTTATCGGAGAGGGTGAAAAGGGGGGAGGCGATTGTTTATGAAAAGCTTCCCTCTCCTCAAGAGATTGCAGAAGAGATTGCTGGAGAGATTCCTTGGGAGCGAGAGTTAAGCGAACGGTATCTCTTCCAGAAGCGGTTTTTGACCCCCCTAAGGCAGGGGCCTTATGGGGTAGTTGCGCTCAATCAGTTGATTTATGAAAAACAGAGCAGACGGGCAAAGAGAGCGGCTCTTTCTGAGTATGCGATTCCGATTATGATTACTGGAAATTCCTCTAAGCACGGGCTATTTAATGGGGATGTTGGATATTTCGTGGGGGAGAGGGGTTATTTTTCACACAACAGGGAGATTGCTTTAGAGCGAATCCCCCCCTATGAGTATGCTTATGTTCTCTCAGTGCATAAGAGTCAGGGAAGTGAATATGAGAGCGTGAGGGTTCTTCTGCCTCAAGGTTCAGAAAATTTTGGTCGGGAACTTCTCTATACAGCAATCACACGGGCGAAAAAAGAGGTGAGAGTGGCAGCTGAGGAGGGGATGGTAGAAAAGCTCCTCTCCTCATGCAAAGAACGTCTTTCTAGATTCAGTGCATCTGAATGAAATCGCCAGCAAGCCAGATCACGCGGCCCACTAAGCCTGCGATAATGGCCCCATAGTGATTCGAGAACGCCATCCCTGTTTGCAGCGCATCCCCAAGGTTTTGCATCAACCCTCCGCACGCATCCTTAAAGCTGCGGCTGTCGGAGGAGGAGTCCATCAACTGCTTAACATTCAAATAGGCTTCACAACTAGTTGTCCCAAGGAAAAGACAGGAGATCGCAATCCCCATATTTTTAGCATGTTTTCCCAAAAATTCTACATGTCTATTTACATAGCTCAACACATTGAGAATGCGAGCTGCGAGAACAGAAAGATTCCCTGCAATTTCTATCCAAGGACGACAGACAACATGCTCTTTTTCTTCACTATCTTTCTTTTTTTTCATGAAAAGATTTCCAGTGAAAGTTCTCACTAAAGCAGGAACGATGCGTATCAGACTGACGATAGAAAGAGCCCCTGAGATCGCTTCAGCTGTTTTAGCAGCGGGCGCCTGGTTTCCTAAATGGGGGTGTCCAATTAAAGCTGTAATCCCATGTATAGCCCCGCCAAATTGATCAACTCTTTCACAGGCGCTATTAATAGCGCTCGCAAATTCGCCTGTCTTAACATAGGCACGACCATACGAGGAGGTTAAAAGAGAATCTAATCCCATAAATAATCCCTTAAAATTTTAAGCAGCAACTGTTTTCTGATAGGCGCGGGACTTTAGACGATCAGCCTTATTTTTCTTAAAGATGCCCCGCTTTGCCCCTTGATCCATCGCACTATAGAAAGCCTTCAACCGTTCCTGGATCTGCGTCTGATCCTTAGATTCAAGAGCCCCTTCAAAGGCGCGCACAACCGTACGCACAGTCGATTTGAATGAACGATTAATCAACCGTCTCTTCTCATTTTGAAGATCTCTTTTAATAGGAGTCGGCCGTTTTGTTTTTTGTTTTTTTTCTTTTGCTTCGTTAGCCATAATAAAACCTCAGTACAAATGGGATACCATTTTAGAAAAAAGAGGGTTTTATGTCACGAAAGTTTATCTGGTTGGGAGTCATAACTCTAATCATTGCCCTTTTTATCTGGTTTGCCACTCAAGCAGGAGTTGCTCTCTTTACCTATAGCCGTCTTCAAGTTCGGGTGCCGATAAAAATCGAGAAATGGGAAGTAAAAAATTTAGGATCAGATCGTTTTGTCGTATGGGGGAATTATTCGTATCTCTATGATAATAAGATGTATGAGGGAGGGGAACCCTTTTCTCCCCCCTTTTTGAATCCATGGACGGCAGAGAAGGAGGTAGAAAAGTATTCCCATCAGCACTGGGAGCTCTGGTTAGATCCTAAAAAGCCTGAAAGGCGCGCTTTGGAAAAGAGGATCCCCTATAAAAAAGTGATTTCATCTTCTATTTTAATCTTACTGGCTCTTTACTTCTATGGTTTGGCCATTTATGAAGGAAGGGATGGAACCGGAGGAGAGTCACAACCTAAGTGAGGAGATTTTTAAGACTCCCCCCATTTTTTTTGTTCGCTATCGTCTTTACTTTTTTCTCATTCTCTGTTTCTTTTTCCCTCTTTGTTTAGTGGCTTTTTATGCTCATGCGGTGGCTGGTATCTTTGTGGTGGCCACTCTTGCAGGCCTTTTAGGGATGGTCTCTGCCTGGTATATTCTTAAGGAGTGGCGCGAGAGGATGTTTCATGCTGCCAACGCTCTGATTCGTGCTAAACTAGTGCAGATTTCTCACACTTTTCCTGAACAGATTGCCGAAGTTACGCGTCTCCGCGCTGGTTTTGAAAAAGAGAGGGAGGATTATGAATATCAGATTGATCTTTTGCACACAGCGGTTGCCAAAAGTAAAGAGGAGGTGTGTCAGCTTCATAGGAGTATGGACAAGAAGTTAGAAGAGATGCGTCTGGCCTACCATGAATTTGAGGATATGAGGAGGGAGTATCAGAGAATAGCGCAGGAGTTAGTGGCAATCAAGGAGGAGAAAAAAGAGGCATTGAAGCAGCAAGAGGCGGTGGGGCGCGAGTACCATAAGACGATTACTGAGCAGCGGATGGTGATTGAGAAAAAGCAGCGTTACATTGGAAAGCTCGAAGGAAAAGTGAGAGATCTCATGTATGAAATCAGAAATTTGCTTCAACTGGATACCCCTTTACAGCAAGAGCCCCTTGACGACCGAAAGGGGTCCAATAGCTCTTATGATTTGACAGTCCAGTTGCAGAAGTACATTGAGAGAGCAGAAACCATGACGGGGGTGGATCACATCGGCTATTTGGAGGGGGGGTCTCCCCGATTTCTCTCTCCGGGAAGTTATGCTGTGGACCTGCGACGGCTTTTTGAAAGCTTCCGCGAGGAGGCTGCAGCCATTATTTTTCTTTATTCCTCTCAAGAGAATCGGTTTTTATTTGTGAATGATTGCGTTAAAACTACTCTTGGATGGGGTCCTGAGAAGTTTATGAAAGAATTTGCCCATTTAGTCTGCAAGGGATATCCCGAATGGAAATCTGGGCTTGCTCGTCTCTCGTCTTCTCGCAAGCAGTTTACCTCTCTTCATATCTTGAATCGCTCGGGGGAGGCGCGTCCCTTCCAGTGCTATATGGGGGTAATTGCTAAGGGTCCTTTCTCCGGTCATATCTTAGGCCTATTAACCTCAAATTCAGGCTATCCTTCTTAAGAAGGATAATCTGCATAATCATTAACTCCTTAAAAGAGCATCTAGCCACCTATCAAATCCCTTTAATAGCTGTTTCCACAAGGAGGTTGTCTTCGATGGCTTATAGTTGATATCGGTCAAATCCCCTTGAAAATAGAGCCCCTTTGGTCCCCCACAATAGGGATGGGGAAGATGAATCAGAAAAGGGGGGCTTTTATCTATCCGCTTTCCCCCCATCAGTTGAGAGTATTGATCATAAATCACCCCCCTTTGATTGATAAAATAATGGGGAAGAGAAAAGAGATAGTACTCGGCAGGCTTGACCCGTTTACCATTGAACCGTTTGTCATACAAAAGCCAAACTACTGTAAAACCCACCGATCGATAATCTCGATTACGTGCAGAGATTTCTTCCGAAGAAATAGGGGAACATTGGATCTCAAAAATAATTTTTTTGTCAAACCAGACAAAGTCTGCAATCCTACCTATTTCCTTAAAAGAGTGCTCCATTGCAACATTTTGTGACTCAAGCTGTTTGTATAAGAGCTGTTGGAAAAAAAGATGGCGAAAAGATTTTTTAGAAGAATGGCAGGGGGTACGAGGGTGCGGATGGTAAAAATGGAGTTTGCGCCATTTTCCACCTCGTAAGAGGAGGGGTTGGAGACAAGAGGGGCAGAGATATTGTTGGTGTCGATGAGCAGAGGGGGCTCCCACCAATTTTCTTCTCTCATTCAAAGCATAAAATTGCATAGCAAAGCTAATTCCATTTCGTTTATAGTAACCCAGGACTCTCAACCAGGAAATCTTGACATAAATTCATGAAGAAAAAAATAGAGAAATCAGATTTAAAATCGAGTGTGAAAGCTAAACCTCCTGAAAAAGAGGAGGGGGAATTTCAACAAAAACTTGAGGAAATCGTCGCGCAAGCCAAGGAGCAGGGCTATATCACTTATGAGGAGATCAACGAAATTCTGCCGATGAATTTTGATACAGCGGATCAGATCGACCAGGTTTTGATTTTTCTTTCGGGGATGGATGTTCAGGTGCTCAATCAGGCAGAAGTTGAGCGGCAGAAGGAGAGAAAAAAAGAGGTTAAGGAGATTGAGGGGATTGTCAAAAAAACGGAGGGCACCCCAGATGATCCTGTCCGGATGTATCTCAAAGAAATGGGTTCCGTGCCTCTTCTCACGAGAGAGGAGGAGGTGGAGATTTCTAAGAGGATTGAAAAGGCTCAGATTCAAATTGAAAGAATTATTCTCCGTTTTCGTTATGCGACCAAAGAGGCGATCTCTATTGCTCAATCTTTGATGGGGGGGAAGGATCGTTTTGATAAACTGATTTCTGAAAAAGAGGTTCTTGATAAGGCAGCTTACCAGAAAATGCTCCCTAAATTAACAGATCTTCTCAAAGGGGAGGATCATCATATTGAGACTCTTTTGATTCAGCTCCGCTCCCCTCTAAAGAAGGGGGAGGAGGCAAAGATTCATGAGGAGATTGAGAAGTGTCGGATCCGCACCCAAGCCTATTTACGCCGTTTTCATTGTAGACATAATATTATTGAGGATTTTGGCGAGGTCGTTTTTAAGGCTTATGACCGGTTTCTCTTTTTTGAGAAGGAGATTAATGAATTAAAGACGCGGGCTGAGAGAAATAAGTTTGCGGCTGCCAAGCTTGCTGCGGCCAGAAGAAAGCTTGAAAAGATAGAGATTGCGGGGGGGCGTAATCTTGAGGAGTTCAAGAAAGATGTGCGTATGCTGCAGCGGTGGATGGATAAGAGCCAGGAGGCAAAACGGGAGATGGTGGAATCGAACCTGCGTCTTGTGATCTCTATTGCCAAGAAATATACGAACCGGGGTCTCTCCTTCTTGGATCTGATTCAAGAGGGAAACATGGGATTGATGAAAGCTGTCGAAAAGTTTGAATATCGCCGTGGATATAAATTTTCTACTTATGCGACCTGGTGGATTCGCCAGGCGGTGACGCGAGCGATTGCAGATCAGGCGCGCACGATCCGTATTCCTGTGCATATGATCGAGACAATCAACAAGGTGTTACGGGGCGCAAAAAAATTGATGATGGAGACAGGGCGCGAACCCTCTCCGGAGGAGTTGGCGCAAGAATTGGGGTTGACACCCGAGAGGGTTCGTGAGATTTATAAGATTGCGCAGCACCCCATTTCGCTTCAGGCGGAGGTGGGAGAAGGGGGGGAGAGCCAGTTTGGCGATTTTCTCGAAGATACAGGAGTAGAATCTCCTGCTGAGGCAACAGGCTATTCGATTCTCAAAGATAAGATGAATGAGGTTTTAACGACGCTGACGGAGAGAGAGCGTATTGTGCTGATTCAACGTTTTGGTCTTCTTGACGGAAAGCCGAAAACTTTGGAAGAGGTGGGAGTGGCCTTTAATGTCACTCGTGAAAGGATTCGGCAGATTGAAGCAAAGGCGCTGCGGAAGATGCGTCACCCGATCCGCTCAAAGCAACTGCGGGCCTTTCTGGACCTTCTAGAGAGTGAGTAGAGAGACCTCCTTGCTCTAAAGCAGTTACGATCGCGGAGTCAATCATCTTATCAACATTTGAGGGATCTAATAAGAACGCGAACTCTTTTTCTAAAGCTACTAGCTGTTCGTGTAGAGAGGGCGGAGCAGGAGGGACAGCTCTCTCCTCTTCTACAGTAAGAGGATGATCTGGCCAGACACCTGTTATCATCTCAAAAAGATCGGAAAGATAAGCTGAGAGAGCCTTTTCAGAGGAAATGGCCACTTTTTCTCCTGCTGCGTCCCCTTTGAGAGCAAAATCCATTTCCATGGGACCCAAAATAGTGAGAATAGAATGCAGCGCTTGATGAACAGGATCGTCACGAAAGGATTCTGCGAGTCTGAGACCATTCAGGATCTGGACACGAGCAATTTTAGCGATATCTTTATCCACACGATTCAGTTCTGATGGGCGGGTCACTGGAGCTAAAAGCACACCGCTTGTTGCAGACATGAGCACCTTCACTCCTCTGCTAAAAGGGGGAGCCTCTTTATGAGAGCAAGTAGAATTAAAAATGAAGGGAAGCCTATCCATAAACAGCCTGTTTTCAGGAGTTCTTTTACCTCTTTTTTCATCTATAGCAAGAGAGAGTCCTGCTGCAAAGAATGCATCAATAAGTTTTTCTGCTATCTTAAATAATTTTTCAACCTCCTCTTCAGTTATAATGCGCTGCTCTCCAAGCTGATTTTTTACCAGTCTTTTTGCAAAGAAGAAGGCGAATGATGGGCCCGCTTTTTTCGCAAGCCATTGGAGCAATGCCATAGGGGTGGATAGAGCCTCTTCTATGGTCTTTGGGACGGGCTCTTCTCTTTCTTCTGCTTCTGTTATCGTAGGCATATCATTCGAAGCCTCTTTTTCTACTGAAGCTGGAGCTGTGTTGTGGCGAGGCTCTTTTGGCAGGAGAGAGCGATTCAAAGCTTTAAATAAAGGGGCTGCCTGGAGATGAGCTACAGCTGGTACTTCTTTGAGAGAGTGTAGGGGATTTTTCACTTTAGAAATAAAAGCAAAAGCACCCTTCAGCCATCCCTCCATATGAGGAGCTGTATCAGCATAGCGTTCTTTCCACATGTGTAGAGCAGATTCCAAACGGTGTAAAAGGGGTTGATCGCAAGAGGGGATTGCATGAAGAGAAAAGAGAAGCGTGACAGTCAACTGTTCATGCGGAACCCCCTCTTTAAAGAGGGTCTCTTTTAGTTTATTAATCTCTCCCAGATCTCTTTTAGGCTCTTTTTTTCCGATCCTATTTATGAGCTGTTCTAAATGATCAAAAAAAGCCTTTTTGTGAACTTGAGCATCAAATACCTTCGTGAAAAGAGTATCGATGAGCTCTACGACTACATCAATACACGCCTTACGTTCGTCATCCTGTATTTTTCTCCAAAAGGCCCGTTTTATCGTTAATTTTTCATGTGATCTATTAATTTCTTCCCCTTTTTTCTTAAGGGCAGAGAGAAAGTTTTTTACTCGCTTCGCGTTGGGATCAGTACCCCCTTTTTCTATTGCTTTAAGCTCTTGCTCTCTTAAAGGACTAGAAAAGAGGGAGGAGGGTTGTGACAAATCTGCAATACATTCTCGAGCTTGCGCTAAAAATGCTGCTTTTGAGCTAGCGGTTGGATCTTTCATCCATTGCATATGCAGAGCTTCTAGTTGTCCTATTTTGCTTGCAATTTTTTTTTGTATTTCAGCAAGAGAAGAGAAAAAAGTCTTTACTAGCTCTGTTCTTGGATCATTACCATCCCTCTCTATGGCTGCAAGTGTTTCCCGTAACAGTTCAGATGGTGGGTAATGCTGCATGCATGAGTTAGCTTGCTCTATAAACTCTCTTTTTTCTTTAGGATTTAAATCGCGTGTCCATTCCAGATGAAGAGTTTGTAGTTTTTTTAGCTCATGTGTAATTTTTATATCTTGTGGGCTCCTTGCAATTAAGAATAGGACAATCTCTCGGATCACCCTCCCAAAAGGATCTTCTTTACCCTCTTTGTCATGGACAGTAATGAGCGTAGCCAGCTCTTGTAGATTTTTTACACTTAAGCTGGAAAAGTCGGAAGAGCGCTCTATCTTAAGATAGAGTGCAAGGGCTCCCCAATATCCCAAGGCAGGATATATGTCATCATGAGGAGACCATGCTGGAAGACGTTTCTCAATATTAAAACCTAAAACGTTTAAAGGGATGCGACGGGGGCCCGTGAGAATCCAGCGCAAGGCAGTCTCAGGTTGACGGAGGATAGAAGAGACCAGCTCTTGAAGTAGAGAGAGCGCTTCACGGATCATTTCTTGCTCAGTTTTACTAGAGGAATGATGCGCGCTGTTGTATGCGTCGATAACAGTACATAAGATATCTGCTAAAACAGGGGGAAATAGTTCAAAAAACGCAGGGATTACGCGACGTAATGAGGTCAGCTCCTCCTCAAATGCCTCTGTGGCCTCCATGAGATGGCCAATTCCTTCTGCAACAGTCTGCTCATAAGTAGCAGGGATGCGTTCTTGTGCCTGAGGGGGAAGACTGTTTTGATAGATACGCAAGAAGCTAGTGAAAAGAGCTCCTACAGTAGGTAAAAGAGCGCGTAGGAGTGTGGGGAGCTGAGTTGCTTTTACAGGTTCCTCTGCATAAGAGGCTAACAGATGGCAAGCTCTGGCAACTTCTCGTTGCCTCTGAGCAGATTCTTCTTCACAGATCCCATGTGCCGCATCATGTTTTGCTACGTAGTCGCAGAGGAATTGAATCATAGGAAGGAGGGCGCTACGGGCAACAAGAGGTAGTCCAGAAAAGGTAAGCTCGGTAGAGGAGAGGGAAACGGCTGGTAAAGGGGATAATTCTTCAACAATCTTACGAGTCTGAAGAGGGCGGGGAGGGGGAGCTTTTAACGGAGCTGTGCTCTTAGAGGGCATAGATACGAAGACAGCTGTTACTGGATTTGCTACTAAAACCTCATCAGGAGGTGTGATAGTTATAGTGGGATAAGGTGGAAAAGCCCACTCTTCTATAACGGGCTCTTCTATAGTGGGCTCTTCTGTAGATACGCAAGCAGCTGTTTCCAGATTGGGTACTAAAACCTCGTCTGACTTAGTAAGAGCTATATGCGCTGAAACATCTTTGTTATCAGAAGGTGTGATAGCTGGCACTCCATCTATATAGCGCCTATCATCTCCCCCCATAGATACGCAAGCAGCTGTTTCCAGATTGGGTACTAAAACCTCGTCTGACTTAGTAAGAGCTATATGCGCTGAAACATCTTTGTTATCAGAAGGTGTGATAGCTGGCACTCCATCTATATAGCGCCTATCACCTCCCTCCATATAGTACCTATAAACTCCATCTCCCCCATCACTCGTATCTACCATCACTTCAGAAATAGGAGAATATTCTGGAGAAACAGGAGATGTTGTCACTTCCAATAAGACGGATGCTTCTTCGAGAGGGTTCTCCCTTCTTCTTAGACAGCAGGCATACGTCAAGCTCACACAGAAAACAAGAAGAGCTGTAGCCGGTATCCCTATCAATAGGCAATTAGGGAAACGCATCCCGCTACTACTCAAAAGAATGACAACCACAACTGCAGTAATGAGACAAACAGATCCAGATCCTAACGCAATTAAAGATAATCTTTGACTCGCCAGATCTGCATTTCTAGTTTGTAAATTATAAGAAGATTCCACGGGAGGACTTTAACATTTTTTTAATTAAAAATGCAATTTAATAACTATTCAGACTACCCTTCACAAGAAACGGGTACGGTAACGGCAACGGCAACGGTAACGAAAGAAGCCCCTTGAATCATTTTTTTTAAAAACCAGCTTAGATTTTCTCTTTCGTGAACGTTACCGTTGCCGTTACCGTACCCGATTTTTTTCTTAGGAACCTGAATTTTGGGTTTTTCTTCCTCAAATTCAGGTTATTAAGCGATTTCTTTAGGACAGGAGAGTGGAACCTCCTGTAGCTCCTTATCGACTACAGCCGTAACACAGAGATCAGACCAGACATTTAATGCTGTCTCAACCATATCTAAAATCGCATAAAAAGGGAGAATGAGCCCCATGGTAAGAAGAGGCACATCCATGCCAATCAAGAAAGCTGAGGTGAGAAAGAAGCATCCCATAGGGACGCCTGCATTGCCAACCGCGGCTAAAGTCGCAATCACTACCCATCCGATCATGTCCAGAGGGGAGAAGATGATCCCATGAAGGGTAGAGACAAAGAGAACCGTGGTTAAAATAAAAGCTGCACAGCCATTCATATTGATAACTGAGCAGAGAGGAAGGGTAAAATTGGCCACCCGATTTGAAATTCCCAAATTCTGCTCGGCTGACCGGATGGTGACTGGAAGTGCAGCATTAGAGGATTTGGTGAAAAAAGCGACAGTCAGAGCAGGAAGGGAGCCTTTAAAGCTTTTTAAGGGGGATATTTTCTTCCATTTTAAGAAAAGAGGGAGAGCAATGAGTCCCTGAATGAGATTTGCCCCAAAGACGCAGATGAGATACAGAAGAAGGGAGTGAAATTTGGAGTTATGGATTTTTAAATCCTGAAACAGGAGGTCCACAAATGCCCAAATGGCTAGAGGCATAAAAGAGATCACAAAACCTGTGACTTTAATGAGAGCCGCAAAGAGGCCTGAAAAGATCCTGTGAAGCAGCTCCTTTTGCTCAGAGGGCAACAGAAGAATGGCAATGCTGAATAGAAGAGCTGCAAAGACGATTCCCATCACATTTCCCTCAGCAAAAGCGGAGAAAATATTAGAGGGAATAATATCTAAGATAAAGGAAAAATAGGAGGGCTGTTCTGCGCTTACAGCGGTATTGGATGCGGCAACTTCCACCCATCCTGTCGCAGGTTTAAGTAGTACAAAAAGACCGAGCGCAATAGAGGCTGCGACAATAGTTGTCGCTAAAGTATAGGTTAAAACCTTGCGTCCCAATTTACGCATCTCTGAAAAATCGCGCATCCCCGTGATGGTCGAGGCCACAGCAAGGAAAATAATGGGAAGGCTCACCAGTTTCAGGAGACGGAGAAAAAGGTCGGAAAGAAGAGTTGCTGTCTGATGGATCGGTGCGCTATCTACCCATCCCGTGAAGAGACCCAAGCCAACAGCTAAAATAAGAAGTATATAGCCTAAAATTCTTTTATTCATTCTGCTAGTGTACGTGAAAAAGAAAAACAAGACAAGAGAATTTGGAGCGTAACGGAGTCGAACCGTTGGCCTCAACAATGCCATCGTTGCGCTCTACCAGCTGAGCTAACGCCCCTGAAAATCGATCAAAATTCTAACAGGGATTCTCTTTTTGAGCAATGTTTCAAGAGAAGAGGATCAAAAGGGATATTCTTACGGAGACTCCTTAAAGCCTCTTGCCTAAAAAAACGGCTCTCCCGATCCTCATCAGAAAGAGAGAGCGATTCTTGAATTTGATAGGCTTTTTTAAAATTCCCCTTGCGCGCTTCGCAAGCACTCAATACTTCCCAAGCTGTTATAGAATTTTTCAATTTTAGAGAGCAGTGGGCAAAATAGAGCCCCTGTTCGGAGGAAAAAGAGGCAACGCCCGCTCCATAGAGCCAGGCAAGAGAGAGATATCCTTGGGGGAACTGGGGAAAGAGGTGGATCATTTTGAGATAATGCGCCTCTGCCTCTCCCCATTTTTCCTGACATTCCAAGCTATATCCGTATAAAGTATATACCTCTGCTGTAGGCGGAGTTGTTTCAACCACCTGCTTAAAGTATTTTTCAGCAAAATGATATTTTTTTGTATGCAGCGCACATAGGGCAGCCTGTTTGAGTAGGCGTGTATCTTGAGAGTTCCAGGCGGGGACAGATTGATAGGTGAGAAGAGCTCTATGAAAAGATCCCCTATCTTGAAGGGTCGCTCCCAACCCCAAAGTGGCTTCGATATCAGAGGAATCTTTATCCAGAAGAGTTCGAAAAATTTTTTCCGCCTCCTCTCGTTTACCTAAATATCTTTGTGCATGGCCTATTTGAATCCATATGTGGTGCTTTTGATAACCCAATGCAAGAGCATTTTTATACAAGACAAGAGCCTCCTGCCAGAGATTTTTTTCTGCTAAAGCATCTGCTGCAAGAGAATAGATCTCCCCATTTTGTGTTATTTTTAGAAGAGGGTCTAAAATGGCGAGGGTTTCATGGGGATGGCCTGAATGGAGATGGGCGGAGGCATAAAAGATAAGATCGGTCTCTGTTCTTAAAATAGGGGCGCAGACATTAAAGGTCTCAAGGGCTTCTTGAAACCGTTTTAACCCCACGAGAATTTTCCCCTCTTCGAGGCGGAAAAGAAGCTCTTCAGGATATTTTTTAGAGGCTGCAGAGACCTCTTTAAGGGCCTCTTCCAGATGATTTGTTCCACGTAGAATTTGTATATGGAGGAGGAGGGTCTCTTTGCCCCCCTTCTCTTTTTTTAGGAGGGGAAGGAGCTCTTTTTTAGCCTCTTCCCACTCATGGAGGGAGAGGTGAGCGGAGCATTTTTTCAGTTGAGTTTGAATGGAGTGGGGGGAGAGGAGGAGTTGAGGAAGCCAGTGTTGGAGGGAGAGGTAGAGGACGAGGCCGAGGAGGAGGAGGGCGAAAATAATGAACATAGGAGATAGATAGCAGAAAGGAGAATATTATCGCCAGCTCGGATTATTCAGTTTCGCTCGTGCCGTTTCTTCTGGATTCCCAATATCCACGCTCATCAAATCGCCCCTCTAAGCGAGTTAGTCGATTGTCAATAGAACGTAATTTTCGTTGTACCTCTTGGTAGATGACCCACCCCATAAAAGCGCCACAAAAAACAAGTACAGCTAAAATATTTTGCCAATTCACAAAAATCCCTTCTCCTTTTTAAAGAGAGGTCCAATGTAATCCCTATTTGTTAGAAAGGCTAGAACTATTTTTATATATAAACCTTCCAAGTGACTGACCAAACAGGCAAAGCGTCTCATGATGTGTTTGAGAATTGACTACAAGATCCTCATCAAAAATAAGCTGTCCTGGCTCAAATAAAAGGATCATCGAAGAGCCTCCAAAGGAAAAATAGCCCTTCTCCTCCCCCTTTGCATAGCTCCTTCCCGGGGTAAATGTCTGGTGAATAGATCCCACATTCGTTGCCCCTATCTCAATCATGACAATCTGGCCAGCTTCCGTTTCATACTCAGTAAGAACCCGCTTGTTTTCTACAAGAAGTGCAAGATTTTTCCGGATGGCAATAGGGCTTACAGAGTGAAGAGGACCATTAATCAGTCGAGGCGTGCCAGGGATGCCACTACAGGGAAAATGAAAGCGGTGATAATCAGTGGGACAGAGACGCGCAATCACCATTCCCCCCTTTTCATACCGACGCGCAAGTTCCCTATTCTGCACAAGCGTGGTTAAAGAAAACTTCTTCCCTTTGACCACAAACCCATCGCAGCTATCCACATGCGGATAGACTAAATAACGCCCATCAGCCGGAATAATCGCCACCTCTTCCCCCTGAACTAAGGGACGCGCCTCTTTTTTTAACTTCCTAGTGAAAAAAGCATCGAAAGAGGGGTACTCCTCAATAGCAAGCGCAAATTCTGTAGGGTCAACAGCAAATTTTTTGATAAAAGGGGCAATTTTGCGCCTCGAAAAAGAGCGGCGCTGCCACCATCCAAAGAGGTAGGAAAAAAGGGCGAATCGGGTAATCAACAGACAGAGCCCCCTGCCAAAAAACGATCCATAAAGAAAATGGAGCATCTTTCCGTAATAAACCTGCTCCTCTCTAATTTCCTGAGTTCTTCTATCTCGATAGAAAATTTTCACCCTTTTGGCCTCTGAACATGGGAGAGAGCCTCCTCCCCCACCTGATTAAAAAAATAGACCTCACTCAAAAAATTAGAGGAAAAAAGATAGCTGAGAGATTCTGCCTCCAACTCTTTCGAAAGGATCATCGCCTGTTTGACAAGAGAGGTTGCAAGAGAGGCGCTCGTCGGATTGGAACAGAAAGCAAGACGCGCTTTTTTGAACTGAATCAACGCGTTCAAAAGATGTTCCTGACCACTCAAATTCTTTCTAGTGGTTTCAATGAGTTGTTTGACCGTCTCAATCTCATCTTGTTCTCTTATAGTGGGAGATGCAGCAAAACAGAGCAGAGGGAAAATAATAAAAATAGAAATAAAAAGGTTTCGCATTAATCTATTCAAACAATAAAATACTATGCGGATAATAGATTTTTCTTTTTTTAATGTCATGGATTTTATTCACCGCCCTTACCTTCCTGGAGATACGATTGTAGCTCTTGCAACGCCGCCAGGCGAAGGGGGAATTGCCATTATACGCATCTCAGGAAACGAGGCTCTGGCCATTGCTGCCCGAGTCTGTTCAGGGGCTGTTCAAGACTATATTTCTCATACTGCGCATTTTGGATACATCAAGGATTTAAAGGGGAAAAAAATTGATGAGGCTCTTGTTTTGGTGATGCGCAGCCCCCATTCGTATACAGGAGAGGATACAGTTGAATTGCAGTGTCATGGGGGTCATTTTTCCTCTCAAAAAGTATTAGAGGCGGTGATACAAGCAGGCGCTAGACCTGCATCTGCGGGGGAATTTACCTTTAAAGCCTTTATGAATGGAAAAATGGATCTTGCGCAAGCAGAGGCTGTGCAAAAGGTGATCATGGCCAAAAATAGTTATGCTTTTGAGGCGGCTGGAAGGCATTTGGAGGGGGCTCTTTCCAAAAAAATAGAGGCCTTTCAAAAGAGTCTGATTCGCATAGCTGCTCTCTTTGAAGCGTGGGTAGATTTCCCAGAGGAGGGGATAGAATTTGCCCCTTTTGAAGAGGTGGTGCATGAGATAGAGGGGCTTCTTCTCTCTATGAGCGAGCTCATCGACACCTTTTATGAGGGGAAAAAGGTTGAACAGGGGATCTCTTTATGCATAGCAGGTCCTCCGAATGCGGGAAAATCCTCTCTGATGAATGCCCTTTTAGGGGAGGAGCGCGCCATTGTAACTCCCATCGCTGGCACGACAAGGGATCTTCTCAAAGAGGATCTTTTTTTAAATGGGCTCCACATGCGCCTGATAGATACAGCAGGGATTCGAGAAACGGAGGAGTGCATTGAAAAAGAGGGAATTCGCAGATCAAAAGAGGCCCTGCAAAAAGCAGATTTAGCCCTTCTCGTATTGGATGGAGCTAGTAACACAGAGCTCTCCCCATTAGAACTAGAGGACCATTTCCCCTTAGATAAAACAATCGTCGTTTGGAATAAAAAAGACCTTCCAGGATATCGTAGAAAGCTACTGGACTTTCCTCACGTGGTCGAGATCTCTACTTTAGAAAAAGAGGGGCTGGACCAGTTGAAAAGAGCTATTGATCAGTTGATTTGGAGAAAAGGGGCTCCCCCTCAAGAGGAGATCATTTTGACCTCCTTAAGGCACAAAGAGGCCCTCTCCCAGGCGATTCAAAGGCTCTCCTCTGTGCTCACAGGATTGCATGAGGGGGTCTCTCCAGAATTTTTAAGCGCAGATGTCAAATCGGCCTTAATTGAATTAGGAAGAATACGGGGCTCTAATCTCTCAGAGGAGATTCTGAGCTCGATTTTTTCACAATTTTGTGTGGGGAAATGAAAAAGAGAGAGAAGATAGCTTTTATTTTGACCTGTTTAGATCACTATTTTCCCTCCCCAGAGATCCCCTTAAAACATCATGATCATTATACGTTGCTTATCGCAGTACTGCTTTCGGCCCGTTCGACAGATGCGATGGTCAATAGAATCACTCCGGCCCTCTTTGCAAGAGCCTCCACCCCTGAGGAGATGATGAGGGTTCCCGTGGAGGAGATTCGTGCCCTGATCAAGCCGTGCGGCCTCTCCCCTCAAAAATCAAGAGCGATTAAAGAGCTTTCCCGTCTACTTGTTGAGAAATATGGGGGCAGAGTCCCCCCTACTCTAGAGAAGCTGAAAGAGCTTCCTGGGGTGGGGCAGAAGACCGCCTCTGTCCTTCTCTGCCAGGCGTTCCACACCCCTGCTTTCCCTGTGGATACCCATATTTACCGCTGCGCAAGACGGTGGGGGCTCTCTCGAGGAAAAAGCCCCATTCAGGTTGAAAAAGATTTAAAAAAGAGCTTTCCTCAAAAAAAGTGGATATCTCTTCATTTACAAATTATTTATTTTGCACGCACCTTTTGCTCAGCGAGAGGACATCGCATCGAAAAGTGCCCTATCTGCTCCATTCTCCATCAATCTGGTTGACTTTTAAATAAAATTTTGATAAGATAATTACAACTTATTGGTAATATAGGATATAAAAATGACAACACAGCCTTCGGCACAGATCACAAAACCAGCTACTACCTCCTATCTTTTAGGGCGTATTGATCCAAAACTTCTCATCCTGAGTGGTATCGCTTTTTCTATTTTAACGGTCATTGCAGCCATTGCCTGTCTTGTATACTTTCCTTCTAGTGTGATCTGTCTTGCGGTTGCTCCTCCGCTGCTTTTTGTCGCTCTTTGTGTGATAGGTGTGGGGATTTATCTCTATAACAAGAAACCCAAAACACCCGCTGAAGCGTTCATGCATGAGGTAGATGAGGTAGCCAAAACACCCGCTGAAGCGTTCATGCATGAGGTAGCCAAAACACCCGCTCAACCCTTCCGTCACTATTTCCAAAACCGCTATCTACAAGATGAATCACTTGCCGACAGACAAGATATAATAAGACGCGATGTAGAAGCTGCAAGAGGCGCAAACAGAAAAATTTATTGCGAAGGGGGTCGTTGTATCTCCGTAAAGGAGTTTGCAGACCAGTATGCGCTCAATGAGGAAGAACGTGTTTACCTAACACAAATGACTACTGCAGATATGTCACACCATAGGATTGCACCTCAAATACAAGCCTTTACAGCAGGTAAAGATCCTGTAACTGAAATTCCTAATACTGAAACGACGATGTTGCTTCACTCCTTTGAAAAAGGGGGGAAACGGTACATAGAAACGTATGTCATTTATGGAAATCAGAAAACCGAAGTTACGGATCGCATCAATTTTTATAAAATTACAATAGATATCAAAAACAGACGAGCGATCACAACTGTTGGAGAGCCTCTTGATCTCAGAGGTTTTACGACGGCCGATTGTAAAGAGGATTTTGCACAGATGATGAGAGCTGGAGATAGACGACCTCTTGAGTTTTTCGAGAAACATTTTGGCAGGGATCGAGAGCGCGTTCTGAATATTTTAGAAATGGGTTCTATAGTAGCACCTCCAGCAGGTGATGACAGGCTTAATATAACAGAATTGGAAAAGCTGCAGCAAGCTTCAGCTACTCTTGACATGTTGAGAAAAAAAGTTTCCGAGACGGAGTTTACTCCTCAATATTTTGTGAGAGAGAATTTTCTCGGAGAAGATTCTGAGAAAGAGATGAGAAATCAATTTAACAGAGATTGTGAACGCGATTCCATCGTTTATGAAAGTAGAGGGGCACTCCATGCTTGTAAGGTGAGCCAGCTCCCTCAAGAAGTACAGGAGGGCTTAGATTTCCTAGATAATCCAGTTCATGTTAGGTATTATTTGACTCAAACTAGCATACTTGCGATCGCAGCAGACCTTGTGCACAAACATGAATACGTAGGATTCATAACTGCTTTGAAGTCCATGAAAATCTATCGAAATCAAACAGGAGCTCTGCAGCTAGATAGGTATGTCATGTATGCAAATCACGATATGCCATCATGCGATAAAGGAAAGCTATGGAAAATAACCATCGATCTAGCTACTAAGCGCGCCGTAGTTACAAAAGGGCCCACCCTCGCATTTGATTTTGGTGTGTTACCTAAAACTTTCGGATTTGCAATTCAAGATGATTCTTTGGCGAATCAACTCGCTATTTTGTCTCTTTTTGAGCAGGCTTTTGAAAAATCTGGAGATCGAGAGCACGTTACAAACCTACTGAGTGCAAATTAAAATAAATTTTTAATGTTGTCTTATGTGCGCCTTTAATCTATAATAGACGCACTTATGAACGAACATCTTCTGCTTCTTTCCATTATTCTTAATATTGTCCCCTAAGGGACATATCTTTTTTTTCATCTCTTTTTCACGTTCAATCAAAAAATAAATAGAATAATAGAAGGATTCATCTTATGGATACAAGCGAACAAAAAGCCTCTATCTGGTCGGTAGGGCTCTCCATCTTTGCCATGTTCTTTGGAGCTGGCAATATCGTCTTCCCCTTAGCTCTTGGCCAATTCACCCTGGATAAAAATTTTTATGGGATTCTCGGTCTTTTAATCACAGCTGTCCTAGTCCCTTTAGCAGGTCTTTTAGCCATGCTTCTTTATGGGGGTGATTATCAAGCTTTTTTTCGACGTATCGGTAAAATCCCCGGTTTCACCATCGTGGTGCTCATCTTAGCTCTTATCGGCCCTTTTGGCGGCATCCCACGCTGTATCACCGTCTCCTATTCCACTCTGGAGGCCTTTAAAATGACAGGCCCTGAAGGAATCGGCTTAACTCTTTTTAGCCTTCTGAGCTGTGTGGCTCTCTTCCTGTTCACCTACCGCCCTCGCCGTATTCTGACCTGGTTAGGCTATGTCTTAACCCCCATCCTTCTGCTCTCTCTTGGCGCAATTATTGTGAAAGGGCTCTGGTTAATGCCAGAGGCAGATCATACTCTTAGCGGAAAATGGCAGACCTTTTCTCACGGGGTTCTAGAGGGGTATAATACTATGGATCTTCTGGCCTCCTTCTTTTTCTCCTCCGTCGTTCTTCTCTGTCTTCAGCAGGGCAAATTGTCTGAGGCCAAAGGGAACAAAAAAATGATCTCTGTTGCTTTAGTGGGAAGCTTAATTG
The DNA here is from genome assembly GCA_013288105.1 of Chlamydiota bacterium. GTDB lineage: Bacteria > Chlamydiota > Chlamydiia > Chlamydiales > JAAKFR01 > JABDCM01. Next base: position 38,705 of record JABDCM010000006.1, read on the forward strand.
CAGCCCTTCTACTGGCTCTCGTGTATGTGAGCCTCTCCTATATTGCAGCAGGGTATAGCTCCGAGTTGACCTCCGTCCAGGGGCATCAGATGCTAGGAACGCTGGCGCATCACCTACTAGGGGCTAAAGCAGGCCTCCTCACGGGGCTAGCCGTCCTATTTGCCTGTATGACCACGGAGATTGCGCTGACAGCTGTTTTTGCTAGGTTTTTGCATGAAATTCTCTTTCCAGGAAAGCTCTCCTTTCCCCTATCTATAGGTTTGACACTGGTTGCCGCCTTTTTTATCTCAACTTTTCGATTTGAGGGGATCTCCTCCTTTATCGTTCCTATCTTGCAGGTCTGCTATCCTGCTCTGATTGTATTAACTCTTTTAAATATTTTATATAAATTGCTGAATTTTCAACCTGTTAAATTCCCTTTTTATGCCACTTTTGCACTCTCTATTGTCCTCTACGCACTTCTTAAATGAAGAATATCTAAGTATCCGTTTATGATGGGGAGATGGACAGTGCGTTTGAATGGTTGAAAAAATATGCAGAGCAGGGTGCAACTCAAAAGATTCAGGAGATAGAATTTTCTGACGCCACCTATCAAATTCAGGTCTATGATCCAGACTCAAAAAGGAGTTTTTGGACCTTTCTGCAATTTGATGAACAGGCAAAACTAAAAGATAGTTTTTGCGACTGCCCTTTGGGAAATAGGGGTTGTCCTCACTTAACGTGCGCCTATCTTAAGATCTTTGGCACAACTTCTGAGCCTCTTCATCTGCGTTTCCACAACTCTTTTTGGAATGCGCTCTTTACAATCGTCGCAGATCATGCAGGGTATGATGAAAAAGGGGTGCAATCTACTCCTGAAGGCTTTGTTCTCAAAGAGCTCTCTTTTATTCTCACTGCCAAAAAAACGGCTCTTGAAAAGCTCTCTCATCTCATTCACCATCGTCCTCAAGCCACTCCTGAAAACTCCATCAAGTTTTCCAACCTTTCACAGGAGGAGATCTCTCATTGGAGAGAGGGACGCGCCTCCCCCTCTTTACGCTATCTCCTCTCTTTTTGGTATGATCTTGCTCAGTGGCTCATGCTCCTACAGGAGGAGAAACAGAAGTTGCATCTCCTCTTTACAGAGGATCAAGAGGGGCTCCCTACGCAGATTCAGATCCAGATAGGACCTTTGAAGCTTCAGCTCTCCTTACCAAAAGAGGATTTAATCACTCTTATCCCCTCTCTTGCTACCATTAAGAGCCCTCTTGCCGTTTTCCCTGCCCCCGAAGAAAAGGTGGCTTTCATTCAATATGCTCCCGAAGAGAGAGCCTTTCATATCACACATCAGAAAATAGAGGTTGAAAAGGGTAAAACCTGCCCCTTAGGAGAGTGGATTTATCTATCCGGCAAGGGGTTTTACGGTCTTAAAGGACGCACCCTTTTAGGAGAGGAAACAATTCCGCAAGAAAAAATAGCAGAATTCTTAGATCTCTATTATGAAAAAATTCAGGAGTATGAGAGGGTTTATCCCCATCCTCTTCCCCTCCACTACTCTCTCTCTTTCGACAAGAGGTGGAATTGGCATTTCACAGCATATCTCTTTGAAAAAGGGGATTTGTTAGTTAAAAATTCTGCCTTCTTTGGCAAGTGGGCTTATCTCGAGGGAAAGGGTTTTTTTCACCTACAAGATTATCTTTTTGATCAGGTACAAAAGGTCCTCTCTCCAGATGAGGTTTCCTCATTTATTCATCAGCACCGCATTTGGCTCAACGGACAAGAGGGATTTCAAACGCATCTTGCGAGAATGGAATCCCCTGTCTCCTACAGAGTAAATATGCAAACAGGAGCCCTCTCTTTTCACTCCAAAGTGCATAAACCGGAGGAGGAGGTTGAAGTCAAAGATTTTGGAGATTGGATCTACTATTCTCAACAGGGTTTTTTCTCCAAAAGAAGCACAAGAGTGGGGCAGCAGGTGCGCCCTGGTCTTGAAATTCTTTCTCATGAAGTTTCTCTTTTTATCGAGAATAATCGAGAGGAGCTCGAAACCATCACCGATTTTTTTATCCCCCTTCCCCCTATCGAGGAGCGTGGCCTTGAGGTAGGAGTCACCCCCTCAGGATCGATCTATGTAAAGCCGGTGTACACGAGAGGTGCAGCGGAGGGGCAAGAGGAGCTCCTATTTTATGGCAATTACCTGTACGTAGAGGGCAAAGGATTTTGTGAGCTTTCTGGAGCGCTTGCTCTTCCTAAGGAGTATCAGACAGAAAAAATCATAGAGGAGGAGAGGGTTGCCCACTTTCTGGAAGAGGAGCTTCCCTCAATGCGCCGTTTTGTGAAAAAGCTTGCATCTCAGCTACAACCTTGTGTGGCAAATAGGCTAAAAGTCTCTCATTTGGAGAGAATCGCAGGGGGAAAACTGCGAGGGGATTTATACTTTGAAACAGAACTGGGAAAGATACCACTTACAGAACTTTTTGAGGCGTATCAGAAGAAGCGGAAGTATCTCTTGTCTGAAGGGGGGCTTGTCAATCTTCAAGAGGAGGCCTTTCAATGGATGCGCTCTTTCAAAGGGGCGATAGACCATAAAAATCAGACAGTAGAATTGACCCCTATAGAGTTTTATCGATGGGATGCGACCTATAAGATAGATTCTGCGGAGCAGAAGAAGAGACCTCACCTGCTCCATGAGCTACAGGATTTGATCACGCCAGATCCCCCCTCGTTGAAGGGGTTAAAAAGCGATTTGCGTCCCTACCAGCTGACAGGTGTGCAGTGGCTCTGGTTTTTATATAAGAACCATCTTTCGGGCCTTTTGGCAGATGATATGGGGTTGGGGAAAACGCATCAGGCAATGGCCCTTATGGCTGCGGCGAAAGAGGAGGGGGCAAAAAGATTTTTAATCGTCTGCCCTACCTCTGTGATTTATCATTGGCAGGACAAATTAAAGGCTTTTTTACCGCATATCAAAGTGCATACTTTTCATGGCCTTAAAAGGAGTTTGAGAAAAGCTGCCCCTTTAGGGGTGATTCTTACCTCCTATGGGATCTTGCGCATGGAGAGGGAAAAATTGGAAAAGATGCCCTTTGATTTAGCGATTTTTGATGAGATGCAAATTGCTAAAAATTCTCAAAGTCGTGTGCACGCAGCTCTTGCTGCGATCCAAGCTGGCATGAAATTAGGGTTAACAGGGACCCCTATTGAAAATAATTTACGCGAACTGAAAGCGCTTTTTGATATTCTCCTACCCCACTATATGCCCTCAGAGGCACGCTTTAAGGAGTTTTTTCTTCTGCCTATTGAGAGAGAGCAGAACAAAGAGAAGCAGGCCCTTTTAAGCCGTTTGATTCGCCCCTTTGTCTTGCGTCGCAAAAAATCAGAAGTTTTGCAGGAGTTGCCTGAAAAGACAGAGGATCGATTCTTTTGTGATCTCTCTCAAG
>JABDCM010000007.1 GCA_013288105.1 Chlamydiota bacterium
TGTGACATGACTGTGCGAGATGTGATGCACCGACAAATACCGGGATCCGCCTACCTACCAGAGCCTGGAACTGCCTATCTTCTAGAAAACCCGAAGAAAGATTTACAAAAACTCTCTTTTCTTGGGGGAGAAAAAACAGAGGGGCTGGAATCGCGCTGTTTTATACGCCATGGAGAGGCAATAGGACTCATCAATCGAGAAAGAACCGTTACAGATTCTTCCCATGCCTTGACTACCACTATGCCCAAAAGAATGGCAACTACAGCATGCACAACATATTCACAATTAGAAGTCGAAAATCTAGCATTTCTACGCGCTTTAAGAGGAATTTCTCAGGTTCATTTTCTTCCTTTAGAATGGGGTCATAATTTGTATTTTGCTTTACCTGAGGAATTTAGAAAAGGAAGAGGCATTTTTAACAAACTATCTGGATGTCTCGCGAGATGTTTTAATGTCTTTGATCCTATCTCATTGATGGAAAAATATAAATCTTCCAAAAAAGCCTTTGATAAAATTGCATGTGTGTATGGGGGACCTTTTGAAGCGGATAAAAAAACAGGAGAGATTAAATTTCTTAAATTTGAATCCCCAAACGCAATCCAAGAAGGTATCTCGTATCACTATCCATGGTTACAAAGTAGGAGGGACCTTCTGCTTGTTCATGAAAAAGCTTACCAAAATCTTGCGTACATGAGTCGTGAAGAATGCGTTCTCGAATCTGTTTATAGGGAATTTGTGAGGCAATTTCAGAGGACAATCCCTCCTTGTTACCCTCTAAGTCTCTTCTTAAAAGAGCAGCTTTTTCAGGATCCAAAAAATTTAAGATAAAAAAAGCTTTTTCTTTAGAATAGCACCCCTCTTGCAACTCCCTTTCCGTAAACTTTTTGAATTTAATCACACGTTCGCCAATTTGCAACTTCTCAACTCTTCTGATCAATTGTCGCCAGTTTAGCTCCTTTTTCCATTGAGGTTCCCAATGAAAACCAAAGACACGACAGGGAATATTCCCCGTCAACTGCTTCCCTTCTATGTATTGCTGAAACTGTCGATTAACAGCTGCATCTATGGACTTGATTTGATTGACACCCATTACAACAGCTAATTTCTTTTTAGCCTCCTTTTTAGAAAATTTTGCATCTGCTCCGAAAGATTCTTCTGTTAAGAGTTTTTCTATTTTTGCGACTGGATCCAGCCTGCTTCCTGGAAGTCTCCCTACGGGAATATTGATCAGAAAAAGGGGCTTGGAGGGATTTTCATCAGAAGGAGAGGTAGGAGAAAAGCGATCCTCAGATAAGGTCGCTTGACCATTATTGAGAGGATGATAAGGAAAAAGGGAGCAGAGCTCAGCCTCTTCAAGCTTTTCTTGGGATGTTGTCGGAGAAGCAGTTTTTAAGTATAGGGGGCTGGGCTGGCGAAAAATGAGAGCCACAAGCCAGATGCGATTGATGGCAATGGCATTAAATTTCCCAAGAAATTTTGTATGATTTTTATGAAAGTCGGACACATATCTGCCTTGTTTGAGCTCTTTAAAGTCTGTGCCGGTAGAAAGGGATGAAACTCTCATTGCCATACATTTTTCTCCTTATTAAGAAATTAATATTTGAACCTATCAGAAACCGAGGAAAAAATGTATGCAATTTCTTGCTCAAATTGATTCTTTGAGTTAAAAACTCAACTTAACGTCAATCTAAGGAGATGAGATCATGACAAAAAGTTATAAAGAGATTACCGCTGGCCTTTCACCTGCCTTGGCAAAATTACGCAAAGAGATCCCTGATGTGATGAATGGGCTCAATGCCATCTCGCAGGCCGCAACCAAAGAGGGTGCTCTCAGCAAAAAAACTAAGGAGTTAATCGCTCTCGCTCTAGGAATCGCCGCCCGCTGTGATGGCTGTATCGGTTTTCATATGCAAGCTTTAGTCAATATGGGCGTCACACGTGAAGAGCTTCTGGAAACGTTAAGTATGGCAGTCTACATGGGCGGTGGCCCCTCTCTCATCTACTCTGCAGATGCTCTCAAAGCATTTGAAGAACTGAGCGCCAAATAAACCTCATGACTGTCAATACGATAGGTCCCTATAAATGCATTGATCTCATCGGAAAAGGGGGCATGGGGGAGGTCTGGCTTGCCAATGATCCCGTCTGTGACCGCCTTCTGGCTATTAAACGTATCCGGCCTGATCTGAAACATGATGGGTTAAAAAACCGCTTCCTACGAGAAGCAAAAATCACAGCTCAACTCACCCATCCGGGCGTTATCTCTATCTATTCCATCCACCAGGATGAGCATGAGCTCTACTATATCATGCCCTACATAGACGGGGACACTCTCAAACAGATCATCCGTTCAGGACATAAGGAAAAAGCCTCCATCCCCTCCTTGCTTCCTATCTTTAAAAACATCTGCCAAACTGTGGCTTATGCGCATTCTAAAGGGATTATCCACAGAGATCTCAAACCAGAAAATATCCTCGTGGGAAAGTTTGGAGAGGTGATCCTCTTCGATTGGGGACTTGCTGAACTAATCTCAGAAATGGCTCCTGAATGGGAGGAGATCGAGACCGAATTCCACTCAGAACTCACCCGTCCAGGAAAACTTGTGGGAACCGTCTCTTTTATGGCTCCCGAAAGAGCTCTTGGTAGTCCTGCTACATTCCAAACAGATATCTATTCTCTAGGAGTCATCCTCTACCAACTCCTCACTCTGAAAAATCCCTTCCATCGCACCTCCATTAAGGAATTCCGTAAAAATTACATGCATGAAAAACTGGTGGAACCTGAAGAGGCGGCTCCCTATCGAGATGTCCCCCCCCGTCTTTCTCGTATTTTAAAAAAATGTCTGCATCCAGATCCTCTTCATCGTTATCAAAATATGGATCACTTAATTACAGATTTGATGGCCCATCTTGAGGGAAGGCCTGAGTGGTTTGAAAGTGCCCGTCTCAAAATCAGTCAGAAAAAACATTGGGAATTTCAGGAAAATCTTCTCGTGTCTAAACATATTGCCATCACGCGTAGCACAGAGGCTGCAGACTGGGTAAGCATTATGGTTTCAAAGGCTGCTTTTTCAGAAAACACCCGACTTCAAACACGCGTCTGCATAGGTGAGCGTGGCTCCGGTATCGGTTTTCTTCTCAGCGTTCCAGATAGTGAGGAACGGGAGAGTCCTCTTGAGGGGTATTGTCTCTGGATTGGAACAGAAGAGAGTCCCTTTTCTGTGCTCTTTAGAAATACGGTTGAGGTCATGCATCTGCCCGATCTGTATCTTAATAGAAAAACATGGTATGAGATCACTCTTGAAAAGAGGGGCAATCACATCTACTTTTCCATAGATGGGCAATCCCGTTTTACCTACTTAAGTTATCTGCCCCTATTTGGAACACATATAGGGGTCCTTTCTCGTGATGCCGATTTTCAGATGGATCAAATGGATGTCTTCGTAGGCAGTCAAAACCTTCAGATCAGCTGCCTCTCCGTGCCGGATGCTTTTTTAGCCAGTCGCGACTATAAGCGGGCTCTTGCTGAGTATCGAAGAATCGGCTACTCCTTTCCAGGACATGCAGAAGGAAGAGAGGCTCTTTTCAGAGCAGGAATCACCTTATTGGAGCAGGCACGCTCCTCGCGGAGCGCAAAAAAAACAGAGTCTTTCTATACTCTTGCTCTGGAAGAGTTTTCTAAGCTTCATCATACAGCAGGAGCCCCTTTAGAATATTTAGGGAAGGCTCTTGTCTATCAGGCATTAAAAGATCCTGCAGAAGAGATTAAATGTTTAGAATTGGGATTACGTCGGTATTCTAAACACCCTCTGATATCAGCCTTAAGTGAACAGATCCTCTACCGTATGCATGAAGCTGCACAAACCGATCGCAGATCGGCCTACCAACTCATTTTAATAGGACTACGCCTGCTTCCTGATCTCGTTCAAAGAACAGATACGAAAAGGCTGTTTAAACACCTCATGATGCATTGGGAACCCCTCCCCTTTTTTGAATCAGCCGTGGAGAGCCATTTTGCTATCGTGCTCGCTTTTTGGTTAGGAGCGCCCTATATCTTAATGGAAATCTTTCAAGAGATGGTTAATCTAAAGCTTTACGACATCGCAGCAATAGGAGATCTTATTTATTGCCTCTTCGAATTAGGATCCCCCCTTTTGGCTCTTAAAGTCATGCATGAGATGGAGAATCTTGCCCCCTCTTTTTCTGAAGAGGAGAGAGAAAATCTCCGAGAACTGGTAGATTGTTTCAAACCTCTTATACAATGTCATCAGGACTCTTTAGAAGCGGGTATCCAAGTCTATCGCGCTTTACCAAAAAAAGCGTTAGGGGTCAGAGAGTTACGGACAATCACCTCTCTAATGCACTCTGCAATCGCGCAAGATAAGGAGGAATATGTACATCAACTTGCCCAACTGTCTACGCAATATCCTCTATCCAAGGAGGATCAAATTCGTCTCGATGCGCTGGATATTTGGGCCTATTTGAAAGAGGAAGATTGGGTGCGGGCAAGAGAAATCTTTGAAAAATATCCCTTTGAACTGCTCAATCAGGAGTCCACCTTACTCCATACTCTTTATGGATGCTGGCTTTATGCGGTTGAAGGGGAAGAGATTGCCTCTATTCATTTTGCTGGTGTGATTGATACCTCTTTTCCCCGTTCATGGGCACTTCTTTCTCATGAGCTCACCAATCATATACTTGAGATTCCAAGCTGGTATAATACCTCGTTTATGTGGGAGAGGAGAGAGCTTTATCGCCAACTGACCCTTTTTTATCAGATTGCAGAAAATTCTGAGAGGGAGGCCTTTTTCCATCAGCGTGCCCAAGAAGAATATATTCAAATGAGTTGAACGCATTCGGATATAATTTAGCTGAATAAATTTCTATTCTCTGATATCCTCCTCCCCCTATGATCTCAGATGACCTCCCCAAAGCTTATGATCCTAAAATCACAGATTCCAAATGGTATGCTTTTTGGGAGGAAAATGGATTTTTCAAAGCCGACCCCCACTCCTCAAAGCCCCCCTATTGTATTGTGATTCCCCCCCCCAACGTCACGGGTGTGCTACACATGGGACATGCCCTTGTCAATACTCTACAAGATATTCTGATCCGCTGGAAAAGAATGAGTGGCTATGAGGCTCTATGGGTCCCAGGAACCGATCATGCGGGTATCGCCACTCAAAGCGTTGTAGAAAAAAATTTACTCTCGACCCAAGGAAAAAGGCGCGATGATTTCTCTCGAGAAGCTTTTTTGAAACTTGTCTGGGAGTGGAAGGAAAAAAGTGAACAGACGATCCTGAAGCAGCTTAAAAAACTAGGGGCCTCTTGTGACTGGTCGCGCCTCCGTTTTACGATGGATGAGGGATGTTGTCGGGCCGTGCGCACGATGTTTAAGAAGCTTTATGACGCAGGGCTGATTTATCGAGGCAACTACCTAGTGAATTGGGATCCTATCACCAAAACAGCGCTTGCTGATGATGAGGTGGAATATGAGGAGAGGGACTCTTTTCTCTGGTATTTTAAATATCCTCTTTCTGATGGTTCAGGATATATCCGTATTGCCACGACCCGTCCTGAAACAATACTTGGAGATACAGCGATTGCTGTCTCTCCTAAAGATGAGCGCTATCGCCCTTTGATTGGACAGAAGGTCCATCTCCCCTTTGTTCAACGAGAAATTCCGATTATTGCAGATCACCATGTCGATCCCTCCTTTGGAACAGGAATGGTCAAGATTACTCCTGCGCATGACTTTAATGATTATCGCATGGGGCTTGAGCATCATCTTGAAATGATCAACATTTTCACTGACGATGGACATATGAATGAAAATGGGGGGCCTTTTGTGGGGTTGACTCGAGAGGAGGCCAGAGAGGCTGTTGTGAAACAGATGAAAACTTTGGGGCTTTTGGAAAAGGTGGAGCCTCATCTTTTACGTGTGGGAGTCTCTTACCGTTCTAAAGCTGTGATCGAGCCCTATCTCTCCAAGCAGTGGTTCATTAAAATGGCCCCCTTTGTAGCTCCTCTCAAAGAGAGTGTAGAGCAAAAGAGGGTGAAGCTCACCCCTTCTAGTTGGGAAAGCACCTATTTTCATTGGGTAAATCACTTAAGAGATTGGTGTATTAGCCGTCAGCTCTGGTGGGGACACCGCATTCCCGTTTGGTATCATAAAAATGATCCGGATCGGATCATCTGTTATGCGGGGACCGACCTTCCCCCTGAAGTGGCGCAAGAGCCCTCTCTTTGGCAGCAGGACCCTGATGTTTTAGACACCTGGTTTTCCTCTTCTCTCTGGCCTTTTAGCACGTTGGGATGGCCGGAGCAAACAGAGGAGCTCAAAAAATTTTATCCCACCAGTGTTCTTGTTACGGGGCATGATATTCTCTTTTTCTGGGTTGCTCGGATGATTTTGATGGGGGAATATGCATTAGGAGAGCCCCCCTTTCCAGAGACCTTTCTGCATGGGTTGATCTATGGAAAATCTTATTACCGTACTCTTCCAGAAGGGGGTGTGAGCTATATTTTTGGAGAAGAAAAAAATGGGTTTGATGCAGGTCAGCCGCTGCCTACAGCTGTTTTTTCAAAATGGGAGAAACTCTCTAAAAGTAAAGGGAATGTCATAGATCCTCTGGATATGATAGAGGAGTATGGGACAGATGCTGTGCGCATGTCTCTTTGTTCCTGTGCCAATCAATCGCCGCAGATTGATTTAGATCGGCGTCGTTTTGAGGAGTTTAAGAATTTTGCAAACAAGATCTGGAATGGGGCCCGTTTTGTTTTAATGCATTTAGAGGGGCTCTCCTCTGAAGCTTTTTCCGAGGGGATGGATTTTTCTCTTTTTGCTTTAGAAGATCGCTGGATCTTGTCCGGGATGAATCGTCTTAACAAGGAGATTAATCTCCATTTGAGTGGCTATGCTTTTGATCTTGCCTCGACTGCTGCCTATGATTTCTTTTGGAAAGAATTTTGCGCCTATTATGTAGAAATCGTCAAACCTGTTTTGTTTAAAAAAAGAGGTCATGAAAGAGAGAGAGTAAACAAGCAAAAAGTGCTTCTTATTGTACTGCTCAATATGATTCGTCTCTTGCATCCGATGGCCCCTTTTATTACAGAGGAGCTCTTTCAGCTCTTAAAACAGCATTTTCCTAAACTTGCAAAAAATCCGCACGTAGACCTTTACACACAGGATGCGATTGAGAGTTTGATGAGTCCTGCCTGTATGAGGGCCCCCTATCCCCGTCTTTTACGAGAGGAGGATCTTTCTCAAAAAGCGGAAGAAGAATTTGCTTATATTGAAAAGGTGATCTACACGATTCGCAATATTCGAGGAGAGATGCAGATTCCCCCCCAAATGGCAACCGATCTCTTCTTTGTAGGCCCATCTGCCCTGGTTAAAGAGAATCTTCACCTCATTCAAGCGCTTGTAAAAACAAATAAAGTTGAGATAACAGCTGAAAAGCCCTCTTTAGGATTTACTGCGACTGGAACAATGGGCGAGCTGCAGATTGTGATTCCCCTTCCTCAGGAACGGGCTGAAAAGGAGAAGGAGCGGCTGCAGAAAGAGTTGGAGAGGGGAAAGATGAATGTGGAAAAGCTGAAGGGGCTACTTGCGAATCCTGATTTTCTTGAGAAGGCACGCCCTGAGTTAATAGAAAAGCAGCGAACAGCTTTAATGCAAGGGGAGAGAGAGCTTCTCTCCATTCAAGAAAAGCTCTCTTCGTTATGTTAATTATAACTCTTCTTTGTTCTTTATCATCCCTTATAGGGCCATTTGAGCGGGTGGATGAGGCAAATCCCATTCTCACTCCTTGCTCTGATTCTGTTTTTTGCTGTCCCCTCCAACATAAGGAGATTTGCTGGGAAGCAGAACATGTCTTTAATCCAGCAGCGGTTGTACGACATGGGAAAGTATACCTCTTGTATCGAGCAGAGGATAATTATGGAACAGGGATTGGAAACCATACCTCTCGTATTGGACTTGCCGAAAGTTCTGATGGCATTCACTTTGAGCGGATGCTCACCCCCGTCTTATTTCCCGACTGTGACGAGCAGAGCTCTTACGAATTTCCTGGTGGATGCGAAGATCCTCGGATTGTTGAAACGGAAGAGGGCTCTTATGTCATGACCTATACACAATGGAATCGCCAAGTGGCTGTTTTGGCAGTAGCAACATCTGACGATCTGATCCATTGGAAAAAGCGAGGGTATGCCTTTGAAGGAAATATGCACAGGCGCTGGTCCAAATCAGGTTCCATTGTATGTCGCCTTGAAGAGGACCGGTTGATTGCGACTAAAATTCAAGGTAAATACTGGATGTACTGGGGGGAAGGGATGATCTATACTGCTACATCCGATGATTTGATCTCCTGGGAACCTCTCAAAGATGAGGATGGGGAGCTCACAATCCTTCTGAAACCAAGAAAGGGAAAGTTTGATGGCCTTCTGGTGGAAGCAGGCCCTCCTGCTATTCTGACTGAAGAGGGAATTCTGCTTCTCTATAATGGGAAAAATTCTATTAAAAAAGGGGATCCTCATATTCTACCCAAAGCCTATTCTGCAGGACAGGTGCTCTTTGATCTCGCAGATCCCACAAAAATTCTTATACGCAGTGAGGAGTGTTTTCTAACTCCTGAAAGAGCGTATGAGATGAGGGGACAATATGAGAGGGGCACTGTTTTTATTGAGGGACTTGTCCATTTTCATAACCAATGGTTTCTCTATTATGGGACAGCGGATTCAGCGATAGGAGTAGCGACATCAAAAAAGTGACCTTATAGGTGGCCATATCTTGCTTTCACAGAAAGATGTGGCCAACTATAATGGAAGCATAGGTGGCCACATCTTGACGCATGGCCATTCACAACTATCCATGAGGGCAAATGGCTGAAAAATCAATCATAGGAAGAAAAGAAGAGCTGACCATTTTAAATCTCATCAGCCGGTCAAAAGAAGCAGAATTTTTGGCTGTCTACGGAAGAAGAAGGATCGGGAAAACCTTTTTAATCAGAGAGTATTTTTCTAATCAGGGAATCTATCTAGAGACAGCAGGCGTCAAAAATCTTTCATTAGCAAAACAATTAGAAAATTTTTCCGAAGCATTCTCTAAAACATTTTTTGAAAACATTCCTATACAACCTCCAACCTCCTGGAAACAGGCATTCGAACGCTTGACAGAACAAATTAAGGCAGCACCAAAAGATAAAAAAGTGATTGTATTTCTAGATGAGCTTCCCTGGCTTGCTTCTAAAAAATCCGGTTTAATGGCAGCTCTTGATTATTATTGGAATTTATATTGGAGCCGTTTAAATAATTTGATTTTAATTGTTTGCGGCTCTGCTGCCTCATGGATGTTAGAAAACATTATTCATGCAAAAGGGGGATTATATAACAGAATCACAAAAAGAATCCTGCTCAAAGCATTTGATCTTAAAGAGACTAAAGAGTTTTTGAAGAGTCGCGGGATCACTTTTAATAACAAGCAGGTATTAGATCTGTACATGGTTTTAGGAGGCATTCCGTTTTATCTCAAAGAGGTTAAAAAGGGACTATCACCCACCCAGCTAGTCGATGCTCTTTGTTTTCATAAAAACGGGGTTCTCTATTCTGAATTTAATAATGTTTTTAGGTCGCTCTTCGATCATGCAGAAGTGAATTTGCAAATTATTCGAGAAATTGCAAAAGCAGGTAATTCTATTTCTCGAGAACAGTTGATAAAGACAACTAAACTTACCTCTGGGAGTAGCCTTAATAGAAGGTTGGAGGAGCTTGAAGCTTCAGAATTCATTAAATGTTATGTGCCATTAGGGAAAAAAACTCGAGATCGTTTTTATCGTATCGTTGATGAATACACGCTTTTTTATTTGAGATGGATTGCGCCTTTAATGCATTCGGGTACATTTATAGGAGAGAGAGGGCATTGGCAAAAGATCTTGAAAACAGCTGAAAGAGCAGTCTGGTCTGGTCGTGCATTTGAAAGTGTCTGTTTGAAACATCTTAACCAAATTGCTCAAGCTCTGGGATTGGAAAAAATAGCTTACGTCAGTGGTAGTTGGCGCTATGTGCCTCCAAAAAAATCAAAAGAGATAGGAGCTCAAATCGATCTGCTTTTTGATAGGGAGGATGGGACAATTACTCTCTGTGAAATCAAATATAGCGACCACCCTTTTACGATCGAAAAAGCTTACGCTAAAAATTTGCTGCAGAAAATAGAGAATATGACGAAATACTACCCCAATAAAAAAAATCCCACAAACAAACAGATCTTTCTTGCGCTCATTGCCCTCTATGGCTTGAAAACCAATATGTATTCCGAGGATTTGGTTCAGAATGAGATCTGTTTAGATGATCTATTTGTCTAAATGATATTGAGAGAAATATTCTCCTTTTTCACCTTATTCATAAAAATCTTTGTCTGGGCAACTACCACCCCAGTCAAAGCAAAAATCCCAATCAAATTGGGAAGCGCCATAAAAGCATTTGCAATATCAGCAAGAGCCCAGACGATATCCAAAGGAATCGCCACCCCTAAAAGCACAAAGAGGGAAAAAATCAGCCGATAGGAAAAAATAGAGCGGGTCCCTAAAAGGTATTCACAACATTTTTCCCCGTAATAAGCCCAGCCGATAATGGTTGAATAACCAAAGAGGATGCTCGCCAAAACCACAATCACTCCTCCAAAAGGAAGGACCGAATCAAAAGCTGCGATCGTCATGGGCACGCCCGTCAAAAGCTTATGATCTGCTCCTAATTGTCCCAAAACTCCTGTTACAGCAATCGCAAGGCCTGTAAAGGTACAGACGATGGTAGAGAGAAAAGCTCCTGTCATGGAAATCAACGCCTGTCTACCTGGATAGTCTGTTTTTGCCGCTGCTGCCGCAATAGGCGCAGTTCCCAGCCCCGATTCATTCGAAAATACCCCTCTTGTCACCCCCATTTGGATCGCCATCATAATAGAGGCTCCTGCAAACCCTCCAAAAGCAGCTTGTCCCGTAAAGGCACTCGAAAAAATAGAGGAAATCGCATCCGGAATAAACTCAAAACGCAAAGCAAGCACAAGAAGGCTCCCCCCAATGTAAAAGAGCGCCATAAAGGGAACAAGATAGGAGGTTACCCCCCCAATAGCCTTAATCCCCCCAATCAAAACAAGAAGGGTCATCACGGCTAAAATCACTCCTGTAACCCAAACGTTGATATGAAAAGTATTGAATACAGCAGAAGCAATCGAGTTGGACTGTACAATATTTCCTGTAAAGAGAGTGGTGATCGTCCCAAAAAAAGCAAATGCACATGCTAACCATTTCCACTTGAGCCCCTTTTCTATATAGAACATGGGCCCCCCTACCATCTCTCCACGATCATCCTTCTCACGATATTGGATCGCTAAAATCGCCTCAGCATACTTAATAGACATCCCAATCAACGAGGTCACCCACAACCAAAATAGAGAACCTAACCCCCCCATCGTAATCGCTGTTGCAACTCCAGCTATATTCCCAATCCCAATCGTTGCAGCAAGCGCTGTCATAAGAGCCTGAAAATGAGAAATATCTCCTTGCGCCTTATCATCATGACGCGTAAAAGCAAGCTTCAAAGAATAGAAAAGTTGAGTAAATTGTATTCCCCTTAATCTGACAGTTAAAAAAAGACCTGTTCCCACAAGCAGAACAAAAAGAGGTGTCCAAATAATCTGCCTAAATACATTAAGCTGAGCAATCAAAAAATTCATATAATTCCTTACTTACACAGAAAAGCATAAGTAATATTTATCCTTATTCACAAGAATAAAAACCTCAATTTTTTCCTTACTAAAACAAGGAGATTTTCTAAAAGTCTCCTATTTGTTAACTTGAGAAGCTTATGATGTTTGCGAATGATGAATTAGTGCAGGAAGCTCTTCTTGAAGTTCCTACGCCTGAAGAGCTTATCAATGAATATCCCCTTTCGCTTCAAGATCGGAATTTTATACATCATTCACGAGAAAGTGTGAGGGCTATTTTAGAGGGGGGGGACAGGCGTCTGCTTCTGATTGTGGGGCCCTGTTCTATTCATGATCTGGATTCCGCTTTAGAATATGCGCATCGGTTATCTCGATTGAGCCATCGGGTATCTGACCATCTTTTTATTATTATGAGGGCCTATGTTGAAAAGCCTCGAACGATTACTGGTTGGAAGGGGCTGCTTTACGATCCTGATTTGGATGGATCTTATAATCTTGGGAAGGGGATGAGGAGCAGTCGTCAGCTATTTGCAGAGTTGACACGATTGAGGGTGCCTATAGGATGTGAGTTATTGGAGATGGTAACGGCCCCCTATTTTGCTGATTTTTTAACGTGGGGATGTATTGGGGCACGGACGGCAACCTCTTCTCCGCACCGGGCGTTGGCGGCCAGTCTACCTTTTTCTGTGGGTTTTAAAAACACAACGGATGGCAATGTAGAGAATGCGATTCATGGGATGGTGGCGGCACAGAGACCACATGTCTGTTTTGGGATCTCCTCAAATGGGCGCTTGAACCGTCTTGAGGCGGCTGGGAATGGGTATTGCCATCTTGTGCTTAGAGGGGGCCATCGGGGACCCAATTACATGGCATCAAAAATTCATGAAGCGACGATGGCGTGTAGAAGAGCGCAGGTGAGCGAGCGGCTTCTGGTTGATTGTGCACATGATAATTGCGAGAAATCTTATGAGAAACAGATTCTTGCATTTCAAACAGTTTTAGATCAGATAAAGTGTGGAAATCAAAATATTGTGGGGATGATGGTGGAGAGCCACCTCTATGCGGGAGCGCAGGCGATTACCCCTACATTGCGATATGGGGTTTCTATTACGGATCCTTGTTTAGATTGGGAAACGACGGAGAGGCTGATTTGGAATAGTTGGGAGGCGAAAAATAGCTCTCCTCAAGAGAGCTAAATCCCGCTTCCCTACCTATTAAAGTTTCTAGCAATCATCTTCTGGATTCCAATTCTCAAGACCAAGTTCTGCGAAACTCTTTTTAGAAGCTTCAGTTCCTTGATTTTGTGGTTGCACAACTGTTCGCTCCGCCTCTGGCACCTCAACTACAGCGCGCATAAATGAACTCTCTTCAGGAGCGTCAGCTTCTTCTGATTTTGGTCGGTGGCGAAGATACAGCTGCACAGCCGCACCAAGAAACAAGGTACCAGCAACTCCTGCCCCAGATACTGTTAATATCTTTTGTACATCTGTTTGATTTTGTAAAACAGCTAAGCAGACCACTGCTGCTACTGTTCCTAACCCTGTCGCTACCATAGAGCCTATCCAAGCTCCATCTACTTTATCTACTTTACCTACTGTCATCTTCTCCTCCTTGTTATAAATAATTTTTAAGATGCTTCTATTATACAACAGAATAGTGAGATAGGTTCATTTTCCCCTTTTAATAGAACCATTCATATAAATTAGCTGCTGTACACTCATGTGCTGGGACATCAGCCCTTGGCTGCCATAGATTTCTATCTTCTAGATATTCTATATATGTTGGCTTTTGTAGTGCTGCTTCTTCTGAATATGTTGGATTTTGTAGTGCTGCTTCTTCTGATGTGGGTCGGTGGCGAAGATACAGCTGCACAGCCGCACCAATAAACAAGACGCCAGCAACTCCTGCACCAGATACTGTTAATATCTTTTGTACATCTGTCTGATTTTTTAAAACAGCTAAGCAGACCACTGCTGCTACTGTTCCTAACCCTGTCGCTACCATAGAGCCTATCCAAGCTCCATCTACTTTATCTACTTTACCTACTGTCATCTTCTCTTCTTTGTTATAAATAATTTTTAAGATGCTTATATTATATAATATAATTATTAATACTAAATAAATTATATGCATTTTTTATATTATTTAATTATAAGCCGAGAGAAAATATCTTTTATTCTAAACAAAAATTAAGATAAGATTAAGGCTTTTGCCACATGGGAAAGCCGATTGTCGGTCAAAAACCTTAAATGAAGAGGAGCCCTATGCTCTAAACTTTTATAATAGCTCAATAAGCTCTGCGGTCTGATGAGGGGTTTGTCTGTCTCTATCATAGCGAGCTGTCACCCTAGCCTCTTCTTCCCTTTTCTCTAGGAGCGCTGCTGCCTTTATATCCTCAGGATGCCCGCGCTCCAGCAAGAATGCGTAAATCTCCCTAGATCCCACATCAGCTGCGCACCACAAAAGGGTATGACTTAGAGGATGTGGAACATAAAGAGGAGCCCCTTTTTGTATTAAGAGTGCGACTATCTCAAGATTTTTCTGCATTATCGCAAAATGGATAGGATAAGATCCCTTATAAGCGAGATTAGGCTCGGCTCCCCTCTCTAGAAGGGCCTTAGCCTTATCCATTTGATCTGTAAAGATAGCCAAACAGAGCGGAGTGTAATCTATGAACTCCGAGGTTGCCCCCTCTTCATGGGGAGCCTTATCGAGCATCTCGTCTGAAGATTGTTCTAAAATGAACTGAAATAGGTCTGGAGAGACGCTTGGTTGGCACGCTATGTACAGAGGGGAGCCATCCATTTCATTGTCCCCAGTGAGATCGACCAGTTTGTCCTTAACCAAGGAGCGCAAAATATCGACGTGAATCAAAGATATTAAAAGCCTAATGATGGGTTGAGTCCTTCGATCACCAAGCTGATATACCGCATAAATATCGATCTTCTTTCTTTTGACCTCTTGCATCACCTGCTTAATACTCTCATATCTAGCAGTAGAATCACTCAACGCTTGCTGTAAAGCATCCAACAACGCAAAGATCTCGTTGTAGCGATTTTCAACAGACTGATTTCGAGCGGCGTTATGATTTTTAACCGAGCCGATAATCCCTACGATCAGAAATAGGATTCCTCCCCCGCCACCAGAGGCCATCATGATTATCGAATTAACCTGACCAAGGTCACTGAGAGTTCCTGCCCGCAAATATCCGCTGAGTCCCACTCCAGCCACAGCTAAACCGCCAAGACCCAAAATGATGACAAAGACAAAGCCTATCGATTTCCCTTGAAAAGGTTTTATAATGGGTGAATCAGAAGCGTGCTCTCCTGTTCCTCTAATGGCTGAATGAAACATGAATTGTACCTATTGATTTGCCCTTATTATAACCTTTGATTATTAAATTATAATAAATATAAATTAAGTGCTTTATAATTTAAGGGTTGATGAGGTCGACCCATAGGGAATGGCGCCATATATCTAAGGGCTCCCCACAGGACTCTAGCGTCGCGCGATACGAAATAATCCCCTTTTTACACACATACTCATCCCCCATAATCCGAAAGATGCGAAATCCTTTGCGAGAAGGCACACGGCAGGAAACCCTCTCCGTCTCCCGCGTCCCATACCTTATGTCTAAAATAAGATCTATGTCCGAAGAGAAACAGTCAGAGGGGAGCGCCCAATGCACGACAATCTGCTGCCCCCAAAAACACTCCCTCCACAGATCAGGGGTATCCACCTGAACAGATGCAAGATAGGCCGGCTTCAATATCTCCGAGCGGCAGCGCAAATAGGCAGGATGGCATCCACTTAATAGAGAAAATGCCACCACAAAGAAAAGCTTAAAAAAGAAGGAGCGCAAAAACAAAGGCAAACAATGAAAATGATTCCACAATCCCAATCGCCGCAAAGCACTTTCCATAAACGCCTGGCTGTTTCGCAGATGCTTGAATCCCCGTCGCACAACATTTACCCTGCATCACAGAGGAAAAAAGAAGAGCAAAACCTACACTCACCCCAATGGCAATCCCCCCCACAGCAGATAAATTTCCATCTTTAATCGATCCATTCATCAAAATCATCAATATGAACCCGTAAATCGCTTGCGAAGAGGGCATCGCTGACATCCCAATCATCTTTCCATGCCCCTCATCAATACGCGCCATCACCGCATGTGAGACCATCCCCCCAATCGCACATCCAATCGAACTCCCAATCATTGCTAAGCCCAAAACAAGCGCGGGTCCAACGACATTTAACACGTTTCCATCCATCTCTTTTCTCCTCGTTTTAATCTTTCTGTATCAGCTTCAAAGGGTTGAAAACTTTCCCCCCTCCCTCAAAGCTATAGTGGTACCACTCAATGAAATTTAATCGTAAGCCATGAATCAGTCCTCCCCCAAGGGCAAGAACAAAATTCAGCGTATGTCCCGCTAAAATAATCAAAATTCCAAGGTAGGGTATCTCTAATCCAATTTTATTAAAAGTCTCTCCTAAAATAAGGCCTGCGACAGCTAATGCATAAATCCTCAAATAGGACATGACATCTGCAAAAATTTGAATCGCAGTCATGGGTTCCGATAATCCCCCCATTTTCTTTTGCATAATCGCCAAAAACCAGGCTAAACCCACTCCTCCAAAAACTAGATACTTTCCTATCAAAGCCCCCTCCATATAAGGGATATGAAAAATATAATGGATAAGAGAGATCGCTTTAATCAGGAGGGGGAAATAGAGGTAGGCTCCTATCATAAACACGACCCAACCTACAGCTGCCCAATTTCTATCTATATAGCGTAATAGGGAAACCATGATATGGAGCGTCCCTACAAAAATCACCAGCTCCATCATAAAATGGTCGGTAAAATTCTCGTATACAACATATTTGGGACTGCCATCTGCCTCTTTTTTAACAGCTCCTCTCAAAAATGCTTGGGGCGTTGTAGCCTCTTTCAGAGTAGGATATTCTTTCACCAGCTCCTCATAGGAGGCGGGTTTTTCCGTGAGATAGTAATCCGCTTTTCTCTCGGCTACCCAATCGATAAAGGTGTATTTACGTATAGGGCTATCTATTCCTATATTTACCCCTAAAAAAGAGGCGGTGAGCGTCCCCCAAAGAATACAACCGACCGAAAGGGAGATCGCAAGTTTAATGACCCGTTTGACAGCTCCCCTTTTTTTCTTATACTTAAAATAGAGAAAGAGGGAGATCGCCAAAAGTAAAAGTCCATAACCCGCATCTGCCACAATCATAGAAAAAAATAGGCCAAAGGCAATAAATACCCATAGGGAGGGATCACGGTCAGAGGCCGATGGGATATCGTAAATGTGAACGAGGTCCTCACCGATACGAGAGGCCCCCCTATTTTCTAAATAGGTAGGAATCCGCTCTGTTTTTTCAATGTGGATCTGTTCCATATGAACTTTTTCCTCTTCCGCCACCTTCAAAAGAAGGGGGATCTTTTTCTTAGGAATCCACCCCTCCACCGCAAAGAGTCCCCCCTCCAAAACAGGCTCCGCATACTCTTGCGTCCTGTTTAAGTGGTGGTAATTAAGAGTATCAACCAACCCCTCTTCTAAAAGCTTTTTATGGTGCGCAAGAAGTGATAATTCGGTCTCATAGGCATCTATATCCCGTCTGACAAGCGCTTTTCTGGCTAAAAGCTCTCCTAAAGAGCGCTCGATATGCATCTCTGTAAATCCAGGATAGCTCCTCCTTTCAGAATGTATCGATATGTAGTAATCCAGTCCATGCTGTGAATCGATATAGATAACTTCAGGATCCTCTCGAGCCTCTGTTTTTTTCTCCTGCTTACATACAAAAAACTGCACCACTCGATTGGTTGCTTTCTGGATCGTTTTCAACTCGGTAAGAGAAAAATTGCCAAAAGCTCTTATGCGGGAAATCTCTTTATTTAAAACACGCTCCTCTTCCTGTAAATGTTCTAAGGCATGATTCCTCTCTACGATATGACGGGCCAATACATGTGCAGGACGAAAATCTTCGATAGGTGTCTGCTTGACGGGAACCATGCGTCTTAAAACATGCAGCGCATCCATCAGAGTCTGAATCTCAAAAGAGGCCTCTAAAGAGGGGGGAGTGCGACTTAAAAATTCTATATAGCCACATTCTTGCGCTCTACGAAAAAAATGGTCTCGACCACTCCAGGGGCCCACAAAGAGATACTTCTCTACATCAACTCTCATGACCCCTCTTTTTATGTTCGATTTTCTTCTTGGCAACCTTTGCTTGACCCACAGCTGCAAGCTCCTGATCCCCTAAAAAGACGCGTATCTTTTTGATATTTTCTTCTGATTTGGGAATTAAATTTTTTTCAAAAAGATTGACTCGAATAGAAATCTCCCGCAACTCTCTTTCCAGCGCCTCTTTCTTTTCTACCTCCACCAACATTTTTGCTTTAGAAAGTGCTAACGCTCGCAGTTCAACGACTGCTCCATCCACCCATGCAGGAGTGGTAAACAGGGGGTAATCAAAAGCGGTGAAAGTAACCCCCTCAAATAGGGGAATATCTACCCCTGCGATATTTTCATATCTCTTTTTAATTTCCTGGATTTGAGCTGCATGAGTAAAATTAAGGCCTGTATTTTCACTTAAAATAAGACTGGCATCGGAAACTTCTGCGCGTCTTGCCTCATAGGCCTCCTCTAAATTCTTAATGGTCACACGTACCTCATTCACTTCTGCTTGTAGCATCGCCTTTTTTAAATGCAAGGTGGGAAGATATTTGAGAAGTTGAGCAAGACGCACTTGCTGCGCTCGTAATTCATTCTTGGTGAGTTTAATCTCTGCCATAACAAGAGCTTCCCTAACCTGGCCAGTATTTATCAACAAGACTATGCTTAATGCCCACCTCATGCCTTTGAAAATTCTCTGCTAAAAGCTGCCAACCTAGGTTCAGAGCCTCTTCTAAAGTCATGTTCACCTCTAAATCCATCATTTTCTTTTCGAATGTTTGACCATAATGGAGAAGTTTTTCATCCCATCGCGAGAGTTTGAATCCCATCGCTTCTCTCTCTTTCGCCTTCTTGGAATCAGCATAGAGACGAACCAATCCATTTGCAAGATCCCCATGATCTTCTCGTGTGACCTTTCCTATGACCTGCTGCTTCAGTCGAGAGAGTGAACCAAAAGGATCGATTTTACCCCCGTGCAAATAAAATTGCCCCTCGGTGATATATCCTGTGTTGTCAGGCACAGGATGGGTAACATCATCTCCTGGCATGGTCGTTACACTCACTAAAGTAATAGATCCACTCTTATCGATATCTACAGCTTTTTCGTAACGGGAGGCAAGGTCTGAATAGAGAGAGCCTGGATATCCCCGGTTTGAAGGAATTTGATCCATGGTAATAGAGATCTCTTTAATCGCATCTGCAAAGGCTGTCATATCTGTAAGAAGAACGAGCACATTTTTCCCAGAGGTTGCAAATCTTTCGGCACAGGCAAGGGCCATATCAGGCGCCAACAAACACTCGACAGGAGGATCTGTTGCGCGATGAATAAACATCACCGTTTTTCCCAAGGAGCCCGATTGTTCCGCATTATCAATAAACGCTTGGTAATCCGCAAAGGTCAGTCCCATTCCTGCAATGACAATGATATCCGCATCTGTCTGATTGGCAATTCTCATCAAAAGCTTGTTGTAAGGCTCTCCTGCTACAGAAAAAATGGGAATTTTTTGTGATTTTACCAGACAATTGAAGACGTCTATCATCGGAATATTGGTACGGACCATCTCTCGAGGAATCATTCTATGTATAGGATTAAAGGAGGGTTGACCGATTGCAATTTTTTCTCCTAAAACCTCAGGTCCCCCATCAATGGGAGCTCCGCGCCCATTTAAACGGCGGCCCAAAAGAGCATCTCCACAGCTCACCTCCATCTCTCTTTTTAAGAAGATGACCTTGTCCCCTGTCGAAATTCCCCGTGTGCCTCCAAATACTTGTAGAGTCACCAGATCCCCTTCAAAACGCAGGACAGAGGCATAAATGAAACCCCCATCTTTTGTTTCAATACGAGCAAGTTCATTGAGGCTTACCCCCTCTGCTATCACAGTAATCAAGTTACCGCGCATGTCTTTGATGCGATCATAGATTTTTTTCATAGTTTTCTTGCCCGTTCGATCATTTCTGAAATCTCCTGAAACGCCTCTTCATGCTCGGATGAGTCAAAAGGAATGGAGTTCATACTTTTGATTTTTCCTTGGAGCGTCAGAAAAAATTCTCGCGCTTTATCCCTATTGGTAAAATCAAAGGGGGTCTCAAAAATATGGTTAATAAGTTTAAAAAGAGGAATCTGTCGATTGAAAGGACAGTAAGCATCTACCTTATCAAAAGCATTTTGCTGGAGATAACAAAAATCATAGAGCTCTGATTTCAGATAGACAAAAATATCTTCTAGAGAGGTTCCCTCCTCTCCTACGACCTCCATTCTTTTCCCTATTTCATTGCCCTCTTTTAAGAAACGGTAGGCGCGTTGAACCATTTCCCCCCATCCAGGAACCCGGCTTTCAATTTCTTTTGCAACATCGATGACATATTTTGACCAGGAGATCAGCGGGTCAATAGCAGGATAACGACGCGCATCTGAACGGGCTCGAGAGAGGCCACAAAAGGCTCCTACCACAGCAAGAGTTGCCTGGGTCACAGGCTCTTCAAAGCTACCTCCTGCGGGAGAGACCGCTCCACAAATCGTGATAGATCCCTGTTTACCATTTTTTAGCTGATAGACCCCCCCTCTTTCATAGAAGGCTGCGATACGAGAGGCCAAATAGGCTGGAAAGGCCTCTTCGCCTGGAATCTCCTCTAGACGTCCTGACATTTCTCGCATAGCTTGTGCCCAACGTGAGGTGGAATCTGCCAGAAGCAGAACATCCAGACCCATCTGTCGATAATATTCTGCTATCGTAACTCCCAAATACACGGAGGCTTCCCGAGCAGCTACAGGCATCGAGGAGGTGTTACAAATAATGCATGTGCGTTTGATTAAAGGCTCATTTGTATGAGGATCGATGAGGTGAGGAAATTCTCGTAAAACCTCTACAACCTCCCCTGCGCGTTCCCCGCAGGCACAAAGAACGACTAAATCCACAGCTGAATATTTAGAAAGATGGTGTTGTAGAACCGTTTTTCCTGCTCCAAAAGGACCCGGAGTGCAAAAAGTTCCCCCTTTCAAAATAGGAATTTGAGTATCTAAGACCCTCTCCCCTGTATCCATCATCTTGGAGGGTTTAATTTTTTCTCCTTGCGCAAGACCCATTTTCACTGGCCATTTTTGAACCATAGAAAAAGAGAGCTCATTCCCCTTAGCATCTCGGGCTCTTGCAACAATCGTATCAATATTGTATTCCCCTGGAGCGATGGTCCAGGTCAGAGTCACTTTGCCAAAAATCGAAAAGGGAACCATGATGGCATGTTCAAAACGGCCCTCCCTGGTTGTACCTAAAACATCCCCCCTTGCAAGTACCTCTCCCACTTTGGCTGTGGGCACATATTTCCATAGAGTTGTCCGACTTAAAGGAAGAACATACACTCCTCGAGGAAGATAATAGCCACACCTTTCAGCGATATCGACGAGACGATTTTGCAATCCATCAAAGATAGACTCTAAAAGACCAGGCCCCAGTTCAGCTTCCAGAAGATCCCCTGCAAAACGGACAGGAGTATTCAACTTGATTCCTCGCGTGTCTTCAAACACTTGAAGCTTGACCTCTGTTCCTGCAACCTCTATCACTTCGGCTTTCAATTGAGATCCCCCGACATCAACGAAAGCAATTTCTCCCTGACGTACATGTCCATTAAACTGGACATGAACCAGATTGCCAAATGCCCTTACAACACGACCTGTTGCACATTCTTTTACAGAAGAGGGGGCTTCCATTGTACTCATGCGATATTCCTTTCAATAGTGTTGATAACGTCTAACCCTTTCTGAACAGTAAGTTCCATCCATCGCTCTACTAGGATCAGTCGAGACAGATAGTTTAAAATTCTCTCAATTGAGAAGGGATCTGCACTGCCCAACTCGACCAAATGGTCAAATTGGTACTCATAAAGCGCCCTATGCAGTTCACGTGGCTTATCTACATATGCATCAAAAATAGGCCATAACTCCCTATATTCAAAAGGAGGCTCATACGTTTTGGCATCTTTTTGCGCTAAAATTTGAGCAACCAGTGGATCGGTTTCATCCTCATATTGCAGCTCAACTACAGGATCCCGATCCAGTTTTTTTGCTCGAAATCCAAGAACAACCAATCTCATCTCCCGTTGGAAAGCAAAATATTTCCCAAAAAAATCGGTGTGGAGCTGCTCCTGCCCCCCCTCCTGATTCTCAAGCTGCTCATTAAAAAATTGTGCAAGAAGAAGAGGAAAGTGAGCCACCCGCTCCTCAACCGAAGAATACCTGACTAAATAATCCACCATATATGCAGGAAATTCCTCCCCATCAGGCCACCTCTCTTCTAAGATTGCCTGTTCTAATTTTTCCCGATTGGCATTGCCATGGGGATCTAGGGGCTCTTGTAACCATAATGCTCTCATATTTTCCAGATCGATGAGCCTTAAAAAACGACCGATCTGATGCCAATGTTCTTCTGTCAAATTAATGCGCATCAACTCCCGAAATTCTTGAAAACCCAAAGTAGGCACATGCCCTATTTCCAGAGGGGGAAGTAAGCTTGCCAGAAAATAGTATTGCATGAACCTATTCCAATATTTGAAAAATATGATTTTTAAAGATCTTTATGCTCGAAACAAAAGAGCTCTAAAATCTTTTCTTAAATAACCACCTAATAGCTCTTTGAAAGCCATGTCACTCAAATCCAAAGTAAGCATCTGGTTATGTAATTTGATTTGGGCTCCCCCCCCAATTTCACCTAAAACAACAGATTTTTCACGTAGCTTATCTAAAATGCTTTTTGCTAAGAGTGCATTCACCCTCTCTTTTGAGACGTTTTTTGCGATAATCGCAGAAAAATCGGCATTGACCCCCTCTTTTTCCAAAGCGCTGGCCAAAGCAGAAATTAACGTAGCTGCAACCTCAGGAGTTTGAGTCTCTTTATGTACCCAAGAATCCAGAGCTTGATTAAAGAGCTCCTTTTCGATTTTTTGACGTAATGTTTCAATAACCTGTTTAGAGGCCTGCTCAATGGAGCTTTCAAACAATTTTTTCTCGTTTTCTATTTTCACATAGGCCTGACGGATCAGCTCTTCTGCTTTTTGGGTCGCCTCCTGAACGATTTGATGGCCCTCTTCATTTGCAGATTGGATGATGCGATTTGCCTCCTCTTTTGCAGGAGCAAGCGTTTCATTCTTAATGATTTCGCAGATTTTTTTAATTTTATCTTTACCGCTTTCCAAGTTTTCCATTATTCTCTCGCTTAGGTACAATAAGCTGGAAGATAACATGGTTCACCATTTTTTGTGGAGCAGCGATCAGTGAGAAGAGGGATTTTATTTATTTGGTTTGCTTTTTTTTCCTTATATGCAGACCCTTTGTTACCGGTTGTGCAAGAAGATATTGGAAAGCAGTGTGTTCTTACTCCTCCTAAGGGGTGGGATACGATAGATGACCCTGATCAGTTGCCAAAAAAAATCAAACTGGCCTGTATTGGGAAGAGTAAACACTCCTTTACGCCCTCCATCAATATTGCAGTTGAGGAGACCTCTAGCTCTCTTGAAAATTATATGAGAGAGGCAAAGCTTTATCATGAGGCTCAAAAGAACACACAATGTTCTGCTTTGGGGAAGTTGGCAACGCATGCGGGGCAAGCGGAGCTTTTGCAGATTGATACCATGACGCAGTGGGGGAGAGTGCGATTTATTCAAGCCATTATGATTAAAGAAAAGATCGCCTACGTGATCACTGCGACCTGTTTATTTGACGAATTTTCCTCTTTATCCTCTCCTATTTTCAAATCTATCCAAACATTTAATTTTGTTGAACCATTGAGAGAAAAGAATTAATCTGTTATCAACTCCTTTATCTGATTTTTGTTGGAGAGTTTATGAAAAAGATTTTTACTGCATCGGTCCTCTTTTTAATGACTGTAACTTCTATTGCTAGAGGGGTTGATAGTACATTCACAGATTATCAAAACTACAATCATGGCTATTGTCCAGAGTGTAGCTGTTACCCCTGTCGCTGTGCCCCCTCTCCAAATGGTTCTTGTGAAACTGGAACATGTCCAGATGATTACTATGATCCCAATACAGAGTATTATGACGATCCTAACGCTAGTTGTGATTCTGTAGAGCCTTGTGATCCCTGTAATGAGGTCTGTGTAGGGCAGCCCTGCTATGACCCTGCTGATCCTAATGCTCCTGGGCAGGGAACGACTTATGGGATATCTGTCACAGCTATTGGAGTTGCTGTAGCAGCTGTAGCTGCAGCGGCGGCTATTATTCTTTCAGCGGGAAATGGAGCTTCAACCAGCCATTAATTAAGCATTGACTAAAAATCAATTTTTATGTTACTCATTGGGCATAGAAATTTTTCTGGAGAAAAGAAATGAAAAAGATTTTCATAACAGTTGTAGCAGCTTTAATCGCTGTTACATCGACAGTTTCGGCCGCTTACGATGCAAATGGTAATTATTATCAAAGTAATGGTTTTGATAATCCAAATGCTCCTGTTAGAGGAACCAGTTTTGGAATGACATTAACATCGGTAGGGCTTGCGCTTGCAGCTGCGGGTGCTGCTGCTGCAATCATTGTGACATCTAATACAAGTCACGGCCATTCTCATTAGAAAGGGGAATTGAGAAGGAGAAGAGGGGGACAGACTCCTCTTCTCTTTTTTATTTAGGTGTCAAAATTGTTTTTGACAGACGAGGCAGCTGTTCGATCAAATAGAGGGGAATGGAGAGTACTTGGTTGGTATAGGAGAGGGGCAGTTCTGAAATACGCACGCCAAAGGGGATCTTTTTTTCCTCCAAAAACAGCCTAAGTGAGCGCAATGTCCCGATAGCTCCTGCTTTTACCTCTATTGGCACAATATGAGAGTCCACGGCCAATAGATAATCAACCTCTGCGCTACTATTCTTTTGCTCACGAATCCAAAAAAAGAGATTGTTCATCTCCTCTTTTCCTGTATAGGCAAGGAGCTCTTGACCAACAAATTGCTCAGCTAGAGCCCCTTCGTTGATAAGAAGCAGATCTTCTTTAAATAAAAGTTCCAAATCTAAATTACAGGCCCGTTTTACAAGTCCTATATCAAGAAAAAGAAGTTTAAACTTTTTTTCATTCATATGCGTGATGAAAGGCAATCCGGAAGCTGAAGAGGCGTAGACCAGAATAATCAATCCCGCATGAGAAAGTTTAATCAAAGCCTCTTTTAAAACACGAGAGGAGACATCAGGATCCACTTTTGTATACTTAAACCATTGAGCAATCAGACCTGGGGCTTTGGTAAAAATAGTTTGGAGATGACAACGTTGTATCCGTGAAGCATATTTACCAAAATCATTGCGAAAAGTGGACAAAATGGCTGTCTGAATTTCTTGACAACGGAGAAGACTTTTTGTTTCAAGATATTCTACAATAACAGCTGGCATACCCCCTAAAGCAATATACTCTCGCACTAAAGTAAGTAGCTTGTGGTGAACGACCCTCTCAATTCCCTCCTGAAGTTGCACCTTAGCTAAGTAGATTCTTAAACTGCCGTTTCCCGAAGCATCTAGATATTCTGCAAATGAAATGGGTCTCATGTGTAAAAAGTGAATACGGCCCACAGGCATTTGAAATTCAGCATCATTTAAAGCAAATTCCAGTAAAGAACCTGCTCCAATCACATGCAATTTTGGCATCTGCTCTTTGAAATAGCGTAAAGCTAAAATTGCTCGAGGACATTCTTGAATTTCATCGAGAAAAAGAAGAGTTTTTTCAGGTTGGATGGTGAGACCAGACAGCAATTCTAGCGAGTTGACGATTTTTGTGGGATCTAGTGTATCAAAGCAGTGAGCATATTCTGGATACTGCTCAAAATTAATGACAACGCAATTTTCAAAATTTTCTTTTCCAAACTTTTCTATTATATAGCTTTTACCGACCTGTCTAGCGCCTCGTACGAGGAGGGGCATATGTCCTTTTTGCTCTTTCCATCTCAGTAAATCAGTCTCTATATCTCTCTTCATACCCTTAAATTAGCATAAATCTGCACATTTTACAAGGCAATTTTGACCATTTTTAGCACATTTTACAAGGCTTTTTTATCAAAAAGCCGTCATACAGACTTGTAAACACCCTCTAAGGAGTGGATTTTAATATAGACTTTATGTTAAAATTTCCTTTTCTTAATAGGAGATAATTATGATTAACCCTGACTCAAGCTATTCCCCAACATTCGATAAAAAACTAGAGAAAGTTCATCTCGATCTCTCTTTTGGAGGCTTCTTCTGGTGTGCTGGGATTCCAGGGGTTTTAAAGACAGCGTTAGGTGCAATAGAGATGGTTGTTTCTGCCATTCTCACTCTTCTCTCTCTACCCGGAATGTGCTTTCAAAAGAGCCGAAAATTTACATTATGGAGTGCTCAACATGCTGCCCAAGGGCTCTTGCGCATGTTATTTGGTGTTGCGCTTATATGCCCTGGCATTGGTACCCTATCTATATTTGCAGTAGACGTAACTATGGCAGTCTATCAGCACAGAAATATGTTTCCTAAATCACGCTAAGAAAGCATACTAATGGCGATAGGAGACGATTATGATTAACCCTGACTCAAGCTGGTCCCCAAAATTCGATACAAAACTAGAAAGGATTCATAAATCTCTCTCTTTTGGAGGCTTCTTCTGGTGTGCTGGGATTCCAGGGGTTTTAAAGACAGCTTTAGGTGCAATAGAGATGGTTGTTTCTGCCATTCTCGCCCTTCTCTCTCTGCCCGGAATGTGCTTGCAAAAGAGCCGAAAATTTACATTATGGAGTGCTCAACATGCTGCCCAAGGGCTCTTGCGCATGTTACTTGGTGTTGCGCTTATATGCCCTGGCATTGGTACCCTATCTCTATTTGCAGTACGTAACTATGGTAGTCTATCAGCACAGAAATATGTTTCCTAAATCACGCTAAGAAAGCATACTAATGGCGATAGGAGACGATTATGATCAGCCCTCACTCAAGCTGTTCCCCAACATTCGATAAAAGGCTGGCAACTGTTCATACATATCTCTCTCTGGGAGGCCTCTCCTGGTGTGCTGGGATTCCGGGAGTTTTAAAGACAGCTTTAGGTGCAATAGAGATGATTGTTTTTGCCATTCTCACCCTTTTCTCCCTCCCCCGAATGTGCTGCCAAAAGAATCATAAATTCACATTATGGAGCGCCCAACATGTTACTCAAGGGCTCGTGCGTATGTCACTTGGTATTGTAGTTATATGCCCTGGCATTGGCTCTCTATCTTTATGGGCACTCAAAACAGATGGTCATCCGTCAGCACGTAGTAAATATGTCTCCTAAATCACTCTAAGCCATATTAATGATGATAAGAGAGAGCTTCGGGAACGTCTTTCAGGGGCTCAATACGAAATTCAATCACAGTTTTTTTACCATTCATATTGAGCTCAATCACAGAACTTAACCGAGTCAATAAGATATTGAAGGGAACCTTCACATGATGAGATCCTACATCAATGGCAATAGAGGTGTTCCCTAAAATTTCCTCAGAGGCGTGGATTTGGCGGCACAAAGCCTCAAATTGACGCAAATGACGCAAAAGAGATTCATCATCAAATGCATATTTTCTTTCACACCCTGAACAGGTGACCCTCTCTTTCCCATCTAAAACGGAAAAAATAACAGGTGCCTCACATGCTTGACAATGAAACTGTAACCGATGGCCTTTTTGCATTTGGATACATTGTAAGATAGCCGGTTAAATTTGGTAAACCTATATTCTCCTTTCATGTACAAAAAAGAGAGTTCAAGCTATCATCCGCATCAGCTGAAAAATAAGGTTTTTAACCTGAGTTTTGGGTTGTCTTCCTCGAAGTCGGAGAAGTTTACACCGCAGATCTTGGGATTTTTTGACGAAGTTATACCCCACCCGGCGGATAAAGTCCTATTTGATGACGCCAAAGCCCCGGGGTTGAACGATTGCAAGTCGGACAATATTAAAAATATTGCTCGACTTGCAATCGTTCAACCGCGGGAGCTTTCGCTGTCATCAAATAGGACTTTATCCGCCGGGTGGGGTATAAATGGCCAACGGCCCTTTACGAGTCAGAAAAGCACAAGAGATGCAAGTAAACTTCCTGAATTTGAGGAAGAAAAATCCAAAACTCAGGTTTTTATGGAAAAAGTCATGACAAGTAAACTCGATCAGTTAAAGCAGATGACCACTGTAGTTTGTGATACAGGGGATTTCAATAGTATCAAAGCTTATACGCCCACAGATGCCACCACCAATCCCTCTCTGATTTTACAGGCGTCACAAGAAAAACAGTATGACCCCTTAATAGAAGAGGCAATTGCCTGGGGTATGAAAAAAAGCTCTAACCAAGAGCAGATGTTGGAACAGATCCTCAACAAGCTTTGTATCAACTTCGGCACCGAAATCCTTAAAATTGTACCAGGAAGAGTCTCCACTGAGGTGGATGCTAGACTCTCTTTTGATGTGGAAGGAAGCATTCGTAAAGGACGTACCTTAATTGAGCTCTATAAACATGCTGGCATAGATAAAAATCGTATTCTAATCAAGCTCTCCTCAACATGGGAGGGGGTACAAGCTGCTAAAGTCCTGGAAAAAGAGGGCATCCATTGCAACATGACCCTCATGTTTAGTGATATACAGGCAGCCGCTTGCGCAGAGGCAGGCGCGACTTTGATCTCACCCTTCGTCGGTCGTATTTTAGATTGGCATATGGAAAAAGAAAAGGGGGTCGTTTACCCTCCTGAAAAAGATCCTGGAGTGGTTTCTGTTATTCAAATCTATAATTATTACAAAAAATTTGGATTTAAGACGCAAGTCATGGGAGCCTCTTTCCGTAATGTAGATGAGATCTTACAACTTGCTGGATGTGACCTTCTTACTATTGCTCCTAAATTTTTAGAAGCTCTTTCTAAAGAGAGTGGTAAGGTGGAAAGAAAGTTAAATCCGGACGAGAGCAAGAGGCTGTCGATGGAAAAGATTCCAACGGATGAAAAGAGTTTCCGTTACCTTCTTAATGAAAATGCGATGGCTTACGAGAAACTTGGGGATGGAATTCGTCGTTTTGCGGCAGACTTTATTAAGCTAGAAAAGCAGATTCTTCAGCGCATTTCCAAAAAATAAAAAAGCTTGAGTCTGTTAAAAGACTCAAGCCCTCTCTTATATATTTGATGCGAAATCGAATACGAGTTCCTCTTCCTCTTCTCGGTCCAGGTATTTTTTCACACGATTATGCGTATCAAAACCTGTTCCTCCAGGCGTAATGTGTCCCATAATCACATTCTCCTTAAAGCCGATAAGGAAGTCTGTTTTCCCCGCACATGCCGCATCCGTTAAAATACGTGTCGTATCTTGGAAAGAGGCTGCCGATAAGAATGACTCCGTTCCCAAAGAGGCTTTCGTAATCCCCAGTAGAACAGGCGCCGCCTGCGCAGGTTTTCCCCCCTCTTCAAGCGTTTTACGATTTTGTTCGTAAAATACTTTTTTAAGTACCTCTTCTCCAAAAATGAACATCGTATCACCTGGATCAATCACACGTACTTTTTGTAACATCTGCCGAACGATAATCTCGATATGCTTATCATTAATATCCACACCTTGTAAACGGTAAACAACTTGAACCTCATTCACCAAATACTTCTGTAGTTCTCTAACACCACAAATATCAAGAATCTCATGGGGGACGACTAACCCATCTGTCAACTGTTGCCCCTTAAGAACGCTGTCCCCTCGTTGCACAATTAAATGTTTATTCAATGGAATGAGGTGCTCCTCCTCCATACCGGTTATTTCATCTTTCACGACAACAATACGACGATTCTTTTGCACTCCACGAAAATCAACCACTCCATCAATCTTCGCAATTTCAGCAGCATCTTTTGGTTTACGTGCCTCAACAAGCTCCGCCACTCGAGGAAGACCCCCAGTGATATCCTTCGTCTTTATCGCACCACGAGGAAGACGAGCCAAGAGCATCCCAGCTGCCACCTTTTGCCCCTCTTCAGCTGATATAATCGCCCCTGCCGGAATTGCATAGGTTCCCAATAGCTCCTTAAACTCAGAATCAGCGTAAATCACAATCTGAGGATGAAGCTCTCCTCTATGCTGTTTCACAGTTAATTCAATAAGACCGGTGTGCTTATTCTGCGCCTTCTCCGTTGAAATCCCCTCAACCAGATCCTCATATTTTACATATCCAGGACGGTCGCAAATAATAGGAATGTTGTGTAACTCAACTTGAGCAATTTTTTGTCTCGCCGAAACCCGACTTCCATCGGGAAGCAGCACTTTTGCTCCCAATTCCACAGGAATCATCTGAAGAGATTCAATCGATTTGGTCTTGAGTAGTTTTTTGTACTCCTCTAGGGTTCTACCCTCGTCTCTTACAACATGTAGCATCCCATTCTTATTGAGAATAAGCCAGTTGCCATCCTGATCTTGCACAGTTCTAAGATCCATGTAGACCAGAATTCCTAGATGATCAGAAAAGATCTCCGGAGTAAAGTTAGCCGCAGCAATCCCCCCTAGGTGAAACGTTCTCATAGTCAACTGAGTTCCAGGTTCCCCAATAGATTGAGCTGCAATAATTCCTACAGCCTCCCCCATGCCTACCTGAAGACCATTTGCTAAATTGAGACCGTAGCATTTGGCACATACTCCCCTTTTACTTTCACAGGTCAATACAGAACGGATACGGACCGTCTCAATTCCAGCATCATCAATTGCTTCTGCCTGAAAAGTCGTTAATAAATCCCCAGCTTTTGCTAGAAGAGTTTTTTTGTCTCCTGGAAGGAAAATATCCTCGATGGTTGTTCTTCCATAAATACGATCTTTAAGGGTAAGCAGCTCTTCTGTTCCCTGCTTAATACCAGCAACATCAATCGCATTTAATGTTCCACAATCTACCTCAGTAATGATCATGTCTTGACCCACATCGACTAAACGGCGTGTTAAATAACCAGAATCCGCAGTTTTCAACGCAGTATCAGATAACCCTTTTCTCGCTCCGTGAGAGGAGATGGAGTATTCAAGAACTGTTAACCCCTCTCGGAAGTTAGAGGTAATCGGTGATTCGATAATTTCACCTGTTGGCTTCGCCATCAAACCTCTCAAAGCTCCCAACTGTTTCAGCTGGGATTTATTGCCCCGTGCACCTGAATCGATCATTAAGAAAAGAGGATTATGACGACTATCATCTACTTTACTGATCTCTTTAAAAAGCGCATCAGAAAGCGTATCGGTAGCCTCTGTCCAAATGGTGATGGTCTTCGATTTACGCTCCCCATCCGTGATAATCCCATCCTCATACTGTTTTCTGACAATTTCTACTTTCTGATAAGCCTCTTTTAACAATTTTGGCTTACTTTCCGGAATTTTAATATCCTTAACACCCATAGAAATAGCGGCTTTTGTCGCCTGTGCAAATCCAAGGTCTTTTAAATGGTCTAAAAAGCGAACGGTCGCCTCCATTCCCACTTTTTTATAACACTCTAAAATGAGTTCGCTCATTCTCTTGCTGGGAAGACTATAGTTTTGAAAACCCAATTCTTGAGGAACGATTGTATTAAAGAGAACTCGACCTGGAGTGGTTTCAATGATTTGACCATCGATACGTACTTTGATTTTTTCGTGGATATGTAACCCTCTTCCACTAAAATCTCTACGCTCTTTTTTCGTTTTTAAATCAACATAGATAGGCATGTTGATCGTCGCGCTAAGAGCAAAAAGCACCTCCTCCTGATTAGAGAAGATTTTGGTTTTCAAACCATGTTCTTCAGGAAAATAGACAGGATCTGCCATGAGATAATAGATTCCCAATGTCATATCCTTTGAGGGGATCGCTACCGGTTTACCTGATGAGGGAAGAAAAATGTTATCAGGAGCCATCATCAAGACTTTTGCTTCCAATTGTGCTTCCACAGAAAGAGGCACGTGTACCGCCATCTGGTCACCGTCAAAGTCAGCGTTAAATGCCGCGCAAACAAGAGGATGAACACGAATTGCTTTTCCTTCAATCAAAACAGGCTCAAAAGCTTGAATCCCCAATCTATGCAGAGTGGGCGCTCGGTTAAGTAATACAGGATGTCCTTTAATGATTTCTTCGAGAACATCCCAAACCTCAGATGCTCCTCTCTGAATCATTTTTTTTGCGGAACGAATGGTATAGACGTACCCTAAATCTTTTAATCTTTTCACGATAAAGGGTTCAAAAAGCTCGAGAGCCATATCTTTAGGCAATCCACACTGATTGAACTTCAAATCGGGGCCTACCACAATGACAGAACGACCAGAATAGTCCACTCTCTTACCAAGTAGGTTTTGACGGAAACGGCCCCCTTTTCCTTTCAACATCTCTGAAAGAGATTTTAAGGGACGATTTCCCGCTCCCATGACCGGATGACCATGTCTACCATTATCAAAAAGAGCGTCTACTGCTTCTTGGAGCATCCTTTTTTCGTTACGGATGATCACATCAGGCGTTTTAAGACGTAAAATTGCCTTTAGACGATTGTTTCTATTGATGACCCGTCTATAGAGATCATTCAAATCAGAGGTTGCAAACCTTCCCCCATCAAGTGGAACCAGAGGACGAAGATCGGGAGGAATGACGGGAACCAATCTTAAAACCATCCATTCTGGATGGTTTGTTGAGGAGACAAAGCCCTCTACAATTTTGAGACGCTTGGCAAGTTTCATGCGCCCCTGTTGCGATTTTGTGCGTCTTAGCTTTTCTTTTAAATCAATTTGAATTGCCTGAAGATCCTCTGTTTTCAGCAGATCAAAAATAGCCTCCCCACCCATTTTCGCGACAAAAGAATCCTTCCCATTTTTTTCGATAGCATCACGATACTCTGCATCATTGAGAAGCTGTTTTCTTTCAAGAGAGGTCTGACCTGGATCTACGACCACATATTCTTCGTAGTAGATGACCCGTTCTAGATCGGTTGTGGTCATTCCTAAAACGTTCCCTATACGGGAGGGCATGGTTTTAAAAAACCAGATGTGTACAACAGGTACAGCAAGCTCGATATGAGCCATTCTCTCTCTTCTTACTTTAGAAAGAGTCACCTCTACCCCACAACGATCACAGACGATCCCTTTGTGTTTAATTTTTTTGTACTTTCCGCATGCACATTCCCAATCCTTTGTAGGACCAAAAATCTTTTCGCAGAAAAGCCCCCCTTTTTCAGGCTTAAAGGTACGATAGTTGATCGTCTCAGGCTTTTTAATTTCTCCGTAAGACCACTTATCTCGAACGACTGTATCAGATGCGATACCAATCTTTAATTTATCAAAATGGATCTCTCTTGAATCCTCTTCAAACATTCGATTCTCCCTTTACTACTCTTCTTCAACTGTCAAGGGGCGCACATCTAGGCTCAACCCTTGCATTTCTTTGATCAACACATTAAATGATTCAGGTGTTCCTGCTTTTAAAAGGTTCTCACCTTTTACAATGGATTCATAGATTCTGGTTCTACCGGACACATCATCTGACTTGACAGTCAAGATCTCGTGCAACAGATTGGCAGCACCATACGCCTCTAGAGCCCATACCTCCATCTCCCCAAATCTTTGTCCCCCCATCTGAGCTTTTCCTCCAAGAGGCTGCTGCGTGACGAGAGAATAGGGCCCAATAGAACGTGCATGAATTTTATCAGCAACCAAGTGGCTGAGTTTCAACATATAAATGTATCCAATCACCACTTTCCCATCGAAACGCTCTCCTGTTCGACCATCATATAGATAAGATTTTCCATCATCTGGGAGATTCTGTTCTCTCATCATTTCCCAAATTTTTTCCTCAGGAAAGCCTTCAAAAACAGGACACTTTACATGGATACCCGCTTTTTTGGCGGCAAATCCTAGGTGTGTTTCGAGAACCTGTCCCATGTTCATACGAGAGGGAACCCCGAGTGGATTCAAAATGATTTCTACAGTATCTCCTGAGGGAAGAAAGGGCATATCAGCTTCAGGAACAATTTTGGATACAACCCCCTTGTTACCATGACGACCCGCCATTTTATCCCCTACTTGAAGCTTACGCTTCGAAGAGATGTAGACCTTCACTTGACGAATAACTCCAGGATCAAGATCGATATCCCCCTTCTTCATCTGTTCCACTTCAGATTTGTACTGAGTCTCTACTTTTTGAAGAGAGGTTTCACACT
>JABDCM010000008.1:0-16740 GCA_013288105.1 Chlamydiota bacterium
TATGCTAACATGCTGCCATGCAAAAGATAGTTATAAAATTGGGATCCAGCTCTTTAACTAATGGAACAAAGAGGCTCTCCCGCTCACATATGGTTGAAATCGTAAGACAGATTTCCTCTCTTCATCAAGCGGGGCATCAGGTTATCGTGGTCTCTTCTGGAGCGATTGCTGCTGGTAGGGAATATTGTGCTGATCAGTCCAATTACACCTCTCTTCCCTCGAAACAGATGCTTGCCTCTATTGGGCAGGTACGCCTGATGAATACCTGGAGTGATCTTTTTAATATTTATGACCTCTCTGTGGGGCAAGTTTTGCTCACTCGAAGCGATGTTTCTGATGAAAAAAGGGCTGAGAACGCTCAAAATACTCTTTTAACTCTTCTTAGTCACCGGGTGATTCCTATCGTCAATGAAAATGATACGGTGGCCACGGAGGAGATTCGCTTTGGAGATAATGATAATTTATCTGCTCTTGTAGCTAATTTAATCCAGGCGGACCTGCTCATCTTATTGACGGATCAGGAGGGTTTATTTACAGCCGATCCTCGCACCTGTCCTGATGCCAAACTGATTGAGACGATTGAGGTGATTGATGAAAATGTAGCCTGTTGTGCCAAAGGGACCCATCCAGATGGGGTAGGAACAGGAGGGATGACAACAAAATTGCAAGCGGCTCAAAAAGCAACAACTCAAGGGACTTCTACCATCATAGCCTCTTCCAAAGAACCTAATATCCTTATAAGTTTAATTGATGGAAAAAAAATAGGGACCTTTTTTCCCTCCAAAAAAATATGAAAACTCTTCTAGCAATGGCGCAATTAGCCAAAAGCGCATCTCACCATGTACGGCAGGCCTCCGCTGAGGCAAAAAATCTAGCTCTGCACAAAATGGGAGCCTCTCTTAAAAAACAGCGAGAAGCTATTTTAAAAGCCAATCTTGTCGATATTGAAAAAGCAAAAGCAGATCTTCCTCCTCATATGGTCGATCGCCTTTCTTTGGAGGGGGGACGTTTAGATGCCATTATTTCTGATCTAGAAACCGTCATTCAACTTCCTGATCCTGTTGGAAAGCTTCTTGAAGAACGCACGCTACCTAATGGATTGGAGCTTCAAAAAGTAACCGTTCCTATAGGTGTGTTAGGGATTATTTATGAGGCCAGACCTAATGTAACGGTAGATGTTGCCTCTCTTGCTTTAAAATCGGGAAATGCAGCTATCTTGAGAGGTGGCAAGGAGACTCTTCACACAAATATTGTGATCACACGAGCTCTTCAGGAGGGGTTGGAGGAGGCCTCTTTTCCAAAAGAGGCGATCCAGCTCCTGAAAAGTCCCAGTCGTCTCCAACTGAGACGATTGTTGAAATTGGATGCTTATATTGATCTCATCATTCCTCGAGGGGGGGAGGGGCTTCACCGATTTTGTAAGGAGCATAGCTATATTCCTGTAATTACAGGCGGCATGGGAATCTGTCATCTTTTTTTAGATGAGAGTGCAGATATAGAAAAGTCTCTAGAGGTTATCTACAATGCAAAAACGCAGCGTCCCTCTGTTTGTAATGCGCTGGATACGCTGCTTATCCATCGCAATGCCTTTGCGCTCTTTTTTCCTCTTTTAGTCAAGAAACTGGCAGAAAAGGGGGTTATTTTTCATCTTGATGAGAGGGCGTGGAGCCTATTTCCTCACCAGGGAGAGGCTTTTCTGCGGGCCTGTGAGAAGGATTGGCAGACAGAGTGGATGAGCCTTCATTTAGGTGTCAAGATTGTTGACTCATTGCAAGAGGCTGTGGAGCATATTCAGACCTATGGGACAGGGCATAGTGATGGCATTTTAACAAGCTCTCCGGTTAATGGGGAGGCTTTTGTACGCGCTGTGGACTCTGCCACGGTCTACATCAATGCCTCCACCCGTTTTACAGATGGTGGGCAATTTGGGATGGGGGCTGAGGTGGCTGTGAGCACGCAGAAGGTGCATGCACGAGGGCCTATGGGGTTGAGAGAGTTGACCTCTTATAAGTGGATTATCAAAGGGAATTATCAGGTGAGAAAATGAAAATTCGAATCATAGGATGTGGAGCGATGGGGTCAGCGCTTGCACATATTTTAAAGGAGCAGGGACATCAGATCTCTCTTTTTGATCGAAAAAAAGAGCAGGCGGAGTCTTTAAGTCGCGAGGTAGGGGCGCCCTGTGCCAAGACTCCTCTTGAGGGGTTACAGACTGAGGATCTGCTTGTATTAGCGATCAAGCCCAATGATTTTGAGGAGGCGCTAGCCTCTCTTCAGGAGTTTTCTGGAGCACTTGTCATCAGTGTATTGACGGGGATCACATTGGCTCAACTTAAGAAAGCTTTTCGCGCACCTGTCTTGCGCATGATGCCCAATTTAGCTATCCGTTATGGGGAGGGGGTTGTTGCCTGCATGCAGGATCCCGCTTTAGAGGGTCTTAAAAAGACAATAGATGCTCTTCTTGCCCCTATGGGGGAAATTCTCTGGATTCAAGAAGAGGCTATTCATGCGTTGACTGCTCTAGGAGGATCGGGTCCTGCTTTTATTTTTATGATTGTGGAGGCCATGATAGACGCAGCGCTTGCGATGGGTCTTTCTGCTGATATGGGACGAAAAGTGGCCATTCAGACAATTAAGGGGGCGATGACAACTTTGGAGAGCTCTCATCGGTCACCAGGGGATTTAAAGTGGCAGGTTACCTCTCCAGGGGGGACGACGATTGCGGGAGTGCGTCAATTTGAGGAGAGTGGGATCAAGAGCGGCCTGATTAAGACCTTTCTTGCAGCCTATGAAAGATCGCGAGAGCTATCCAAATAGATCCGATTAATAACGATGAAATTGCTAAGTCATTCTACTTAGAAAATGAAAAACCCCCCATACACTGTAAGATATTTTCAGTAATAGTTTGAGTCTGTTTAATCCATTCTGCATGAGGAAGGCCTGTAAAATTCTTGATGGTTATGCTTGGAGATACCCCCTCCTGTGGACTAGAGCTATCTTTGAACTCCTCCCTAGAAACTTGCTCCACAAACCCATGTATAAAAGATGTTTTTACCTCATGTCCTTTCATAAAATTTGACGTCGGAGATGACAACTGCTCTTTGACTGCGACTATAATCCGCTCATCTGTAGCTGTAACTTTAAACGAATATTTTCCGCTCTGAAGCCGTATGGTCATTCCCTTAATAGGTTCACCATCACTACTATGAAGGCGGTTACAAAGTTCTGGAGGAAGATGATAGTGATAAGAACAAGCTTCTAATGCCATAAAGCCTCAAAGAGATCTGAAATCAAGACCGTCCGATAGGACTCAATTCCTTTATAACCTTTAAGACGGATTCAGTAATATCCCGAGTCGCTTTAATCTGGTCCTCATTGGAAACGTTTTTAAAATTCGTGGCCGTCGTACCCGCAACTATCTCTGCGAGACTAGAAGGATCCTTGAACTCCCTATGTGTAATTTGCACCACTAACCCCTTGAAAAAACCTACTTCTGCTGCACATCCTGTCACATAATCTAGCAGTGGAAACCAACGCTCGTCTTTGAGCGTAACTATACTTTGCGCAGCTGTAATTGTAACAGTAAGTGACTGTCTTCTATCCCCATCTTGTTTGCTCATTTTATCAGTAGGTTTGAGACCCCCATTATGAAGGGCGTTACAAAGTTTTACAGGAAGATCAGAGTGATAAGCACAAGCAGCTGTTGCCATAAAGCCTCAAAGAGATTTAAAGGGCAAAAGGATAAGCTATCCTTCTGATTTTCATCAACTATATCTTGCAGCCAATAAGAGCGCGTCCATTTTATTGGGGGAAAATAAGAAAGTCTATTATTCAGTACTTTCTTAAAAAATACATAGGACTCAAATATCCCGGTATGCAACTAGCCTCCGAGTATGTTCTAAAAATGAGGTTTCCACAGAAGTCCGGTTCGCAAGAATTTGTATAGGCTATGTGGTGGATTTCTAGACGATTATCTTTAGCAAGCCGTTTTATCCTACTTTCAGGACAGGTATTCATTTCGGAATCAAATTCCCTCAAGGCCCTTGACCGGTTACCTAACAAAACAAGAAGTTTCTTCTTAAATCTATACGGAAGAACATTAACGATAGCCCCTTTTAATTTCCCAAGAGCAGATCTGTAAATTCTTTCGGCAGGAAGCTGAATAATTATCCATCCTCCTGGTTTTGTTATTCTTGCAAAATCTTTTATATACTGCATTTGATGGTTGTTAGCAATGTGTTGTAGAACAATATTAGAATAAACAAAATCAAAGCTATTATCTTTAAATAGTTTAAGATTTGGAGATGGATTATGGATAAACTTAATATTCTGATAATCTTCTGGCAAAGCTTCCTGTGCGCTAGAGATCATCTGAGCAGATATATCAACACCACAAACCTCCTGAAAAAAAGATCCTAGTGCCTGTGTTAATCTACCAGTTCCACACCCAAAATCTAAGGCTTTACCATGAAATGGGATAGGAAGTTTTGAATCGGCTACATATTGTTGAAGAAGTTGAATTTCATGTTTACCAGCCTGAAAAAACTTTTCTTTATCCCATGGAGTTGTTTCATAATGAGGGGATGAAAGAACCGACCAGTAGGCATCTTTTTTGGCATTTTTTTCCCATTCTTCAAGGTATGTATCAAATGTTTTCATGGAGTGCCTTATTGGACCTCTTTCAAATTTGACAAACCTAGCAAACGCAACTATTTTTAACAACCTGAGTTTTGGGTTGTCTTCCTCGAAGTCAGAGAAGTTTACACAGCAGATCTTGGGATTTTTTGACGAAGTTATACCCCACCCAGCGAATAAAGTCCTATTTGATGACGCCAAAGCCCCGGGGTTGAACGATTGCAAGTCGGACAATATTAAAAATATTGCTCGACTTGCAATCGTTCAACCGCGGGAGCTTTCGCTGTCATCAAATAGGACTTTATTCGCTGGGTGGGGTATAAATGGCCAAAGGCCCTTCTGATGCTGGGGCTTTTGTCACCGCTATGAGATATGCTTTGAGCTAAAAGTGGGCTGCTTACAAGTGCTGTTGCCATTGATAAGATTGTCAAAGGGGTTCTCATGAGGCTCCTAAAGTTAAAATGCGGATATCTGCTTCGGTTTTGGAGATCCAAGCTTTAGCATCTGTTTTCCTATCGAACACTACCGTGAGTGCTTTAGGCATGCCTTTAAGACGAACTTCTGTGTGATAAGGTATGGCCAGAACTGGAATCGAACCAGCGACACAAGGATTTTCAGTCCTCTGCTCTACCGACTGAGCTATCTGGCCAGTCAGAGAGGGTGAAGCATAGAAAATTGATCCCTTTTGTGCAAGCTCCCATTTAAGAAAATCGCAAAATGGGCGTTTTTTTAGAGTGCACCCTAATTTTCAATAGTCTGATTTTGAATGAAAATCATGTCCTTAATAATATTCACCGACTCCTCCATCTGCAAATCATTCGACCCATACTCCAAAGTCTTAATCGGTTTTACCTCTTTCTTGATCTGCTTTAAAAAAATCTGAAAATTACGGTTATCATTTAATCTTTTTTTACTATTTTCTATAAGCACAGGCAACATCTTGCGCCACTTCTCCTCCCGTACCTGCAAAATAGGCTTGTAATATCTTTGAAACCATTTGCGCGCAAAGGGATCTAAATCAGTCAAATGATCGTCAAAAGCAGGAGCCACTTGATCCGATGGTAAGGGAAATTCTAAAAAAGACTCCCCCATCTTCTCATATTGATAAGGCGTCGGTACCCGAATGTCCGCCTTCACCCCCTCAATCTGCGTAGATTGGCCCGATACTGTATAATATCGACCAATCGTCACCTTGAAATGCGAAAGAGCCTTGTCACTTGTAAGCGTCTGATGCTGAATCGTTCCCTTTCCATATGTTTGATCATCCCCGACAAGCACCGCTACCCCATAATCTTTCAACGTCTGCGCCACAATTTCTGCAGCTGATGCAGATCCTCGAGAAACCAGAACCACTAAGGGACCATCATAAAAACGGGATCCCTCAACTGATCGATAATATTTAATAGAACCATCCGAATATTTCGAGATCACAACCACTCCACAAGAGATAAAAAGTCCACTGACTTTGACCGCTTGCGTGAGAAATCCCCCACTATTTTCCCTCATATCCAATACAACGCCATAAAGTGGCCCCTTTTGTCGTAACTCGCTAATAGCATTTCTTAAATCCTTTTCGCTTGTAACCCCATCCTCCCCCTCATAAAAAGAGTGCAGCGTAATTCTTCCAATATATCCATCTCCAAAGGGTTCCGCTTTCACATCCACACGACTGTCTTCAAGCGTAATCTTGGCTCGCACAAGCTCCACCTGCTCCACATGATGCGCTCCACTTTTAGCCCGTTTGATTCCTAAAATAATTTTTGATCCCTCTTTACCCCGCATAATTTCTAATACATGCTGAAAAGAGATCCCCTCCACCTTGTTGCCATCAATCTCTACAATGGAATCTCCAGCTAAAATAGCTCCAGAACGAGCTGCAGGCCCCCCTTTCACAACATCATGTACACAAATACCCTCCATCCCCTCTCGTAACACAACTCCAATACCACACATTCCTTTCTCAAGCTGAACCTTAATCGCATAGGCCTCTTCAGGACTGTAATACGCCGTATGCGCATCCAAACTGTGGGCCATCGCTTTAATCGTTCGTAAGATCACAAGATGTTCTTGTTTCGCCTGTGAGACACTATATCCTAAATCATTAAGACCCAAATAGTCATTCTCTGATAAAGCAATCTGTTTTTCACATAGGGAGATCAATTTAGCCTCTTTTCCCTCATAGGCTGCCGATCCCAACTCCCTCATTTGATAGGCAACCACCTTTAATACACGTTGGTAGTGACGATCATAAAGTTCCGCTTGTGTCCGGCAAAAATCCTTCTCTACCTCTTTATCAAAATCTACCAACTTGGCATCTGCAATTATTTTTTTTGGATTTTTTTCCCACTGAGCCCTCCACTCACGTGCTCGATGGATGCTTTTTTGAATCGTTGCATTCAGA
Source organism: Chlamydiota bacterium (assembly GCA_013288105.1). GTDB lineage: Bacteria > Chlamydiota > Chlamydiia > Chlamydiales > JAAKFR01 > JABDCM01. Next base: position 7,037 of record JABDCM010000008.1, read on the forward strand.
GCAAAAAAAGTGGGGAAACGATTTAACTGATAATCATGTAAAACAACATGTAAAAATTGAGGATTTGCCTGAATAAAAGGATACACCTCCTCCATTAAGAGGTATCCATAACTAGGATCAAAATTATTGATATATATTTTCAAAGAGCGCTCAAGAAGCTGAACATTCATCTCCTTCTCTTCTACATGGTATTCTAAAAGCTGCCCCATCACCTTGCGCACATCAGAAGAAGTAAGTAATGAGCTATTTGCTTCTAATACAACAGCGATGAAAAAAAAGAAAAAGAGAAAAAAAGAACGTACTTTCATTGCAATTCCACGTGTTTATTGATTATAATCAGCGGTAGGTCTGCTTCCCTAGGTATCGGAAAAAATCAAAAAAACTTTAGATGTTTGCTGAAAAATCTTTACTCTTTTCTCTGGCTCATTTTGAAGGGCCCCTGCATCTTCTTCTGCATCTTGTTCAAAAAGAGGAGATTGATCTTTATGAGATCGCTCTTTGTGAACTGGCAGCTCAACTATATACCAAGCTCGAAGGGGTAGAAAATATTGATCAAAGTGCGGATGCTATGGAGGGGATGGCCTCCTTGCTGCTTTTGAAAAGTCAACGCCTGCTTCCTCAACAAACAAGCGAACTTACTGAGGAGGAGAGTGTTCGCAAGGAAATTCTCCAGCAGCTTATGGAATACTGTCAGTTTCGAGAAACTGCGAAACTGTTAACTCTACGAGAGGCCAGACAGATGGCTTTTTTTCCCCGTGGAGCACAGCCCTACGAGGAGAAAATTGCAACCGGTTTAGATGAAATATCATTTACTGAATTCCAAAAAATCATCCAAAATCTTATCCTTCAAGCACCTCCTCACAAGATCATTCAGGAAGAGGCGTGGCAAGTTGCCCCTAAAATAGAGTGGCTAAAAAAAATGATCTCTTTAAAGAGAGCGGTTCCTTTTTTCGAGGTGTTTGCGCAGGAATTGGGGCGGTTAGAGCTCATTGTGCTTTTTCTTGCTCTTTTAGAATTAATGAAATCAGATGAATTAAAAATAATTAGAGAGAATATGGATCTCTATATTTGTGGGAAAAATGTATGAAGCAGTCTCAGATTACAAGAGAAGGGCATATCAAACAGATCCTAGAAGCTCTGCTTTTTTCCAGTTCGGAGGCTCTTTCGCTTGCAAAACTGAGAGAGATTATTCAACACCATTACCCCCTCTCCTCTCGCCAGTTACAACAGTTGATTGAGGAACTACAGGCAGAGTATCGAATCCAGGGACGCTCCTTTCAGATCGAGGAAATTGCGCATGGCTTTCTTTTACGCACAACAGAGGAGATGGCCCCCTTTGTAGAGCTACTTCATCAAGATAGAAGAGGGGAAAAACTCTCGAAGGCTGGAATGGAAGTTCTTGCAATCATAGGATTTAGAAGTCCTATCACCAAAAGTGAAATCGAGGCGATCCGTGGAGTTGACTGCTCAGGCTCCCTCTCCTCCTTACTGGAGCGAGGTCTTATTGAGTCTATAGGCCGCAAAGAGGTAGTAGGAAGACCCCTTCTCTATGGGGTGACGAAAAAATTCTTAAGCCACTTTGGATTAAAGGATATCACACAGCTCAATACAGCACTTATGCAGTCTGCTGGTGAGCTGTAGTTTCTTGATAAGCTACATAGTCAGGATCTTTTTTAAGATGACGGACGAGAGAAAGAGCTGCGAATGCCGCAGAGGCTACCACCATGTGGATTGCAACCAGAGTAGTCATCATCGCTCCAATTGTAAAGATAAAGCCCATTCCCCCAATGACCAAAGGATGAAGAATTCCTACTCCATACATCACACCTGCTAGAGCAAAAACAAGCAGAGCTATGATTGCTAAAGCATATGCAGTAATACGCCCTTGATTGATCTTTTTTTCGTAAGAGGTGCCCTTAACTTCTAAAGAAGTTCCACACGCCCAACTAGCAACTTGCAAACATATTTCTTTTCCCATGGGAAGGACTGTAAAAAAATCGAAATTAAAATTCAATAAAGAAAAAAATCAGAGGAGACGAGCTACCTCTTCTACCAGCACATCTGTTAGCTTTTTCCATGTGTTATGATGCTCATCCTCCACGAGTTGACGATGGAGAAAATCGGCTAACTCTTTTCTCTCTTCGGCCGATGTGCGCAGCAATTTTTTCAGGACATTGAGATTATATTCAAAATCCCCGTAGCGCAAAAGATAGGGATGCTCATAAGGGTAGCCTGTTTCGGGGGAGACAATGGGGATAAATCCACGTGCAGCCGACTCTAAAATAGAGACACACTGCGCCTCCCACATCCCTGGCTGGATGAAAAAATCTGCGCTCTTAGGCAAGAGAGCCACCTGACTTGAATTGAGATGATCTATTTTACGGGTAATGCCATAGAGATGAAGAGACCTTCCCACAGCCTCTACAAGCCGTTTAGAATCCCCTACACATTTCATATAGGCATCATTGCCTATATAGAGAAAGTCATCTGTCTTATATTCCCATTTCACTCTTGGAAAACGGGTTAAATCAATGGGCTGATGAACCAGTCGCACCCTCTTCTTTGTTTGAAATGTTTGAAAATAGGGATACCAGAAGTTTCGTGGTTGATCAAAATACTCCCTCTTATTGTATTCGGAAGTCAGAAGAATAGCTGTCGAGGCCTGATCAAAAAAACCCAATTCCACCTCTTTAGGAGCACAATTAAAGCCCTCTTTACATCTCTCCTCAATTCCCGCCCAAGGTTGAAAGGTAATGAGCTTTTTAGTCCTGCGAGCCGCCTGTGTGAAGGTTTCTCCCACATGTCCAATCACCACATCATGGGGGGAGATCTTATCAATACGAGCCCTCTTCTCTTTTTCCAGCCGTAAAAAAGAGACGCGCGGAAAATGTTCTTTAAGTGCCGTATAACACCAATAACTAATCTCCGTATTTGCTTTCAGTCCGTTACAAAAACGGTCAAACCCATTTCGGTGTGTATAAATAAAAAAAACGCGAGATTTTGCAGGGAGCAGTTCATCTAATCTCTGAGCCAATTTTTTTGCAGCTTTAACGAGCATAGCCTTTTTTTCCAGGTTCGATAAGATTGAAAACGGCGCCACATATTTCTCTGATAAGGGTGACGCACCTCATAAGCCTCGTCCGCCACATGCAGGGGATGGGCAGTGGAAAGAGACTCCTCATGCTCTCGAAAGCAGGCTAAAGGAGAGGCAAGAGCAAAGGGGGAGCTCTCCTCAGCCAGACGCAACCAGAGAGCGTAATCCATGCAATACTTCCACTTTTTGTGAAAGCCCCCCACCTTTTCAAAAAGAGAACGTCTGATGAAAGTGGCAGGATGTGTGATAAAATTGTATTTTTGAAGCCGTTGATGGGTATAGGTTTCAAAGGGGGTCGTCCTGACTTTTTTGCCCTGACCATCTATGATATGCGCTTGACCATACAGCCAGGAAACGGCATGATGTCTTAGAGAGACATCCACATAAGAAAAAACATGGTCATGCGCAAGCAGATCATCCGCATGCAAATGGAGAAGAAATTCCCCCGTTGCCTGGGCAGCTCCCCTATTCATGGCATCCGCAATTCCCTCATCCCCCCCCTGAAAAAACTTGATATGAGGAAAGGCTTTGACGATCTCACCTGTTCTATCGCGGCTACCCCCATCCCAAATGATATGCTCATAGTCAGTAAATTTTTGAGAAGCCACAGAAGCGAGGGTCTCTTCAAGATATTTTTCTGCATTATAGGTGATCGTGATGACGCTAAACCGATGCATAGAGATGTCTAAAAATTGTACAAGTGGGGTTTATTTGGGTATACAAAAATAAATCGTTGCGAACAATCCCCCTCTCTTCTATAGTCTTCCACTTTAACTGTGAATTTTTTTAGGGCAACTTTTATATATGCCAACTATTAATCAACTCGTCCGAAAGGGACGAGAAAAGAAGATACGAAAGAAAAAATCTCGTGCGCTTTCGCAGTGCCCGCAGCGGCGTGGAGTTTGCCTTCAAGTGAAGACAAAAACTCCTAAAAAGCCGAACTCAGCTTTGCGAAAAGTGGCATGGGTTAAACTTTCTAACGGTCAAGAGGTCATCGCGTATATCGGTGGAGAGGGTCATAATCTTCAAGAGCACAGCATGGTTCTCGTCCGTGGTGGAAGGGTAAAAGATCTCCCCGGTGTACGTTATCATATCGTCCGAGGGGTCTTAGACTGTGCGGCTGTTAAAGACCGTAAACAGGGAAGATCTCTCTATGGAGCTAAAAAGTCTAAATAGCTTTAAATAGAGTAAATAGAGAAATTATTTTTAAGGAATTTTTATTATGTCCCGTAAGCGACGAGCAACCAAACGCGCGATTGATCCAGATCCGGTGTATGGAAGTAAGACCTTAGCTAAATTTATCAATAAAGTCATGGTGGGCGGAAAAAAAGCAACCTCTCGTAGAATTGTTTATGGAGCCATCGAACGCTTTGCAAAAAAAATGAATGCTGAAAATCCACTAGAGGCTTTCGAGCAAGCATTAGAAAATGCAAAACCCTCCCTAGAAGTAAAATCACGTCGTATTGGGGGAGCCACCTATCAAGTTCCTGTTGAAATTCCTTTTGATCGCAGAACCTCTTTAGCCATGCGTTGGATCATCTCTCATGCTCAAGCAAAAGCGGGAAAGAATATGGAAGAGGGTCTTGTCGCTGAGTTGATGGATTGTTACAACAACCAGGGGGCAACGATCAAAAAGAAAGATGATACCCATCGTATGGCCGAATCTAATAAAGCTTTTGCTCATTATAAATGGTAAGGGAGAATAGTTAAAAAATGGCCAGACAACCTCAAGACCGTCTCGATCATGTACGCAATATTGGCATCATGGCTCATATCGATGCGGGTAAAACGACAACTACAGAACGCATTCTCTACTACGCGAAAAAAACACATAAGATTGGTGAAGTTCATGAAGGGGCTGCCACCATGGACTGGATGGAGCAAGAACAGGAACGGGGAATCACCATTACCTCCGCTGCAACGACAGTTTATTGGAAAGATTCTAAAATTAATATTATCGACACTCCTGGTCACGTGGATTTCACTATTGAGGTGGAGCGTTCTTTACGCGTTCTCGACGGTGCAGTTGCTGTATTCGATGCTGTTTCTGGAGTAGAACCCCAGTCTGAAACCGTGTGGCGACAAGCAGATAAATATCATGTTCCTCGTATTGCATTTATTAATAAAATGGACAGAGTAGGATCCGATTTCTTTGAAGCTGTCAAATCCATGCGAGAAAAGCTAGGAGCAAATGCTATTGCTGCCCAATGTCCTGTGGGAGCAGAGGGCGATTTTGCAGGAATGGTTGATCTTATAAAGATGAAAGCATTTATCTTTGATGATGATAAATTAGGCTCTACCTGGAGTGAAAAAGAGATTCCTGACGATTTAAAAAAGCAGTGTCAACAGATGCGTCAGGCTCTTCTTGAGGAGTTAGCAACTATCGATGAATCTAATGAAGCTTTCATGTCAAAAGTTTTGGAAAATCCGGCAAGTTTGACTGAAGCGGAAATTAATAAAGTGATGCGTCAAGGGGTCGTTGAGGGAAAAATTAACCCCGTCCTCTGTGGTTCTGCTTTCAAGAATAAGGGAATTCAGCAGCTTTTGGATGCTGTTGTGGAGTGGATGCCCTCTCCTCTAGATCGGGGTGAAATCAAAGGAATCAATTGTCGTTCAGGCGAACAGATGACGATTCATCCACAAGATGATGCTCCTCTTGCAGCGCTTGCGTTTAAAATCATGAGTGATCCCTATGTGGGACGTATCACCTTTGTTCGTGTCTACGCAGGAACTTTAAGAAAAGGGGCTACCCTTGTCAACACCACAAAAGATAAGAGAGAGCGTCTCTCTCGTCTCCTCCAGATGCATGCTAATGAGAGAACAGATACAGATGAATTCTTCACAGGTGATATTGCAGGATGTATTGGTTTAAAGGCCACGACTACTGGAGACACCCTCTGTGAGGAGGGTAATGAGCTTCTTCTTGAGAAGATGGAGTTTCCGCAACCTGTGATCGACATGGCCATTGAGCCTAAGTCGAAAGCGGAGAGAGAAAAGCTTGCGCATGCTCTTAGCGCGCTTGCTGAAGAGGATCCCACCTTCCGCGTTTCGGTCAACCAAGAAACAGGACAGACTATCATTTCAGGAATGGGGGAACTCCATCTAGATATCATTCGCGATCGTATGATCCGAGAGTTCAAGGTAGAGGCCAACGTAGGAAAACCTCAGGTCTCTTATAGAGAAACGATCACGCAACCCGCCTCCATTGAAACCAAATATGTGAAACAGACAGGGGGTCGCGGTCAATATGCGCACGTCAATCTCGAAATTGAGCCCAATGAGGCTGGCAAAGGCAATGAGATTGTCAGTAAAATCGTGGGAGGGGTCATTCCTCGAGAGTATATTCCTGCTGTTATTAAAGGGATCGAAGATGGTCTTGCAACAGGAGTTTTAGCAGGATTTGGCCTTGTCGACGTCAAGGTGGCTATCGTATATGGTTCCTACCATGATGTGGATTCTAACGAGATGGCTTTCCGCATCTGCGGATCAATGGCGCTTAAAGATGCCTGTCGTAAAGCAAAACCAGTTCTTCTAGAGCCTATTATGCGCGTTGACGTTCTCTCTCCTGACGAATCTGTAGGAGATGTCATTGGAGATTTGAGCAGAAGACGGGGGAAAATTTTAGGACAAGAGCGCGTGAAAGAGACGATTAAAATTCATGCAGAGGTCCCTTTGAGCGAAATGTTTGGTTATACAACCACAATCCGCTCTTTAAGCTCTGGTAGAGCAACATCGACTATGGAACCAGCCTTTTTTGCTCAAGTTCCACAGAAGATCCAAGATGAAATTACGAAGAAAGGATAATTCATGGGTAAACAGCAAAAGCAGAAAATCAGAATTCGACTGAAGGGTTTTGACCAGCGCCAGATCGACCGTTCTACGGCTGATATTGTCGAAACGGCAAAAAGAACAGGAGCCCGTGTGGTGGGTCCTATCCCTCTGCCTACTAAGCGTGAAATTTTCACCGTTCTCCGCTCTCCTCACGTAGACAAGAAATCTAGGGAACAGTTTGAAATTCGTACACACAAGCGCCTCATTGACATCCTTGATCCCACAGGAAAGACGATCGATGCGCTCAAAACATTAGCTCTTCCTGCCGGAGTCGATATTAAAATTAAAGCAGCATAACAACTGCCTTATCATTAGTGACGGAAATAGTAATTTCTGAAAAGGAGAAAGAGGGAGAAACCCCCTTTTCTCCCCCATTTTTAGCCACTATTAAAGAGCGTTATCGCCTCAACCTGTCCGGTTCCGACAAGGAAACTTTTCATATCGTTCTCGACCTACAGGGTTCTAACATTAAATATAACGTTGGTGACTGCTTAGGGATCTACCCCCAAAATGATCCCCATTCTGTTTCCAAACTCCTTATTTTATTAGGAGCCTCAGGAGAAGAACACATCCAAGATCGAAAGGGAGATACCTATTCTCTTTTTGAATTTCTGACTTTTAAAGCCTCCCTTCTTCGTATCCCTGAGGAAAAAAATGATTTGCAGACCTTCTGCTCTCTTTTATCTCCTCTTCTTCCCCGCTATTATTCTATAGCCTCTGCTATGGATTTTGTAGGTCATGAGGCCCATTTAACAGTTGGGTTAACAAAAAATTCCAATGAGACAATTTCCCCTTTCGGAACCTGCTCACATTATCTCTGTTATCGAGCTCCCGTAGGAGAGCCAAAGATTGCTATTTTCCATAAACCCTCTACCCAATTTTATCTTCCTGAAGAGGCTATGAGGGCACCTATTATTATGATTGGCCCAGGAACTGGTATCGCCCCTTTCAGAGGCTTCATGCAACAGAGAATGATGCAAACAGGCTCTTCAAAGAGTTGGCTCTTTTTTGGTGAAAGAAGAGGTGATACAGATTTTTATTATAAAGATTTTTGGGAGCACCTTGTGACACAAGATCAGCTCCGTTTAACCTGCGCTTTTTCACGCAGTGGCAGTGAAAAAATTTATGTGCAACATAAGATGAGAGAAGAGGGCAGAGAGCTCTGGGAGTGGATTCAAAAAGGAGCTTATGTTTTTGTTTGTGGCAGTATCGATATGGGTAAAGAGGTCGAATTGACTCTACAGCAGCTTGCCGAAATACATGGTATGCTCTCCTCTTCTGATTCTAAAATTTTTATTAGAAATCTCAGAAAGTCTAAGAAATATTTAAGAGATGTCTACTAGACATCTTTAATTGCTTTTAATGTTAACAAGCATGTAAAATTATCCCTTGTTTATTTCATGGAGATATCTATGGCCAGCAAAAATGCAGGAGTGGTGACAGCAGGACTTGCTCTTTTCTCAATGTTTTTTGGAGCAGGCGATCTGATTTGGCCTCTGATTTTAGGAGGGCAAGCAGGAGATCACAATTTATCTGCTCTTTTGGGTCTCTTAATTTCAGGAGTCAGTCTTCCGCTTTTGGGATTGGTGGCTATGATGCTATTTCGTGGAGATTACTATGCCTTCTTTGGGCAAATCGGGCGCATTCCTGGCATTATCTTAATCTTCATTATACAGGCAATTTTAGGCCCTTTTGGGTCTACTCCCCGCTTAATTTCTCTTTCTCATGCGACTCTAAAGCCCTATTTACCAGACGGAATATCCCTTCTTACTTTTAGTGCATGTGCTTGTCTTGTTGTCTTCTTTTTTACCTGTAAAAAGAGTCGAGTCGTTGACCTTTTAGGCATGCTACTCTGTCCTGTGTTATTAGTTGCTTTAGGACTACTTGTAGGTGTGGGGATGTACCATCCCCCTGCGCCTGAGGCGATGAATATCTCCTCTCAAGGAGCCTTTTTCTCAGGCTTAAATGTAGGCTATAATACGTTAGATTTGATTGCCTCTTTTATCTTTGCCCCTCTCGTTCTTTCTTACTTCTGTAAAGGAGATAGCGACTATGCCACACCAGAATCTCGCCGTCATGTCTTTGGAAAAATGTTAAAAGCTTCACTGATTGCGGGAGGGCTTCTTGCAGCCATGTACATAGGGCTTACTTATGTCGCCTCTTACTATACCCCTCTTCTTCCCCCTCACCATCCTGAAGAGAGATTAGGTGCCATCTCTGTTTATCTTTTAGGTACTAAAGGCGCCTTCTTTTCATGTATGGCGGTGGCCTTATCTTGTTTAACAACAGCCATTCCAATCACAGTGATTACTGCTGATTACATTCATAAAAATTTTATGAAAGGGAAGGGAAGCTATTATTTAGCGCTTATGATTTCTCTAGTCTTAGCGATGGTGGTTTCCAATCTTGGATTTATGGGCATAGCCAGTATGCTTGCTCCTATTTTACAGATTATTTGTCCTGGGTTAATTATTTTGAGTGTCTTTAATATCTTGTATAAGCTCTATGAGATGCAGATACGGAGATCTCCTGTGTATGCGGCATTTGCTCTCTCGATCGCGGCCTATTTCATCTGGTAATGCCACTGGTTTGTTTTTCATCAATACTAGGCAATGGGCTTTCGCCCTAAGCCTCATCGATCCACTTTGCTTCGCAAGTGAAAGGATTAAAATGGAGCCGCAGTACCTGCGGGAAATATGGATAGTCATCCATGAGCTTGAAAGACTTACAGCTGATTTGTAAAAGTTACCGCAGGTACTGCGGGTCGATGGCTGTTGGG
>JABDCM010000008.1:16840-33787 GCA_013288105.1 Chlamydiota bacterium
CCTGCGGGAAATATGGATAGTCATCCATGAGCTTGAAAGACTTACAGCTGATTTGTAAAAGTTACCGCAGGTACTGCGGGTCGATGGCTGTTGGGGCAAAGCGCAATCGCTGTAAGCGACCGAAGATCAGTGCTTTAGCACGGCGAGGGAGTGCGCAGCGACCCGTAGGGCAGCAGTTGCGCACAGTCCCAACAGCCCTAGGGGTGCGGGGGACCGAAAGGGCCCCGACAAGTTTAATCCTTTCACTTGCGAAGCAAAGTGGATCGACGAGGCTTGGGGCGAAAGCCCCTCTGGTGATAATGATATAACTCATTAAGTTAAAGAAAAGCTTATGGGTAATAGCATGCATTATCGATCCACTTTGCTTCGCAAGTGAAAGGATTAAAATGGAGCCGCAGTGCCTGCGGGAAATATGGATAGTCATCCATGAGCTTGAAAGACTTACAGCTGATTTGTAAAAGTTACCGCAGGTACTGCGGGTCGATGGCTGTTGGGGCAAAGCGCAATCGCTGTAAGCGACCGAAGATCAGTGCTTTAGCACGGCGAGGGAGTGCGCAGCGACCCGTAGGGCAGCAGTTGCGCACAGTCCCAACAGCCCTAGGGGTGCGGGGGACCGAAAGGGCCCCGACAAGTTTAATCCTTTCACTTGCGAAGCAAAGTGGATCGACGAGGCTTGGGGCGAAAGCCCCTCTGGTGATAATGATATAACTCATTAAGTTAAAGAAAAGCTTATGGGTAATAGCATGCATTAGGGTTATACAAGATCCTATATTCTTACGAGACAATGTCGATCAGTTGGTGGTTGGGGTTCTGCTTCATTGCATACTCCTTCTCCCACTGCTCCGCAAAAAGCACCATAGGACGATCCCAACGGTCGCGTACCAAAAGCGCATGAGAGGTCTTTTGAAACGTCGCTAAATCCCCAATTAACCAGCCACTACACTTATATGGCAAAGTGGTCAGTCTGGTATCCACCCCATACTCATCTAAAAGACGGTACTGCATCACCTCAAACTGAAGCTGCCCAACCGCCGCATAAATATTTTCACCCTCATCATAAGGACGAAGAAGCTGAATAGCCCCCTCCTCCGTCAACTGGATAACCCCCTTATCAAACGATTTTCGCTTCCCTACATCTCGGGGAGTTACACGAGCAAAAATCTCAGGCTGAAACTGCGGAAGAGGCTTAAAATTAAAACCACCCGTTAAAGAAATAGTATCCCCCACCGCAAAAACTCCCGGGTTAATCACCCCAATCACATCCCCCGCATAACCCACATCCAAAGTCATCCGCTCCCCAGCTACCATCCCATGAGGACGAGAAAGACGCACCGGCCTCCCTAAACGGTGGTGCTTAACAACCAGATCCTTCTCAAATTTTCCAGAACATATTCTCAAAAAAGCCATACTATCTCGATGTCTTTTATTCATATTGGCTTGGATTTTAAAAACATATGCACTAAAAGGTGTCGTAACTGGATCTAAACTGATCTCCCCTCCTGTAAGACTATCTACAAGACGAGGACTTGGGCTGGGAGCATAGTGAATAAAGGCGTCAAAAAAAGGCTCTACCCCAAAATTAGTAAGAGCAGAAGCAAAAAATACAGGAGTTACCCCCCCCCTTCAAAAAAGCCTCATGGCTAAATTCATTGCCAGCCATTTCTAAAAGCTCTAAATCCTCTTTCAGTTTTTTGACCTCCTCTTCTCCTACTAGCCGTATCAGCTCAGCGCTCTCCAATTCAAATTGCGCAATCTCTGATTTTTGTGCCCCCCCCCGCAGAAGTTTTTGAAAAAATAAGAGACTTTTTCGTCGGTCGATCATAAACACCTATAAACTGCCTACCTGTCCCTATGGGCCAGTTAATTGCAAAAGAATGAATACCTAACGCCTGTTCTACCTCATTCATTAAATCGAGAGGCTCTCGTGCCGGCATATCCATTTTATTGATAAATGTCAGTACAGGAATTTTTCTTAAACGACAGACTTCAAATAATTTACGCGTTTGTCTTTCGACGCCTTTTGCAGCATCGATCACCATGATAGCACAATCGGCAGCGGTTAAAGTACGGTAGGTATCTTCAGAAAAATCCTCATGACCTGGGGTATCCAGGACATTGATCACAGTATCTTTATAGGTGAATTGCATGGCGGAAGCGGTAATAGAGATCCCTCTTTCCTGCTCCATGGCCATCCAGTCAGAAGCTGCAGCCTTGCGTCCCTTTCTTCCTCGCACCATTCCTGCGGTATGAATCATGCCTGAATAGAGAAGAAGTTTTTCTGTGAGCGTGGTTTTTCCCGCATCGGGGTGGCTAATAATGGCAAAAGTACGCCTTTTAGCAATCTGCTCTTTAATTTCGTCTGTCATTTATGCGTCTTCTTCTGTTGTAAGAATACAAAAGCATTGAAGACCATCGCCACATCCAAAATCTGTAAGCCCCTCTCCTGTCGTTGCGGTCATCCCTACCTGAGAGACATCTATATGCAAGACAGCTGCAATATTTTTTCGAATCTCAGGGATCCATTTAAGGAGTTTAGGGCGAGCAGCTTCCACAGAAAGAGCTACATGGACAATTTTTTGTTTACCCAGAGTTTTGAAAGCCTCTTCTAGATAGAGACGACTATTTGTAATCCCCTCCTTTTCTAGGAGCTCATCTGCGCGCACTCCAAGGATCAGAACTCCCGTCAGAGAGGAGATTGCATTACAGATCGCATGAAAAATGACATCCCCATCTGAGTTTGCTTTAAATCCGGGACTATTTGGAATAATCACCCCCCCTAAAATACAGGGCTTTGTGATCTCATCCGCTAGAAAACGGTGGCTATCCTGACCCATTCCTGTTCTAAATTTTTTCATTAACATTTTTCCTTTCACGCAAGAAGAGGCATTATAAAAGAGAAACTCTTTCAAAGCAAAAAAAAAGCCGCCAACATTTAAGCGGGCGGCTTTTGTCGCAAAGGACAAGCTATCTACTGATTAGTAGATATGTGCGCGATCCTCATCCATAACAGGAGAACCTAAACCATCAGAGGTCAAAGTTGCTTCTGCTCGAGCATCTCCGGCTGATACTGCCTTCACAGTCACTGAAAACTCAGTCGACTCCTTAGGTGCCATTCTATCCACTGGATCGAATGTCACAGTATTGCCCTGAATAACCCCTCTAGAAGGACCATTCACACACTCTGGCTGGAATTCACCAGAGAACTTAATCACTAACTGTACATTAGTGTCTTCAGCTGTTCCACGGTTAGTCACACATACACGGTAAACAGTTGTCTGACCCACACAAATTGGATCACACGCATTCACCATACACATATGCATCGCTGGAATCCCTTTCCAACAGGTCGGAGCTTCTGCGCAAGAAACACATTGGCCACAATCTGAGTTAGTTGTCACAGTTACTTTGTTTGTTAAGCAACCAGCAACTTGAGATCTTAAGACAACAGTAAATGTCTTTGTTTCACCAGGACAGAGTTGTGGGACGCACCACACAGCTCGGTTACAGCAGATTTCTGCCCCTGGAGCTTCTACAACAGTTGTGCCTGCTGGAGAAACATCATCTACACATATATCATACAAAACGAGATCGCCTGGGTTTGTCACCGTGATGGTGTACTCCACAGGTTTGCATATATATGCCCAATCTGGTCCTGTTTTTGTCACTTCAACGCAAGGCGCATTGATCAGTGTTGTAGCTTCCGCATAGCATTTTGGGCCATCACAATAGCTGACAGATGCAACGTTCGTCACACAGCCAGGCTTGTTCGCACAAAAATCTACACAAATATTTCTCTTCTCACCAGGACACAGATTACCTAGATCATAACTCAAGCAATTTAAACCACTTGAATGAGTAAGACCATCAGGTACAGTATCTTGTACTACCACATTATATGCGGTCGCTGATCCTGAGTTGCAAACCTCTATTTGGTAAGAAATAGGGCAATACAGACAGGCACATGTGGGGCCGCATTTTTGAATGCAGATCACAGGTTGACCACAATTTGTATATGCACACAGTTGTGGACATGCACAAACTGTTGCTGCAGCTAAACAGCATCCCTCTTTCATAGGACGAATCCATACAGAAATGTGCTGAGTTTCTCCTTTCACCATATGTGGGAATTCCCAGTGCAAAGAGTTTGCAGCATCTGGTGACACAGGTGGGTCACTTTTCACAAATTCTGACCCGCAAGGCAGTGTTTGATGGACAACGACATCTGCACATTCTTTACGAGCTGTGATGAAAATTTCTACAGGATAGGGAGAACCTACCGTTGCAAATTCAGGTGCTCTTTGGCAAAGCTCCACGACGCAGTCGTCGCAAGTTTGATAAGAGCGGATATTTCCGTAGCACTGTGAGGTACTCGCTACTTCCTGGCAGGCTTTGTCATTGCCACATGGGAAAAAGCTTGGATCACATGGATAATACGGATTGGCAGTAGGCGCACAAGATTGCGCACAAGGAGCATTCCTTGAGGCGCGTCTGGGAGCTCTACGTACAGGTTCGCACGATGGCGATGGTTGGCAAGGACCGCACTTAGGTGGACATGGGTCACACTTCGGTGGGCATTGTACTCCGCAAGGCGAGAAATCACACCAATTGCGACCGCAGCTTGCCAAGCAAAACATGCTCATGATGAACAGAGCTGTAAAGAGGGCTCGTAAGGGTTGGATCATACGACTCCTATAATAGTTTGATTTGAGATTAACACTTTTCCCCTATGTAGTAACCTGGTAGAAATGTTCACCTCGAGTTTATTGTTTTCTTCGGGACTTTGACCCCTGAACACTTTAATATGGATACCTAGCCATATCTATTTTCTCTAATAATTCAGGCTTGAGACTATTCATCTCAAACCTGAACATTTCTACCTACCGTTATTTATTCCTCATTATCTGCAACGAGGAGGACACTTCGGTGGGCACTTCGGTGGGCATGCTGGTGCACAAGGTTGGCACGCAGGTGCGCAATTCGGTGTGTATGTTGGACAACCAGGCTCACATCGAGGTGTGGGAGCACATGGTGAACAGCTAGGAGCGCAACTAGGTGCACAGCTAGGAGCGCAACTAGGGGCGCAGCTAGGAGCGCATGGAGCGCAATTGCGTGGTCCGCAGCTAGGAGCACAATTGTCCCAACCACATGGATCACAAAACCAGTTACAACCATTACGGCCGCAGCCAGCTAAGCTGAATAAGCTCATGATAAACAGAGCAGCGAAAAATGTTTTTAAAGATCGTTTCATTAGAAACTCTCCTACTTTTTTAGATTAGAGACTCGATTTAATACCCATCGCATCTTTTCAGGGCATCTGGACTAAAACTACAGTCCTTATGACACTATTATCAAATGAAAAGTAAAATTTTATCAAACTTTTTTTGAACTATCTTACAGAACCTCCTCCTTTAAGATGGGGATTTGTTTTTTTTAATATTTATGGATCAGCATCTTACATCTCAGATCTCTCATTAAAAAAAAAGAAGATTGCAATTACATTTCAACTACTTTAATTTAAGTACGAAATCTCTCTCTCGAGAGTTACAAACTAACTTTCTAACGATCACCAGGTTACAGATGGATATTCTACAAGTAAAAGGGCAATCCAAGCTCAAAGGTACCGTGAAAGCGGCGGGTGCAAAGAATGCAATGACGAAACTTCTTGTTGCATCTCTTCTTTCCAATAAAAAATGCATTTTTCATCATGTTCCTGATATAGGAGACGTCCATATTACGGTTAATTTATGTAAGGAAATTGGATCTGAAGTGACTTGGGATCAGGAAAAGGGAACTTTAGAGATTATTACTAAAGAGCTTAAAACATCCTATGTGCCTCAAAAATACTCAGGGGCCAACCGTATTCCCATTTTGATGATTGGAGCTCTTCTGGGCAGAACAGACGAGGATATTATTATTCCTACGGTGGGAGGGGATGCTATAGGAAAGCGTGCTGTTGATTTTCATATTGATGCTCTCACGCGTTTAGGAGCGACTGTTGAATATAGGGAGATGAAAAAAGAGGGGGCCTATCTTGCACGAGCACATCATGGCCTTCGTGGCAACCTTATAGAGCTTCCTTACCCCTCTGTGGGGGCAACGGAGAATGCTATTTTAGCGGGAGTACGTGCTCAAGGGTGCACAGTGATTAAAAATGCGGCGATTGAGCCTGAGATTGTGGATCTCATTTTATTTTTGCAAAAATTGGGATCTATTATTTCACTGGATGTGGACCGAACGATTCGTATTGAGGGAACAACAACTGCGTATGAGGTGGAGCATACTGTCATCTCGGATCGTATTGAGGCGGCCTCTTTTGGGATGGCAGCTATTGCAACCAAGGGACGGGTCTTTGTGGAGGGGGCAGAACATCTCAACATGTTTACCTTTTTGAATAAGCTGAGAGAAATTGGGGGGGGGTTTGCAGTCAAAAATCATGGGATTGAGTTTTTTTATGATCAGCCTTTAAGAGGGGGAGTACATATCGAGACGGATGTCCATCCTGGATTTATGACGGACTGGCAACAGCCTTATACGGTTTTGTTGACACAAGCCCAAGGCAGCTCTGTTTTTCATGAAACGGTCCATGAGCACCGTTTTGGTTACACGAAAACGTTAAATGAGATGGGGGCTCATATCGAGCTTTTTAAACAATGTTTAGGAAGCAGACCCTGTCGTTATGCGATGAAGAATTACGATCACAGTATCATAGTTAAAGGAGCGACACCTCTGCAAGGCAAAGAGATCTCTATCCCGGATTTGAGGGCAGGATTTGCCTATGTGATGGCGGCTCTTATTGCGACGGGAGAGAGCACGATCAATGGGATGCACTATTTAGATCGTGGCTATGAGAATCTTGTGACCAAGTTACAGAATCTCGGTGCACAGATCACGCGTGTTCAAACAAAACCAGATACCCCCTCTTTAGCCACCTTTCTTTCGATAGAAAAGAGTATAGATGCCAAAAAATTGAAAAAAGAAAAAGTGAAGTTATGACACCTGTGGATCTTTGGAGACAAATCCAAAGAGAAAATTTCACTAAATGGGGGGATCTCTGCGCATTTTTAAAACTGGATCCTATTCAACAGGAATGGATTAAAAAAAAATCCTCCTTTCCTTTAAATCTTCCTCGCAGATTAGCTGAGAAGATCAAAAAGGGGACATTAGAAGATCCTATTTTCAAGCAATTTGTTCCGACGATTCAAGAGGATGAGAAAAAGGAGGGTTTTTCTTGTAATCCTGTGGGAGATGAGGAGGTTCAAAGGGGCAAGTATTTACAGAAATATGAGGGAAGAGTTCTTCTTTTGGTGACGAGCGGCTGTGCGATGCACTGTCGTTACTGTTTTCGGCAACATTTTCCCTATCAGACACTATCTGGATTTGAGGAGGAGCTGGGGTTAATAAGAGAGGATACCTCTTTGAAAGAGGTGATTTTAAGTGGGGGGGATCCTCTCTCGTTAAGGAATGAGGTTTTAGCTACTTTAATGCGACAAATCGAAGAGATTCCGCATATTAAAAGAGTCCGTTTTCATACCCGGTTTCCGATTGGGATTCCGGAGAGGATAGATGAGGGTTTTTTGGCTATTTTGGCTTCTACTTCTTTACAGGTTTGGTTTGTGATTCATGCAAATCTTGCTCAAGAATTGGATGAGGAGGTGCTTTTTTCGCTTAAACAGGTACAAAAGCTTGCCATTCCTGTGATTAGCCATACTGTTTTATTAAGAGGGGTGAATGATTCTGTTTCTCTTCTTCAAGAGCTTTTTGAAAAGATGGTGGATCACGGGATTCAGCCTTACTATCTTTTTCAGTTGGATAGGGTGGAGGGGGCTGCGCACTTTGAGACTTCTGAGGAGGAGGGGCATCTGCTTATGGAGGCTTTGAGAAAGAGATTATCTGGTTATGCGATTCCCCGGTATGCAAAAGAGGTGGCAGGGCTTCCCTCCAAGCTCATCTTATAACCTGAGTTTTGGTCGGATCCATTGTATTTATTCCTATTTATACTCGTTTATACCTGAAATTAAACTGACGTTAAATAAGTTGATTACATCTTTTCGACCGTTTCAAGGCCTAAAATGGTAAGCCCCGCTTTCATGATCTTACTCGTTAAATCACACAATAAAAGACGGCTATTCTGTTCAACCGCCCCCTCCACACGACAATCTCTGAAAAAAGCATTGAATTTCTGAGCCAACACATAGAGATAATCCGTGAGAAAATGGGGAAAAAGCTCCTCCTCCATCGCTTGCAAAGTCTCAGCAAACTGTAAAAGATGAACCCCTAACTCTATTTCAGAGGGATGTTCCAACTGACACCTCTCCTTACGTAAATCCACCTCCCCAATTTTCCTTTTGATCCCATTCACACGTACATAAGAATACAAAATGAAAGTGGCCGTATTTCCCTCAAATTTCAACATCTTTTCATAACTAAAAAGATAATCACTGATTCTATTGGAGGAGAGATCTGCATATTTTACAGCATCAATACCTAAAATTTTCGGTAATCTCTCCTCCTCCTCACGAGAAAGTGTGTGCTCTCTTTTCTGTAAAATCTGAGTTGCCTCCTGAATGGCCGCATCCAAAAGATCTATGAGCTTCTCCGTCTCTCCAGATCTTGTTTTGAATTTTTTTCCATCAGCCCCCAAAACCACCCCAAAAGGGACATGGTCGAAACGCACCTTTTTGGGATCTAAATAACCCGCTCTTTCACACGTTTTTCGTATTAAATCAAAATGGAGCCCCTGCCCTGCATCTGTCACAATAATGATGCGTTCGGCCCTCTCCTCTTCAATACGGTGAACCATGGCTGCCATATCTGTCGTATCATAATTATATCCCCCATCCGACTTCTGCACCATTAAGGGAAGTTTATACCCCTCATGAAAAACACATTTGGCCCCTTCAGAAAGCGTTATCAACCCCTTTTTCTCTAAGTCAGCAACCACTTGTGAGAGCATCGGATTATAAAAAGATTCTCCCCTCTCCTCTAGCTTCACTCCTAAAAGATTATAAATTTCCTGAAAGGCAACCCGGGAAATCTCACAAATCATCTCCCATCCCTTCAAAGCCTCCGGATCCCCCCCTTGTAATTTAATCACAGCAAGACGTGCACGCGTTTTAAATGCCGCATCCTCATCAAACCGCTTTTTAGAGGCTCGATACCAGTGCATCAACATGGGTAAATCTGCCCTTTTTTCCCCTCTCAATACCTCTGGCGCCTCTTCTTGCATATAGGCGATCAACATGCCAAAAGCAGTCCCCCAATCGCCTATATGATTCAATCGAATCACCTCATGTCCTAAAAATTCAAAAAGACGGGCCAGTGCATCCCCAATAATTGTGGACCTTAGGTGGCCCACATGCATCTCCTTGGCAATATTTGGAGAGGAAAATTCGACAATAATCCTCTGCTTTTTTTGGGGTAAGGGGACATTCAAACGGGGATCTCGGTAGGCTGCTGTCACCATCTGAGAAAGAAAAGGTGCACTAAAAGTAAAATTGATAAAACCGGGACCTGCAATCTCTACTTTAGAAAAAACCCCCTCTTTGTTCTCTAAGTTGTCTACTAGCTTCGCTGCAATAGCTCTAGGAGCACTTTTGAGCACAGCCGCAAGCTTCATCGCACTGTTACACTGGTAATGGCCAAATGCCTCCTGAGTGGCACTCGTTACCTGAATGTCTTGTGTGCTCTCCTGATGGTCTGGAAAAGCTCGTACAAGAGCCTTTTTCAAACTCTCTTTGACAATGTCTATAAGATTCACGGTGGTATCCCTTTTGCCCCATTTAGATACCAGCTACGCAAAGAGGCAATAGCTCTCATAATCGCCTCTACAATGGCCTCCTGTTCCTCTTTTTTATCCCCACTTGCAAGAGTAGAAAAGTCAAGAGGTGACCCAAACACACAGGCTGTTTTCCCCTTAAGCTTAGGGAATTTTCTATGCGTATTCCAGACATCAAAGGTCCCATGAAGATAGACAGGAATCACAAGACAGCGGGTCCTTTGTACAAGCATTCCAATTCCTAACTCCCCCTTTTGCAACTCCCCTGTTGGAGAGCGCTTTCCCTCTGGGAAGATCACGACCTTATTTCCACTTTCAATCAGCTCCAGAGCCTTTTTGAAAGCATAAATATTCCCCTTCCCTCTTCGTACAGGATGGGTATTTAATTGTCGAATAAGCCAAGCAAAAAGAGGCTGATGAAAAAGCGATTCTCTTCCAAGAAAATGGACCTCCCCGGGACTTGAAATTCCAACGAGAGGAGGATCCAAAAAGGAGCAGTGATTAGGGGCAATAATCCCCCCTCCTTTGGGAAAATGGCTCTTTCCATAAACTCTATGACGATGAAAGAGTTTACTAAAGATTAAAACAGAAAAAATACAAAAACGACGGATCATAGGATAAGTGACAGGATAATATTTACAACCTCTTCTATGCTCATATCTGAGGTATCAATGAGATGAGCATGCTCTGCCTGTTTTAAGGGGGAGGCTTCTCGAGTGGAATCCAGATGGTCTCTTTTTAAGAGCTCCTGCATAATTTCCTCAGGAGAGGCAGCCATTTTCTTATCTTTCCACTCTAAATATCTTCTCTGAGCACGTACCTCTGCGCGAGCAGTTAAAAATATCTTCAATTCCGCCCAAGGGAAAATAGTAGTTCCCATATCTCTTCCCTCACAGACAAGATTATTCTGCTTTCCAAAGCTTCTTTGAAATTCTATAAGAGACTCACGTACTTTAGACGATGCCGCAATTTCTGAAACATTTTTTGTGACTTCAGGAGTGCGAATCGCCTCTGTCACCTCTTCTCCATCGACAAAATAGCGATTTTTCCCTCTATCTCGTTGAATTTCCAACTTAAATTTATTTAAAAATTCCTCTAATTTTTTCGGATTTTTGAAATCGATACTATTTTTCATGAGGGCATAAGTGAGCGCACGATACATGGCTCCCGTATCAAAATAGCTAAATCCGAGTCGCAAGGCCACTTGTTGAGCAATGGTCGTTTTGCCCGTTCCCGCAGGTCCATCAATAGTGATAATCATAAAAAAATCTCAAAAACAGATAAACCACGGGAATATTAAAAAGGAGGGAATCCACCATATCTAAGAGGCCTCCCACTCCCGGAATCTTATTACTATCCTTCACTTGCGCATCTCTTTTGAGGAGAGATTCGGCCAGATCTCCAATTTGTCCGACTATTCCTAAACACAAACCCAAAAGAAGAGCTGCAACATAATGAAAAGAGGCAAAAACAGAAAAATATTTGCCAAGAGCTGCGATTGCACAACTCATCACTAAAGAGGCGATTAGCCCACCGACTGCCCCCGCATAAGTTTTTTTAGGACTGAGCGTAGAGGCAAGCTTTCTTCTTCCAAAATAGCGTCCGATGAAATATCCACCAATATCTGCACTCTTGGTAACAGCGATCAGATAAATGACCCACCAAATTCCCTCAGGAGAAACATACATAATTTCTAAGAGAAGTCCCCAAGGAACGGCGATATAAATGAGACCAAAAAAAGAGGTGGCGATATTAACAATAGGAGATTGCCCTGAAAAGGCAAAGTGGATGAAAAAACCAAAAAGAGCTAACCCTAAAAGGAGAGCAGGGAGAGCGACCCAATTTCCCCCCCAATGCACTTTTAAAAAAATAGAAAAAATATAAAGGATTGTACTGCTCATACCGAGAGTCAGAGCGGGGTAGAGATCGATTTTTTTCACGATCTGGTAGTACTCCCAGACCACAAGAGCTGCAATCAGAGAGAAAAATCCGACAAAAATCCATTGCCAAAAAGCAATATATGCCAAAAAGAGAAGAGTGGCCACAATCACAATGGCGACACTATTGATAGCTGTACGAGATAAAAGATCTTTTTGCCATCCACTTTTTATTTTCACCTATCCCCCCAACCGTCTCTGTCTATTTTGAAAAGCACGCACAGCTTTATATAAATCTTGAGATGTAAATTCTGGCCATAATACATCTGTCACATAAAATTCAGCATAGGCAAGCTGCCATAAAAGAAAATTACTGATTCTCATTTCCCCACTTGTGCGAATACAAAGTTCTGGATCTCCTAAATGTGCCGTGTCCAGATAGCGAGCGATCAAAGACTCAGAAATTTCCTCTTTTAAGATCTTACCCTCCATGACATCCTCAACAATTGCCTGTGTGGCCCGCTTTATCTCATCTCTTCCCCCATAATTCATTGCAAGAATAAGTTGAATATTCTGACCCTCTCGAGTTGCCTCCCGAGTCTTCTGAATTTCTTGTTGAAGAAGAGGGGGGAAACAAGAAAGTTGACCGATCGTATCAAATTTTACGCCAGATTTCACCATTTTTTCCCTATACTCTTTCAAATGAGTTTCAAAAATAGAGAAAAGAATAGAGATTTCTTGAGAGGACCTGTTCCAATTTTCTGTTGAAAATGCATAAAAAGTTACGACCTTAATCCCTAAAGCAAAAGCGGATTCGATAACTGTTCCCAGGACTTTTGCCCCCTCCCCATGTCCGCGCCAGGGATTTTTCATATGAGACAAAAAGTGTTTGCGTGCCCAGCGACGGTTACCATCCATGATAAGAGCCACATGATGAGGCACTTGCTGTGCTTTTATGAGCCGGAGCTCTTGCTCTGTATAAATAGGGGTTTGTTGTAGAAGCATGGACATGCGATTAAAAATAATTATTAACCATTTAGAATAGAGTATATTAGCAGGCTTTTTCTGACAATCACATATAGGCGCCTTGCAATTTCCAGATTTAATCTTGAAATTGCAAGGTCTTACTGATTATAATGGGCCTATGTACTTAGTGCGCGGGTTAGAAAAGATCTTAGCTGACTCTTGTTTTTTGCGCTAAGATGAATCTCAATCACTCCATCAGGATCATTTTCCTTTAAACACTCCCAAATAGCCTTAGCAATGAGCTGTTCGTCCAGTAGGTCGTTGATTGGATTATATTCGCAAGGTTGTTTTTTAAATTTAGTCATAGATCCAGCTCTTATAGATTGAACAGTCTATCTATATAAGAAATTTTCTTACCACCACTTTTAGTGACACCCTTAAAAAAATCACCGTTTGACAGATTCCTTTTTGACTGATATGGTATCGTGGTTATTAAAAGATTAAGGCCCTTATCATGGAAAAAAGAAAAAAATGGCAGTTCTATCTCATTTTAGTTGTTTTACTTCTTACTCTTTATAATATCCTTCCCACCCTCTTCTACTACTCAAAACCCCTCAAAAAGGCCATCGGTCAGAAAGAGGCCGCACAAGTCACCTCCGAAATCGTAGCTCGCGTAGATGCTCTTGAAGATTTTACTATAGATTGGCTCAAAGCTCAAAGCCGTAATCTAGGCCTTAAGCCTCTCAAAGTCGCCATCCATCCCGATGACCCTAAACTTGCCACCCTCTCCTTCCGTACCCATGCAGACGCCCTCTTCTTCGCTAAAACCCTCCAAAGAGCAGGCGCCCTTATCCCCTTCGTCCCAGCTCAGCTCTCCCCCTCCCCGCAAGGACTCGATGAGGGCTCAACCATCGTCACCGTCCAAAGAAAAGTTAGCCTCCATCTACCCCTCAAAGAGCAGAGCCGCTATTTTCACTTCATCCAAAAAAGAAATAGCCAAGGCGAACTCTCCCCCGAATACCGGGAATTGATTTCTGAAAGAGCAGCAGAACTTGCTCTGGGATTCGGAGGGGTCAGCGAACAGGCCCATCTCCTCTCTCTCATAGACGCTGATAAGGAAGAGAACCTTATCGATCCCCTTCTTGCCCTCGCTCGTACCATCGTTGAATATGAAAATACCTTCGGCGATGAGAGTCAAATCGTTAAAAGATACTTTGCCTCATTCTCTCAAGGAGGCACCAAGGACTCTATCCCCCTTTTCATCAAAAAATTGGATGCCACAGCTCAAAATATCCAAAGTCGCATTCAAAGCCTCAAAGCCCTCACAGAAAAGGGTACATTTCTGGATTCCACACAGAATCAAGAGCTTGAGATTCTGAATAGCCAGCAGAATATGATTCATGCAGCTCTTGCAATCATTAAACGCAATAGCTCTATCTTTGAAAAGGGGGAGAGACCTCTTTCTAGAGAGGAGCTCCTTAAAAATCTCGCCTCTCAGCCCATTTCATCAGAAAAAATACAGACCATCGAGATCGGAAATAGAAATCCCTTCGTTCAAAGTCTTGAAATTGACTGGAACAAGGATCAGATCCTCATCCTTTTCCACCCAGATGTACAAAAATTACGTAATCAAACTACGCATACCGAGCTTGCCTCCATCCAGCAGGAAAAGCTCAATCAATTTCTCTTCAATACCATAGCAAATGCGGGACAGGCCTCCGATGAGAGTATCAAACCCTCGCTCTCCTCTTTTGCCGTCTCTTTAAACACATTAACTAATAGCTCTGCTCTTTTAGTTTTAGATCTGGGAGAGGTGGCGCGTAATCAGATAGAGACCATCTCTCATCTTCTGACAGATCAGTGGCAAGCAAAAGGGGAACTCTCCCCTCAAAATTACCCCGTCTTTGACTATGCCACTTTTGATAAGCTATCCGCTCAGGATAAAAAGTTGGGCTTTTTAGTCTATGCTCCAGCTGCCGATCAATTGCCAAAAGCAGGTTTCCGCAAAGGCTCTCTTTATGTCGTTGCACGGGGACTCAATGCTCTTGCTCAAAAATTTCAAGCTCTGCCCAAATCTGCCGAAAAAGAGGAGTTTGAAAAAGATTATCGCTCACTTGTAGCCATGATGCGCCAAAATGGTTTCCTCGCCTACCCTGCCTCCGCCTCAGAGCTTCCTCAAGAATTCAAAGAGGATTTTATCTTTGAGCTAGATCACTACTATTCCTATCTGATTGCTGCTACTCGAGAGAATTTTTCTGTCACAGGGACAAAACGCAACGCCATTTTAGAGTTCACTGATGTAGAACAACGGATCTTAACCCTCAATAAAATCGAGACAGAGGCTCACGAAGATCTGATCAAATGGAGAGATGAATATAAACAGGCACGCGTGAGCCCCCATCCTCAAGCACGCTATGATATACCCGCTCCTACAAAAAATGTCCTCTGGGATAATTTCAAACTCAGTTTCGTCAAATATTTTAGGGGTGATGAGCGAAAAATCCTCAAGTGGGGTCTAGATCTTTCAGGTGGTAAAACTGTCCGCATCGGTTTGAAAGATCAGAATGGGCACCCTCTAACCGATGAGGAGGATCTCAGACAGGCAGTGAATGAACTGTATCAACGCGTCAATAAATTGGGCGTCTCGGAAGTGGGCATTCGCATTGAGGGAACCTCCATCGTTCTGGATTTTCCAGGTTCTCAAGGGTTATCTGCATCCGATCTGATCCAAGCCTCCGCCATGTATTTTCATGTCGTTAATGAGAAATTTTCTACTCAAAATCCCCTCCTTTCAGAAGCTGTGAATACCTTCCTGCAAGAGGTATGGAATGAAGCTGTCATTACCAATCGTACAGATCCTGACCATATCAATCAGATTGCTTGGCAACATCTTGGAGGAAGCCTAGAAAATCCTGATGAATTTCATCCTCTCTCCAGCCATGCACGCCTTCTCTCAGAAAATGGATTGCGTCTTGCAGGGCCCGCAGCTCCTTCCCGTTCAAGCCATTTTGATGATACTTTATCCTCTATTTCTCTTTTCAGAGGAGCCTCTGTCTCCGATTGGCAGGGACAAACACATCCTCTCCTCATTATCTTCCGTAATTATGCCTTAGAGGGATCCAACCTAGATAATGTTCAGACAGGATATGATCCTTCCGAAGGAAATATTCTAAATTTTGGAGTCAAAGGAACCTATACCAATAGGGAGGGAGAAAGAATAAATCCTAGAGAGGATTTCTATGCCTGGACCTCCCGTTTTTCCGAGGAAAAAATTGGAGGCACCCCTCTGGAGGCCTTCTCGCAAGGACGAGGCTGGAGAATGGCTGTCCTTTTAAACGGTTCCATCATCAATGCTCCCGTTCTTAATGCCCCTTTAAGAGAGAGTGCTCGTATCACAGGACACTTCTCACAAAGAGAGATTAATCAACTCGCAGCCGATCTCAAAGCAGGTTCCTTAAGCTTCACTCCTCACATTCTTTCTGAGGAAAATGTGAGCCCAGATCTAGGTAAAGAACAGAGACTACAGGGCATATTCGCTGCCATCTTCGGTCTAGGGCTTGTCATTCTCGCAATGTGCCTCTACTACCGCTTTGGAGGGGTCGTTGCTAGCATCTCCGTTCTTGTAAACTTATTGATCATCTGGGGCGTTTTACAAAACTTGGGAGCAGCTCTCACTCTTCCAGGAATTGCAGGGATTATCCTCTCTCTTGGCATGGCAGTAGACGCAAACGTTCTCGTCTTCGAAAGAATCCGAGAAGAATTCTCTCTCACTCACAGACTCCCCTCTGCTCTGCAAGCAGGATATCGTAAAGCCTTCTCCGCGATTATCGACTCTAACTTAACAACCATTATCGCAGCCCTTATCTTGCTTAATTTTGATTCGGGGCCTATCAAAGGTCTTGCTCTCACTTTGATCATCGGTATCATCTCCTCTATGTTCATGACACGTTACTTCTTTGCAGGATGGGTTCAAAACCCCCAACACAAAGAACTCAAAATGATGCGTCTTTTTAAAGAGACCTCCTTTGATTTCTTGAAATGGACAAAACCTGCTCTTATCCTCTCCGTCATCGCCATCGCCTTGGGAGGATTTTTTCTCGCACGTGAATGGAAAACCATCTTTGGAATGGATTTTACCGGGGGATATGCTCTCACTCTCAACCTACAAGAAAAGCCTTTGCCTAAAGGCTCCTCCTATAGAATGGTCGCCTCTCAAGCTCTCACTCAATTAGGAGTCAGTCCTGGAGACTTCCAAATTAAAGAGTTAACACGACCTTATGAGCTGCGTCTTTTTTTGAGTACAGCTCTAGAAAATCCAGGAAAGCCCTT
>JABDCM010000008.1:33797-33995 GCA_013288105.1 Chlamydiota bacterium
ATAGAAAACCAGACCCCTCCTGCAACAACTCTCTTTTCCTATCAAGATAATCCTCGCATTGTTTGGATCTTAAATGCATTAGAATCTAAAGGATTGGAAGTCAATCCTGCCTTCCTTCCAGATCTTAGTTTAAACTGGTCAGAAATGAGTGGACAGCTTTCTGAGACCATGCGTAATCAGGCCATTTTGGGTCTTGGA
>JABDCM010000009.1 GCA_013288105.1 Chlamydiota bacterium
CAAGTGTAATGACCATCTTCATAAAAGAGGTAAGAAGCATCACAAGAAAGGGAAGAAGAGCAAGAAAGATGAGGATGGTGGCTTGCGTTGTCAGATCAGGATAACCCGTTCCTACCTCTCCCTGAGGAACTTTTAATAAGGCGCTCGCCGGATCTGGCGGGGTTAACATCCTCTCTTGATAAGGCATATTTGACGCATCTGCACAAAAAAGAGAGAGGGGATTTAAGAGAAGAGCAAAAGCCAGGAGGGGAGCTAAAAAGCGCATGACCCTTTAAATCTCCCCATTTTGAGTTTGGAAAAAAGAGAGAAAAGCCGCTTCTAAAGCATGCAATTGACTATCTAATTGCGCATTTGTAATGCCTGTCTCTGTTTCAATGATGCATCCTCCGGGTTCCACATCTGCGCGCGCAGAAATCGTCAGTGTTTCCAGATGCTCAAAGAGATTTTTGAGCTGAGGGCGTGCCTCTTCAACATATTCAAGATCATTTTGATTCACCCAAATGGTGACTCTGCGTCTTTGTGAAACTGTTTTCAACGTGGTAGCTACGATGTTTGCAATGGTGTCGGGTTTAGTTTCGAGCTCTTTGCCAATCATTTTTTTTACAGCTGCAATGGCAAGAGGAATGAGGACCTGTTCCATCTCTTTCCGCACCTTTCGTATCTCATTTTCTAAGTGCATGAGCTGCTCGTTCCACTTTATAAGCCCTGCATGGAACCCCTCGTTTTGTCCATGCTCTTTCAGCTCTTCACATTCAGAGGCGATCTGAATTTTATACGCAACCACCTCTTCTTGAGTTTTTTTTAAAAGATCTGAGGCTTGTAATAAGAGAGAAAAATCTGACGCGCAGATGAGCTTGGAATCAGAGTTAAGATGGACTTCCTCTTTATTAATTAATGTAAACAGATTCATGATTTATACCGTTTTGCGATGTCTATGACTTGACTTTTGAAATAAGGGATAAGTATAGGATCCAGTTTTTGACTATAGCTCTTTTCGATGATTTTAGCTCTGCCAGTATCTAGGCGATGTAAAAGATGCCATTGAAAGCTGGGATCCTCTTTTAAAGTAGCTTTAGCCAGTCGAGCAAGGCCTCTCTGGTGAATCAGACGACGCAGGGTCTCTTTTTCCCCGTTCCATTGAGGGAGGTGCAGTTTAGGTGGGATCCATTTGATCGGCTGTTTAGTGACATACAAAAGAAATTGATATTCATCTTCTTTCAAAGCAGACTCTATTTTTTTTAAAAGGCTTTGATCGATGATCTGTTTATATTCAGCTGCCAAGTCATAAATTCCTAACAGATCTGTGAGATGAGTTAATTCATTAGGTTTTATTTTGAGCAGGAGATGTAGTTCTGATGAGGGGAGAAAAGGGAGAGGAAGAACCCCTGGTTTTTGAATTTCTTTGAGAAGAGAATGAAAGACGAAATTATTTATAAAAGAGGAATTTTTTGTAGAAGAGAGTTTGAACATTTTATTCAATTCTTTCTGTTGAGTGGGGGGAAGAGAGGAGATGAATAAAGATTGAATAGAGGCGGGCTGATGCTGCAAAGGTTGATAGTACCAAGAATAGTGGATATGCTCGTATGGATTAGAGGAGAGCAGGAGACGAAAAGGGCGCAGGTTCTCTTTTTTATGGGGGGAAAGAGAGGCTAAAAAAGCTTTTGTTTGTGTCACCCTAAACCTCTTCCGTTACCTCTGGTTCAGCCTTTTGTATGGGAATTTCCGTATAGGGTTCAGGATGGAGAAGAGAGCGGTATCCGTAATGGTTAATGAGGGGATAGAACTTCCATATGAGCCATGCAAGGGCTGAAAAGAGAATAAAGATGAGGACTAAAAAGGCGTAGAACACCAGGCGGAAATGGCTTAAAGAGTCTCGAGCGAGGATGATTCCCCAGACAGAGGTGTATCCCTTTCCCTCTTCGAATTGATTGGGCAGATCGGATCGAATATCTGTTAAGAGAGAACGGTCTGCGACAACGGACACGTTATCTATGGTGAGACCGGGCAGAGCGCTTGCGACTAGCCGCTTAATTTTTGTGATAATCAAGCTGTTAGGATTATCCATAATACCGCGATGTTTGACGTAGACGGAGGCGGTGAAGGGGGCAGTCGACTCATTTTCTGTAGGAAAGGTGATTTGGACGTTTGCATCAATGATACCATCCATTTTTCGAATAGTGGTTGCAAGTTGAGCAGAAAGTCCCTCTTGATAGCGGATACGATCTTGCATATCTGAAGGGACGAGTCCTTGAGAGCCAAACAGCTCTAAGAGAGAGGAGCCTTTAATTCTAGGAAGGCCTGCTTGATTGAGGACACCTAGAGCTTCCGTCACTTGACTTGAGGGAACGGAGATATTCCACAAGAGTTCAGCACCGGCTGCGCCTCCTATAGCTGCGGCTGGGGCGGGAGTTTTGACGGCATCGATGCTTCTATTTTGGAGAAGGACGACTATTTCATTAGCATCTCTGCCGGGCACGTTACTGACGATATTGGTCTGGGTTTGGCAGCAGGTTAAAAAAACAAGTGCAAGTAGAATGAGAATGCTACGATACATAGGAATCCTAATGGGTCTTTCTCTTAACGACAACGTATAGCATAGAGAGCGCTTTAATGAGAAGGAGTCAATTTTAACAGAGGCTCAGGGAGCAGCCCCCTCTTGAACAATTGAGGCTCTAAAACGTGTTCATAAGATCGTAGAAAGCAAGGATAGCCACATTATCCATTAATAAAAAACTTATTCCTCAGAGGAAAGGCTGCACTCTAAGTAACTACGAAGAAGTGAATTCTGAAAAACAGCGGGATCCTGAAGCTCCTTTTTAGAAATCGATATCACATCAACATCATTCGAAAAAATCGTTAAAGCATAAGCCGCATGGATATGGTCATTCGTCAACGGTCTGCCCTGAAGGACCTTCAAAAGAAACTGTTTCGCAGGTTCGCCTATCCCATATAACGCCTCCAAGATCACCCTCTCATCAAAGACAATCTCTTTACCAAGTGTCTCAAAAAGAGGAATCACCCCTCGCGGATCTCCGATTTTTCCTACACAAATAATAGCAAGATAGGGAGCATAACCATATCCCGGAAAAAAGGGATCGTAACTCTCTTCAGATTGAATAATCGCAAGGAGTTCAGGCACAATACGCGCCCCCTGTGAAATCACTGCTTCGATCTCATTATCTGGCTCCTCCTCCTCAGAAAGAATCAGATCCGCAATCAGACGAGGAATGATGCTTTTCGTTTCAAAAGAATCATAAACATCTTTGAGGCTCTCATATGCTTTGCGTGCTTTAGCAACCCTCTCCGCTTCTGGGCCTACAAGAATCAACGGAGCTAAATCTGTCCCCATCTCTTTTTCCACTTCCGCTAAATAGAGAATCCTATCCAATTCCAACTCAGGATCGATGCCTATGTGGTTCTCATTTTCATAGTAGTTGATCATGACCTGAAAATCCCCACCAAAATGGGCATCCCGATGCATAAGAATCAGATGGTCGCTCTCCTCAGTAAGGCCGCACTCCTCCTCCTCCTCAAAAGGGTAGTGATATCCATTTGTTTCTGACATAACCGATTAACCCCTAATCTTTTCGCTCCCCTTATGTTCTTTTTCTCTTCATGAGAGTGGCTGCGGCGACCAATTTGCTACCTATTGCTCCTCGATCAACTCACTTAGAGTTGGTCTTCGTCGCAATAGTTGCATCTTGGTCACCTCGCTCACTCTCATGAAGAGAAAAAGAACGTAAGGGGAGCTTTTCAAAAAGTGAGCCTGCATTATAACTGGAACGGACAAAAGGACCAGCATAAATATGCTCAATCCCAATAGAATGACCAAAGGAGGCAAAAGCTTCAAATTGCGCAGGAGTAATAAAAGATTTTACAGTTAATTTATGGCGGTTTGGTTGTAAATAGTGGCCAATAGTGACAATTTGACACCCCACCTGTTTAAGATCTCGCAGAGTTTCATGAACCTCCTCCTCCGTTTCACCAAGACCTACCATGAGGCCTGATTTTACCCAGCTCTCTTGAGAGAGTTGAGAGGCTTGTTGAAGCAGAGAGAGAGTACGTTCATAAGTTGCCCGATGCCTCACACGAGGAGTCAGAGAACGGACTGTCTCGATATTATGATTAAAAATTTCAGGTTTTGCCTCCAGTACCATTTTTAAAGCATCCCCATTCCCATTAAAATCGGAGGTTAGGATTTCAATCGTAATCCCCTCATTGTTTTTTCTCACTTCAGAGATGATTTTTACAAGCTGTGAGGCCCCCCCGTCCGCAAGATCATCTCGAGCAACCATCGTAATCACTACATGGCGTAATCCCAGACGGCGTACAGATTCAGAGATACGATGAGGCTCATCCTCTTCAAGTGCAGGGGGATTCTTTGAAAATCCAATATCACAAAATCCACAACTACGAGTGCATGTCTTCCCCATAGCTAAAAAAGTTGCCGTTTTTTTGGACCAACACTCCATTAAATTGGGACATTTTGCCTCCTCACAAACAGTGGGAAGTCGTAGTGCAGATAAGACCTCTTGAGTTTTCCAAAGAGTATTATTGTTAGGTAGCCTACGATGCAAATAAGAGGGAAAACGTCCCGGTCCCACCGCCCTCTCTGGAGGGGAGGGCTCTCTATTTTCAGGAAGAATATTTAATTTTTTGCGCGTAGGTTTGACATCCATCTGATTCTTAAGATTTTCGTTTTGGAGGGTAATGGAGAGGACGATCGAGAGTCAGAAAGGCCGCCTCTAACCACGCCTCAGGAGTCGAGGGGTGAGCATGAATTGTCTCAGTAATGCACTCAATGGTTAACTCATTTTGTATAGCAACTACCATTTCAGCAATCAACTGAGAAGCCCCATAACCCATCACTTGAGCCCCTAAAATCTGTCCTGTTTTTTTATGAATAACAATTTGAGCAAACCCCTCTGTTTCAAAAGAGGCTTGAGATTTTCCTAATGCTTGAAAGGGATATTTTCCAATGACAGCATCTATCCCTTGAGAAAGGGCTGTTTCAAGAGTCATTCCCACACTTGCAATTTCGGGATAGGTAAATACAACAGAGGGAACTGCAAGATAAGACATTTTAGTTGCATGCCCTGCAATATGGTCTGCAGCCACTAAACCTTGGTGAGAGGCCACATGTGCTAAAATCCACTTCCCTGTGACATCCCCAATAGCATAAATATGGGGAATATTGGTTTGCATATAGTCATTGACTGGAATCGTCCCATTTTTCTCCACAATGACACCTGTGCTTTCCAAATGGATCTGATCTGTATTGAATTTTCTTCCAACCGAGACCAGTGCGCAGTCAGCCTCAAAAGAACGTCCATCTGCAAGCCCTAAAACAACCTTATCTGATTGAGCAACAAGAGATTTTACAGAGGCTTGCGTCTCCATTTTTAGACCCCTCTTTTTAAAAGAGGCGGCTAAAGCCTCCCCCATCTGCTTCCCTTCTGTAGAGAGGATGTGAGGGAGCATTTCGATGATGGTCACATCAACACCCAAGGTGTGATAAAGGGAGGCAAATTCGCAGCCGATCACCCCTCCTCCTACAATTAACATCTTTTTAGGAAGCTCTTTCAGTTGAAGAAGAGAGGTGGAATCTAGAATTCTCTGGTGATCGATGGTGATATTGGGCAACGCTCGAGGTTCTGATCCTGTGGCAATGATGATGGATTTTCCCTCAATGATCTGTTCATCTTTCCCTAGGATTTTTATTTCTGTGGGGGACAAAAATTTACCATATCCTTGAAGATAGGTGATCTGATTGGCTGCAATCAACCCCTCAAGTCCCCTTTTCATTTTTTGTACAACTTCCTCTTTTCGTTGAGCCATCTCCCCGTAGTTGAAGGAGAAAGATCCTATTTTGATCCCCCAACTGGATGCCTGCTGCACTTTTCTCACAACATCTGCATGCGCAATGAGTGTTTTGGAGGGAATGCATCCTCGATTGAGACATGTTCCCCCTAGAGCTATATTTTCGATGAGAGCTGTTTTGAAACCCAATTGAGCCATTCGAATAGCTGCAACATAGCCTCCTGGTCCCCCACCTATAATGATACAATCGAAAGATTTTTTTTCCATGATTGCAAATATAACTCGGGAGTTTTTCCTTGTCTATACACACTTTACTATGTAGAATGAGAAATATGACTAAGAAGAATGAAAAAAGATTGTGCTGGAATTGTGATGGGAGTGTTTCTCACCATCTAACTCTTTGTCCCTATTGTGGAGTTGATCTCACACAAAAACCAGATAATGGATCCCCCTTTAAGAGTTTTGTCTCGGCG
The DNA here is from genome assembly GCA_013288105.1 of Chlamydiota bacterium. GTDB lineage: Bacteria > Chlamydiota > Chlamydiia > Chlamydiales > JAAKFR01 > JABDCM01. The sequence goes on from JABDCM010000009.1 coordinate 6,294, forward strand.
AAATCGCCTTTTGAAATGGCTGTCAGTGAGGAGGAGTGGAAAAAAGCGTTAGAAGAGGAGAAAGAGGTTCCCCCTAAAGAAAAGCAAGAGGAGAGTCAGAAAGAGACGAAGCAGGAGATGACAGCGCTTCTTCTTTTATTACCAGGCATTGTATTTTTGCTTTTTGGCTTGGCTCTGATTTTATTCTCTCATGATGGGGTCATCTCGCTCCGTTGGAATCAGAATGTGGCCTATTTTTACCTCATCGGGGCCCTTCCACTTCTTTATCTCGGATGGAGAACTTTTAGATAAAAAAAGACCTCCTTTTAGGAGGTCTTTTTAGAAAGAAACCTTAGACTTCACACACATGTCTTGTGTCAATAGGCTCATTACCCCATTTAGGTTTTGCGCATTCTATTTGATCAAGCTCTAAATTTTCTTCTGGGAGATCTATTTCGATTAAGGATCCAGTGGGGTTATCATCGCCACAGCAACCACAATTTTGTCCCACTTCATCAGATGCAGTAAGAGCGATTGCTCCACAGACGAGTGCAAGTATCATTAAGCGTTTCATCATAAACTCCTTTTAAATTACGCCAGTTTAATTTAAAGAACGGCTGAATCTGCTGTAAGTCATTGAGCATCTCACGCGATCCAATTCTCGCAAAGCCCATGGAGGGGATTTGCTTCGAATTGGATCTCGTAATCTGCTCAAATGCCTTTTCAGCATCTTCTAGCCATTCCTTAAATTAAACTGGCGTTAAATTCCAGATTCGTGATTTTCCTACTTAAGAAAATGTTCACGAAGTCTCCATGGAAAATTTATATCTCCTAAAAAATTTAAATGAAAGAAAAAATAATTTTCACTCTGTTTTATAGATGGGGGTAATTTCAGGAATGATTCTGTGGAGGTGAGGAGTATGTGGGGAGGCTGGGTAAACAGCAACTTCTGCAAGAGGACCAAAAAAGGACATCTCATTGGGAAGTTTATGATGAGGAAAGGTAACAGTTACCCCCGTCTCCTCTTCAAAGATAGATTCATATGCAGTCCCCTTATATAGATGGGAGAGCGCTTGCCGCTCTAATGGGAGGGAGTCGAAAATTTCGAAAACTGTTTGCATGCGCTCATATAAGCCAATTTTTAAGGTGATGCGAGAAGCTCTTCTTCCTCTTTGCGAGGGGACTCCCAAAGGGGGGGGAGAGGCTGTAGAGGTGCGTTGCAGCTTGCTTAACATCTTAAATGCTTTTTGAGTCATAAAAGGAACGCAAACCAAAATAGTACATACATGTTTATGTTCATGCGTCTCCATATATTCTTTGATTGCCTGCACATGGCCATATATTTGGGTGCCGCTGTAAGAGGCATCATCAAACAGGATAATCTGTCTTGGCCAACTCTTCGGATCCAAAGATTCAAAAAAGCCCCCATCCTTGACAAGCTCTCTGGCCTCCTTCTCTCCTAATTTACAAAACTGACCCTGAAGACCTAGACGGTGATGGGCAAGAGCTGCTACCCATTGATTACTTTTGCCGGGCGCAATGGGAACAAGAGCATCAGGATAGAACTCTTCTTTCATAGATTCATAAGAAGCAGCAAGGGCTCTGAGAAAACGGTCCATAGAAATGGATATAATAGAACGAACTAATATACTAAGAGCTTTTTGAGCGGCAGGATCATGAGCTTCTATCCAACCATCTCCTGCCCAATCATTTACTTCCACTTCAGGAGCATCATAAGGCGAGGGGGGAGGGGAAAGGAAATATTTATCATTATGAACTGCCATAATATGGTTGCATTTGTTGAGTTTTTTTAGAGGCGCACACTTTATTAATTCGAACTATTAATAATCAACGCAATTGAATTAAAGAATAATTTAACTATTAAAGAATAATTTAAATTGTCGTAAATAAACTGTTTAATTACAATAAAGCCTATCATTAACCAAAATGGAGTCGCACATTGGCTGCACAGACAACTTTATCTACAGCTTTATCTTCGTTTGATAGCGAGTATACAGGACTGTTTGGAAGAAGAGGGTTTTTAATGCATACCGAAAAAAAGGGTTGGTCAATTTCTCTAAAGAAAGTTCCTGCGAAGGAGTTACCAGAATATTTTATGAGGTTGATTCCTCAACTCATTTGTGATTATGCACAGATCAATGCTCTTACAGCTCCCAGATCATTTGTGTGCGCATGTAACGTGGCTTGGACACAAGCTCAAAAGTTGGAAATCTTAAAAAAGGGGGATAGGGAAAAGGGAGCTATCTATTTTAATTCGAAATCAGAAAAATATTTTTGGCTATCGAATTTCTTTCATACGCTTATTTATGTACCTGTCACGATGGGCGATCGTACTGAGATGCGTCTTTTCCCTCATGCGGAGAGTGCTTATATGGGCTTGCGTTTTCCTGACCATCTTGATGCATGTGCACGGGAGATGGAGCCTTCACGAGTGAAGGAATTGGGTAGTAGATGCATAGAAAGAGAGGAGGATGCTTCGCTTGATAGAAGAGTTGTCATCATGACGCTCGTGATAACAAGTAAATATGCTCATAATCCCGCTCTGGGTGCCCTTCTTAAAGGAACAGAAGAGCGGCTTTTGGTAGAAGAGTCTTCGAGCCCTTTTTGGGGAAATAGCAAGGGAAGGATAAAGTGTGAGGAAACAGATCTTCCTACACCGGTTCCTCTTGATGCTTCTAACGTTTTAGGAAGGATTTTGATGCAAGCGCGTGCTGCTCTGCTTCTGCCTTCCTCTTAAACATAGAGGGTTCACAACCCGGCGTTTTAGGCCGGGTTTTCTCCAATACCACAACATTTCTTATATTTCTTCCCACTTTGACAAGGACAGAGCTCATTTCTTCCCGCTTGACGAGGAGCTATTACAGGAATGGAAAACTGTGTAAAAGAGGTTTTGTCCAAAGGCTCCTGTTTTTGAGAAGAGGGGGGCTCACGGGAGGCATCTAAAAGGGTGGGATCAAAAATCATCCGTTGTGTTTCTAGCTGCACCTGCTGCAACATCTCCTGAAGAAGGCCAGGATGGAAGGCGCGGATCTCAATTTTAAAGAGGTTTTTTGCCGTTTCAATATGAAGATGGCGTGTCAAATCATGGAAAAGACGGAAACCCTCATGTTTGAACTCTAAAAGAGGATCTCGATTCCCTAATGTTCTTAAAGAAACTTCTGCACGTAAGTAGTCCATCATGAGCAGATGCTCTTGCCAGAGCTCATCTATCTTATGAATAATGACAGAGCGCACAGCTTCTTGACATAACTCGTCCGCATGGGCTTGTGGGTCACTGAGATGGATTTTATTGAGTTCATGTGTATATTTGGATTCAAATGCAGAGACAATTTTTTCTGCTGCCAGCTGTTCGATCTCTTCTACGGTATAATGGTCATTATCAAAAAACCCCTCTGCAAAATTGACCGGAAAATGGGAGATCAACCATTGGCGATACCCTTCTGGATTCCACTGTCCCTCTTGAGTACGCGATTGAAAAAATTCAGAAGCTCCAATTGTGCAGACATTATATAAGAGCTCTTTGGCCTGAGGAAGCAGGTCAGTTCCTCTTAGAATTTCATTACGGAAGTTATAAATCTCTTGCCGTTGTTTATTCATGACATCATCATATTCCAAGGTGTGCTTGCGGATGGTATAATTACGACTTTCTACCCTCTTTTGAGCCGTTTCAATGGAACGATTTAAAATGGATGCTGAAATTGCCTCCCCTTCTGGAGGACGGAAGCGTTGAATCAAAGCGTTGAGGCGAGGCGAGGCAAAAAGACGCATCAGTTGATCTTCAAAAGAGATGAAGAATTTGGAGGAGCCGGGATCCCCTAACCGGGCGCTTCGTCCTCGTAACTGACGATCAATGCGACGCGATTGATGACGTGTGGTTCCAATCACATGTAGACCGCCCAATTCTGCGACCCCTTTTTGCAATTTAATATCTGTTCCTCGACCTGCCATATTTGTGGAAACAACGACAGCACTCTTTTGGCCAGCTTGCGCAATGATCTCAGCCTCTTTACTGTGCTGTTTTGCATTCAGAACAGTATGCTCAATATGATTTTGACGTAAAATACGAGAGAGCTTTTCCGAGACCTCTACAGATTCTGTTCCAATTAAGATGGGACGTTCCTGAGCATGAACCTCCTTAATCTCTTTGAGGATGGACTGGTATTTCTCCCTCTCTGTCATGTAGATTTCATCATTGGCATCGGTACGACATGACTGTTTATAGGTAGGGATCTGCAAAACATCGAGTTTATAAATTTCTTTAAATTCCGCAGCCTCCGTAATGGCAGTTCCTGTCATTCCAGCCAGTTTTTTATACATACGGAAATAGTTTTGGAGAGTAACTGTTGCATAGGTTTGCGTCTCTCTTTGGATCGCAACCCCCTCTTTTGCTTCGATGGCCTGATGTAATCCATCAGAAAAACGGCGTCCAGGTTGAGGGCGTCCTGTATGCTCATCAATGATTACAATTTTTCCTAGATCGACGATGTAATCGACATCTCGCTCCATCAAAAGATGGGCTCTCAAAAGTTGACGCAGGTTATGCGCGCGCTCTTTTCTTTTGGCATCCTCTTCTGCGCAGGCCAGTTTTTTTTCTAATTTTTCCTCTTCATTCCCTGTCATATGGGCATCGATTTCTGCATATTCATGCCCCAAGTCCAACATCACAAAATCATCTACAGAACCCCCAGTGGTTTCTGCCCATGCGGTAATCCCCTTGTCTGTCAGCTCAAATTCATTGGCCTTTTCCTCCACGATGACAAAGAGTTCAGCTAAAGCCTCTAGCTTTTCCTCCTTATTCTGATCCGAGTGGAAATAGAGATCCCATTTATCAATTTCTGCGCGCATATCAGGATTCTCGCGCGCACGTTTAAGCACCTTATTCTGAGGAGTTCCCTTACTAATGAGCCAAAGAGTTCGGCACGCTTGTCGTATTTTTTCGAGCTCTTTTTTGTCTTTGGGAAGTTCCTCTGTTTGCAGATAAGGATCAAGGATTTTACGCGCATCTACTCCCAGTCGGTTACAGAGATCTCGTTGCATTTTTACAAGAGAGGCAACCCCCTCTTTTAACTGCTCATACATCTGTGTGCTTTTAGGAGTAGGGCCAGAAATGATTAAAGGGGTACGCGCCTCATCAATTAAGATAGAATCGATCTCATCCACAATTGCAAAGAAATAGTTGCGTTGAACCTGCTCTTGTAGAGTGGTTGCCATCGAATTATCTCGTAGATAGTCAAAACCAAATTCCGACGCAGTTCCATAGACAACATCGCACGCGTAGATCTCTTTGCGTTTATGTTGGGGCGTTTCATTAACCAGAACGCCCGTTTTTAGCCCGAGCCAGCGCAGAATGGTTCCCACCCATTGACAGTCCCGTTGCGCTAGATAATCATTGACAGTCACGAGATGGGCAGATTCTCCTGCCAGAGCATTGAGATAAAGGGGCATCGTTGCTGTGAGTGTTTTCCCCTCCCCTGTTTGCATTTCTGCGATAAATCCATGGTGCATCGCAATGCCCCCGATGATCTGAACATCATAGGGAATCATATCCCACTTCTGATCATATCCAGAGACATGAATCTCCGTTCCACACAATCTACGGCAGACATTTTTGACAACCCCGTACGCCTCAGGAAGAAGAGAATCTAGGGATTCTCCTGCCTGATACCTGCTTCGAAATGCGCCCGTTTTTGCGCGGAGCTCTTCATCTGAAAGAGCTTGGAATTTTTCATCCCAACTGTTTACAGCTTGTACTGTTTTACGAAAACGGCGGATGGTTCTTTCTTGAGATGTGCCAAATAACTTTTTTAAAAATGGAAACATTAAAACTCTCGTGTTATAGGGTGTTATTGTATCTTTTTTTCCACAAATAAACAAGCAAGAGCAATGGAATGGACCGATTTCGCTTTCAGGATTTAAAAGAGTTGCCCCCGGATTCTATCTTTGGCCTCAATCAAGAATATTTACAAGATAGGCGCCCTTGTAAGGTGAATTTAGGAATGGGGGTTTATAAAACAGCTGAGTTACAACCTTTTATTTTTAAAAGTGTTAAAAAAGCGGAAGCTTATCTTTTAGAAAATGAGGAGAGTAAAGATTATCTTTCTATTGATGGTTTTCCCCCCTATCTTGCGCACACAAAGGAGCTTGTTTTTGGTAAAAGCGGGGAACTTCAAAATATTTATGGAGCGCAGACTGTGGGGGGAACTTCTGCTTTGCGCATAGGGGCCAATTTTTTGAGAGAGATGGGCTTTCCTTTTCTCTATTATTCTGATCCCACGTGGGACAATCACCGTCGTATCTTTCATCAAGCGGGCTTTGAACTGGCTACCTATCCCTATTTAATGAAAAATACTCATACGTTTGATGTAGAGGGGTTTCTCTCTTTTTTAGATACAATGGCTCCTCATAGCGTTATTTTATTGCATGGATGTTGTCATAATCCGACAGGGATAGACCCTACGTTTGAGGAGTGGGGAAGAATTTATGAGAAGATGAGGGAGCGGGACCATTTTCCTTTTTTTGATTTAGCCTATCAGGGCTTTGGAGAGGGGATTGAAGAGGATGTGAGGGGGGTGCGCTATTTTGTGGAGAGGGGGATGCCCTGCTTAGTGGCTGTTTCTCATTCTAAAAATTTTGGATTGTATGCGGAGAGGGTGGGGGCGCTTTATTGCAGCTGTCCAGATCTGGCATCTGTTTCTAAGGTTGCCTCTCATATGAAGATGATTATTCGAGGGATTTATTCAAATCCCCCCTGTCATGGAGCGAAAATTGTGGAGAGAATTTTGAGTGATTCTGCTTTAAGAGAGGAGTGGAAAAGGGAGTTGGGGGGGATTAGAGAGCGGATTGATGGGATGAGGAATAACTTGAGGATGCGTTTGAAAAAGGGGGGAGCTGGGGAGAGATTTGACTATTTTGCGCCTATGAAAGGGATGTTTGCCTGTTTAGATCTTCCTTTGGATCAGGTGAAGCGGTTGCCCTCCCAGTTTGCCATTTATTTACCTCCAAGTGGGCGTATTAATCTTGCTGGACTGAATGATTCAAATATAGATTACGTTGTGCAATCGATCTTATCTTTAAAAGTAGCAGCAAATTGACTAACGATATATTTCTCGTCTGTGGCCTATTTTAACCACCAGAATAATGAGTCTTTTGCGAAAAATCTGATAGATTACGCGATAATCTCTAGAGCGGATACGGTATAAATCATCGTTTCCTTCCAATTTTTCGCAACCATTAGGCAAAGGCTCTTTTTTGAGTTTTTCAATTTTATCTCTGATTTTCTTTACATCGGCCAATGGAATGTCTTTTAATGCCTTATGAGCGTTTCTGCTTAGCTCTATACTGTAGGTCACAAGCCAAGCTCACGTTTTGTCTCTTCCCAAGATATAGTGCCATGTTTTTCGATATCGCGAAGTGCTTTTTTCGCGTCTTCTAGATCAATTTTGTTTTCGATAGCCTCAAGAACTCTAAGATCTTCTAAAGGGATAATAGCAACCAGCTGTTTTCCCTTACGGGTTAATATAATCCTTACTCCCCCATATGCCACCTCATTGACGATGTCAGTCAAGTGAGTTCTAGCTTCAGAAAATGGTACGCTAGCCATGGTATCCTCCTCGTTATGTCCATAATTGTACCATTTGTACAAATATTAATCAAGCTAGCGAAGAAAGATTTAGAAAAATCATATTGAGTAGACTTCATGGGATGAGTACACTTGGTTTATGCGTGAAAAGTTTCCCAAAAAATATCTCCTGATTGGGGTCACCCTTTTTCTGTTACTGAGCCTTCCCCCCCTTTTAATCGAGGGGATTAGAAGTAAAACTGCCTCCCTCTTTTCCCCTCTTTGGAGAGGAGTACGTCCCCTATTCTCAAAAGCTAACTCATCTGCAGACATTATTAAAAAACTGGAGGGGGAAAATTATCTGCTCTATCTTGAACTCTCTAAATTAAGATCTTATCTTGAACAGACCCATTATGCCCCAGAAATTTTAGCAACCTCTTCTACAAAAAAGGCAATTCTACCTGCACAGGTGATTTATAGAGACCCCTCTTCCTGGGGCAGTTTTATCTGGGTAAATGTGGGAAAAGAGGTGAATGAAAATCTCCCCTCCCCCGTCATAGAAAAAAATAGCCCCGTTCTTTTGGGAAATGCTCTCATTGGTGTGGTCGATTGGGTGGGTAAAAAAGAGTCGCGCATTCGATTGATTACGGATGTGGGTCTAAAACCCTCTGTACGTGTATTTCGCAAAGGAGAATACCTTGCTAAGGGCATTGTGCAAGGAGCTGGAAAGGGACCTCTTTTAAAAGGAGCTGGTTTCAATTATGATTTTTCTGATAAAGAGGGGGGAGCGCGTGAATTAAATGCATCTCTTTTGCTTGAGGGGGATTTATTGGTTACAACTGGCATGGATGGGGTTTTCCCTCAGGGATTAAAGGTTGCCTCTGTCTCGAAAGTGTATCCTCTTCATGAGGGGGCTTACACCTATGAAATTGAGGCGCTACCCATCGCAGGCAATCTAGAAAGAGTGCAGACAGTTTTTATCATCCCTGCACTCGTGCCCGATCACGAGAAGGAGGAGAGTTGATGGTAAAGGTTGTATCTGCTCAGGAGATGTCCCGTATCGAAAAGCTTGCCTATCAGGAGGGGGCGTCGGAGGAGGCTTTTATGAATGCGGCAGGGAGAGAGATTGCCCACCATCTCCTCGCTTTTCTTGGCAAAATGCATCTTAAACCTCTCATCGTTCTTTTATGTGGGAGAGGAAATAATGGGGGGGATGCTTATACCGCTGGAGCCATTTTAGTGAAAGGGGGATTTGCTGTTAAAGCATATGCCTTGAGCTCTTTTGATGAGAGCAGCGCTCTTTCAAAACTGCAGAATAAACGGTTTCAAGCCTTGGGAGGAGAGGTCCTCTATCCCCGATCTGAAGAGGAGATTTCATTCGCAAATACCCATCTGATTGTAGATGGAATTTTTGGAACAGGGTTTCATGGGGTTGCAGAGGGGTTATATAAGGTCGCCATTCAAAAAGCCAACCATTCGCATCTACCGATTATCTCTATTGATATTCCCTCTGGAGTGACCTCTGAGGGGAGATTTGGTGGAGAAGCAATTGTTGCGACTGAAACCCTATGTTTAGGACTTCCTAAAACAGGCTGTTTTATAGGCGAGGCGTGGAATCATACAGGAAAAATTCATCTCTTAGATTTTGGATTAAAGCCCTCTTTTATTGCAGATGCCAGGGAGGATTTTAATCTCATTAGAGAGGAGGAGATTACACTTCCCCCTATGGTACGTACACGTCATAAATACCAGGCTGGATATGTTGTGGGATTAGCCGGTTCTCCTGATATGCCAGGAGCCTCTCTTCTCTCGAGTTTGGCCTCTTTGCGTGCAGGTGCGGGGATTGTGCGACTTTTACATCCCAAGGGAATGGAGAGTCAGCTTGCCAATGCTCCGCTGGAACTCATCCGTCAAGGCTATGATTCTACTGAAGAGGTGTCCGTTTTGGAACCCATTCAAAAAGCTGCAGCTTTTTTTGTGGGACCAGGTCTTGGCAGATCAGAGGCGACTGCTGCTTTTCTGCAAAAAATCATGCATCGCTACTCTAAACCTTGTGTGATCGATGCAGATGCGCTTGCTCTTTTGAGCTCTTTTCCCCCTAAGTCTATTCTCACGCCCCACCATGGGGAGATGAACCAGCTTCTGAAAACCAGTCAAAAACTGGAGCTCTCTCAACTGCATAAGGAGACGCAAAAATTTTCTGAGAAGCATCAGGTGATTATTGTTTTGAAGGGAGCTCCCACTTTTATCTTTTCACCAGGCCGGGTGCCCTATCTCTCTTCTCGAGGAGATCCGGGTATGGCAACAGCGGGGAGTGGGGATGTCTTAACGGGAATCATAGCGGCTTTTTTAGCGCAAATGGGAGATCCTCTACAAGCGGCGATCTTGGCAGTATATATTCATGGATGTGCCGGGGAGAGAGCGGCTGAAGAGAAAAGCTCTTATGGAATGGTTGCAGGGGATATTATAGAGGCTCTTCCTCATATTTTTAAAAATATGGTGCGATACCAATCGACAAAAATTCTTAAACCCTCCTCTAAAGAAGTTGTAGGGGTAAATCCAAGTTTAGTTTGAGAATCTTGAATGTCTGCGTAGGTAATAGGCACCTCCCCTTGAGAGGGCCCTTCGAAGACTTTTTTTGCTTTTCTGCCTAATTCTTTTTCTAAAATAGAGACGAAAGTTAATAAATCCACAGGCGCATGATGGCCTAAATTGAAAATCTCATAGAGAGATTCTGTTTCAAGAGCAGCTAAAGTCCCTTGAACAATATCGTCAATATAGGTGAAATCCCGTTTCATTTTCCCCTCGTTAAAAAGAGTAATAGGGGTTCCCTCTAAAATGGCTTTGGTAAAAGAAAAATAGGCCATATCAGGGCGTCCCCAAGGACCATAGACGGTAAAATAACGTAATCCTACAGAACGAATTCCATAGAGATGACTGTAACTGAAAGCCATTAACTCATTGGCTTTTTTAGTTGCCGCATAGAGATTTGCAGGTTTATCTGTTCGATCTTTTACTGAGAAGGGGATGGTTTCATTGAGCCCATACACTGATGAGGAGGAGGCGTAGACAAGCTTAATGGAGGGGTATTTTCTTAAAGTTTCTAAAAGAGCAAGAAAACCTTGTAAGTTACTCTCCATATAGGCTTCTGGATGGCTTCTGGCATAGCGTACACCTGCCTGAGCTGCTAAATGGAGAACATGGGTAAAGGGATGCTTTTCAAAAAGTGAGCTGAGCTGAGCGCGGTCATTGAGATCTCCTCGGATGACCTCTACTCCCGCTTTTTGTAGAAGAGCTGCTCGAGCCTCCTTAAGAGCGGGCATATAATAGGAGTTGAAATTATCAAGTCCTACCACCCTATCTCCTCGTTGTATGAGACGAAGAGAGGCATGAAATCCGATAAAGCCAGCTGCCCCTGTGACCAGAATAGTTTTCATCTTTTTACCTCCACCACCTGCTGATTTTTGAAGTAGGCAATCGTTGCTTGTAATCCCTCCTCTAAACTGATGGTAGGCTCCCATTTGAGCAGCTTTTTTGCACGCTCAATATCGGGCTGTCTTTTGCGCGGATCATCACTTGGGAGCGCCTTTGTAATGAGTATGGAGGGGGATTTTGTAAGCTTTAAGATAGTCTGTGCTAAATCCAGAACAGTCACCTCACGTGGATTTCCTAAATTGAGGGGGCCGTCAATTACATCTGGATACTCCATCAGACGAATAAATCCCTCAATCAGGTCGGATACAAAACAAAAAGAGCGTGTCTGCTCTCCAGAACCATATAAAGTGAGGGGTTGATGATGGAGGGCTTGCACAATAAAATTGGAAACAACTCTCCCATCATGAGGATGCATACGAGGGCCATAGGTATTGAAAATGCGTGCCACTCTTATTTTAACCTGATATTGTCTTTGATAGTCGAAGAAAAGTGTTTCTGCGCATCTTTTTCCCTCATCATAACAGGCGCGGATACCGATAGGGTTTACATGGCCCCAATAACTTTCTGTCTGAGGATGGAGGAGAGGATCCCCATACACTTCACTTGTAGAGGCTTGAAAGATGGGAATCTGCAGTTGTCTTGCCAGCTCCAGAACTGTGAGTGCGCCTAAGATATTTGTTTTAGTCGTTTGAGTGGGATTACTTTGATAATGAATAGGGGAGGCGGGACAGGCGAGATTATAGATCTCATCGACCTCGACAAAGAGGGGGTTGCAGATATCATGATGGAGAAACGAGAAGCGAGGGTCTTCTTTTAGGTGGGCAATGTTTTGATCAGATCCTGTATAAAAGTTATCTACGCAGAGGACCTCATGATTGCGTTGAAGAAGCGCGTCACATAGGTGAGAGCCCAAAAAACCAGCTCCCCCGGTCACGAGAATTTTTTTAGATTTCACACTAGTGCCTTTGATTTTCTATTCATTATAGGAACGGTCACTTTTTAACGAACCAAAAGAAAGTTTCCATAAATATAAAATTTTTGTTAAGTTCCTTAGAAAAAAAATTGATAGGTTCATGTACCTTCTTTTTCTTCTCCTTCTTATGGGATCTATGTGGGGGAAAGACCCTCCCCCTCCCCCTTCTTCTTTCGCTAGCAAGCCCCCTCCGGGAGTTCCCGTAATTGACCGGAGAGAAAATTTCCCCGTTACCTCCCATTTTCAGTTAACTCCCAGAGTAAATGTCATCACAGGAGAAAATTTGGAAGAGGAGCAGGACCTTGTCATCGCAGGATCAGATCCCCTTTCATTAAGAAGGTTTTATGGACATCAAGTTCCCTATTATCCCTATTATTCTCAATGGCGTTTTAATCCTGAACACTTTTGCACAGCCAATTTTTCATGGGGGGAGCAAGAATATTATGTTTCTGTAGGAGAAAGAGATGGGAGCGTTCATTCTTATAAAAAATATGAGCCTCATCTCAGTCGTTTTAGTGCGTATCACGGAAGTTTTGGAAGTTTTGTCCACCTATTGCCCAATGGGGGTTACCATCCGCTGAATACACGTATCCATTTTCGCAGCGTTCCAAGCGGTTGGCAAAGCAGTTGGGAGGGGGAGATCACACAGGGGGATGGGACGCAAAAATCTTTTAAGACCATGGCATATGTATGGACCTACTATTTAAAGCCACCTCACAATGGGGGGCCTTCTGAGGCTAGAGGTCGCAGAGGGGAGGGGTGGATCAGCCCCAATGTGTGGACCCCCTATCAGCTTCCTCTTGTTGAAGAGAGAAAGCCCAATGGAAATAGGATCGTCTATAAATATGACTCTCTAAATGGTCAAGCACGCTACCCTGTCTATTATCTCCCTACGGAGATGATTGCTTATAATGCAACGAAGACAAAAGTGATGGGTTCTCTTCGCTTCCGATACAACTCGACATTAAGAACAAAAAACTTTGAAGTTGAGGGAAGCGATCAGAGGAAAGTGGTTTTTACAGTTAAGTCGGGGGAGATAGAGGGTCACTATATCTCCTCTGTAAGCGGTCCTTGCAACCCTTATACAGAATATAACCCCACAAAGCCTTGTAAAAGATATTGGGGCCCTCGTCTACAAGAGATTGTGCATCCCGAGGGAAGAACCCTTTTTACAGAATATGACATCCATAACAAGGTAAAGACTCAATATGCTCATGTAGGCCCTCCAGGCAGAGAATTTGTTCCTATTGCGCAGTATAACTATCTGAACAATCAGACAGAGGTGATGGATGCGGAGGGCAATAAGCTAGTCTATTTTTATGATGAGAATAAAAGATTTACCAAAATCATCTCTTACGACAAAAGCGAACTGGTACGTGTTGACCATTATGCCTGGGATTTTGGAACAGGGAATCTGATTTCCAAAGAGAGTCGAGATGGACACAATCATCTTTTATTCAGAGAGGAACATGAGTATGATTCTCGTCAAAATGTGATTGTAGAAAGACGAAAAGATGAGAAGGAGAGTACAACTCTCTACAGAAAATTTTCGGAAGATGGATTCAATCTTCTTCTCGAAGAGTGGGATGATTTTGGTAAAAAAATAAGATATGTTTATCTTCCCAATACCAATTTACTTACAGCAGAGTTTCAAGAGGTAGGGGGGCAGATTCGGAAGAGAAAATTTCATTTCTATGATGATTGTGCCATCTGTTTAAAAACGATTGTAGATGATGGTGTGAGTGAAAATCCTCAAGATCTTTTTCAGGTGACTTATAGACGGATCACAGAGGTACAACCCCGTTATACGCTCCCCTGTTTTGGTCTTGCAGAAGAGGTGAGGGAAAAGACGATAGATGCAAGAGGCAATGAGCTTCTTTTATCTATGGTGCGTTATCGCTATACCCCTTTTGGAGCTGTCTTGCAAGAGGATCATTATGATGCAACAGCTACCTATAGATATTCCATTTTTTATGAGTATGACCATCGAGAAAGGGTCATTGCAAAGATAGACTCCTCGGGGAAGAGAACCAGCTTTACCTACGATGCAAATAATAATCTTTTAACGGCTGTGGGGCCTCGGGAAGATAAATGGCAAGCGTGGACATATGATTTAGCCAACAGACCCATCAAGATGCAAGATGACAATGGAATCACAAAAAAACGGGCATATGACAAGTTAGGGAGGGTGGTTGCTTCGTGGGACGAGGCGGGATTTCAGACACAGTATGTATATAATGCTGCAGGAAATTTATTAGAGACCCTTTATGCAGATGGGACGCGAGAGAGAAAGGAGTATGATGCTTTAGGGAATATTGTGAAAGAGGTGGATGGGGAGGGTTATGTCACTACGAGAAGATATAACTTTAGAGGTCAAGTGACCTCTATCAACTATCCTGATGGGGGAGAGGAATCTTTTACCTATCGAGGAGACGGGAAACTCCTGCAGCATACAGATAAAAATGGAGCGCTGAGACGCCATGTGTATGATGCTTTTGGTAATTGCATTCAGGAGCAGGTCTGTAGCATGCGTGGGGAGGTACTCAAAGAGACAACAGCTCTTTATTCACCATTTACCCTCCTCTCTACAACAGACCCAGAAGGCGTTGAAACGCACTATAGCTATGATTATGCAGGAAGAAAAATAGCGATGAGTGTAGGAGGAAAAAAGACACTTTATACCTATGACAGTTTGGGGAGGGTCTCCTCCGTGCAGATGGGAGAGAGGATAGAAAAGAGAGAATATGATCTGCTCGATCATCTGATTGAAAAAAGGGGAGAATCGCTTTCAGGAGAGGTTTTAGAGCAGCAAAATTATAGTTACGATGCTTTAGGGAATCAGACTGAGGTAAGAAATTCAAAAGGGGTTTTTGAGACGCGCTATAATACATTAGGGCAGCCTATTTTGATAAAAGATCCCCTTGGGAATAGTAGGAGGGTAGATTATACCTATCAACAACAGTTGATTAAAACGGAGACCTTTCCCAAAGGGGTACAAAAGGTCACCTATTATGATTGTCGGGGAAGAGAAAGTGCTCTTGTTTGGAAGAACAAGGAGGGGGCTTGTATACATAAAAAGCGCTATTGTTTTGATGGGAGAGGCAATGTGACGCAGTCAATAGAGGAGATTTTTGAGGGAACGAGTTATCAAAAAGAGAGTAAGAATGTATGGAGTTATGGGCCCTGTGATCAGGTATTGAAATTTGTAGAGTGTGATTCTAGGGAGATAGGATATGCGTATGATGAGAGGGGAAGATTAAAGAGGATTAAGAAGGCGGATGGGGTCTCTATCCATTATGAATATGATACGTGTGGAAGATTGATCCACTATTTTTCTAAAGATTTTGATTATGTTTATACCTACGATGGATGTGATCGGATAGTGAGTGTAGTGGATGCAGTTTCCAAGACGGTGACGCTGCGTGTTTATGACTCCTTGGGCAATGTATTGAGGGAGAAGTTAGGGAATGGTCTAACCCTACAAAATAGATATGATGAGCAGGGCAAACGGGTGGAGTGTGTGCTTCCGGACAGCACATCCATATATTATGCTTATCAGGATGAAAGATTGTATCAGGTGAGGAGGAAGAACTATTCTCACACTTATGCGGAGAGGGATTTTGAGGGAAAAGTGACCAGTTTAGTTTTACCTGGGGGGTTGGGGGCGGCTTATATTGAGAGGGATGCTCTTTCCCGGTGGCAGAAGTTTACCTCTTCGTTTTACACGGCATTATTTCCTGAAGAGAGCTATGATGCGCATGGAAATTTATGTTCTTATACCTATGTGGATCTGTTAGGTAGTGACAAGCTGCAGTTTACCTATGATGATTTCGATCAATTGACCTCTGAGAAGGGGCATACCTATGTTTATGATTCTTACCATAATCGGCTGAAGAGAGATGAGGTGAGGCTCTCTTTGAATGCACAGCATCAGGTAGTATCTGGGGGGAGAGAATATGATAAGAATGGGAATTTAGTTAAGGAAGAGGGGAGGAGTTATAGATATGATTCACAAGACAGGCTGATAGAGGTTTGTATAGGGAAGCTTGTGATAGCATATACATATGACCCCTTTCACAGACGTCTTACGAAGGAGTGTAATAAGAGGAGGGAGTCTTTTATTTGGGATGGTCAGAATGAGATTGGATTAAGTAATGAGAAGGGGAAGATAGAGCAGCTGAGGGTTTTGGGAGAGAGTTTAGGGGCTGAGATAGGGGCGGCGGTTCTTTTTGAGTTAGAGGGAAGGGAGTATGTTCCTGTGCATGATTATAGGGGCTCTTTAGTAACGCTTGTGGAATTGGGGAGGGGAAGGGGAGTAGAGGTGTACCGGTATACAGCGTTTGGGGAGGCTGTTGTGGCGGGCAAGCGTGCTCCCTGGAGATTTTCGAGTAAAAGATATGAGGAGGAGACGAGGTTTTATTATTTTGGGCGTAGATATTATGATCCTGGATTGGGTCGATGGATAACGCTTGATCCGCAGGGGCTTAAGGATGGGGTTAATCGTTATGCTTATGTTAAGAACAATCCACTGACCTATTTTGATTTATATGGGTTGAGGAGGGAGGCGAATCCTCATTCTAGGGAGAGTAGGGAGGGGGGGTGTCAGCATGATTTTTCTCATTTTGAGGATCGGTATAGGAATAAGAGTTATTCCATGGATTTTCCGGGGAGGGCTGATATAAAGAATTTAGGGACGGGATTTTGTAATGGGATGTACACAGAAGAGCAGATAGCAAAAATGCAAGCAGATCATATTATGAAGCTTACGGATGAACATAAGCTTCGATTTACCTATAATGCGACTCATGGGCCTGTCACAGATATTGTAGAATGTATACTGAACTTATATTTACATAAATTGACACCTCCTGCTCTTGAGTTAATGAGGAATTGGAATGAGTTTTTCACAAAGAACCCTGAGGGGTATTATTTACAATATGCATTTAGTCAGGGGGGAATTCTTGTAAGAAATGCATTGAGGCATACTCCAGAGCATATAAGCAATAGAATTATGGTTGTGGCGATTGCCTCAGCGGCTTATATTCACAAAGACCTCTGTTTAGAGGTCAGACATTATGTGAGTCCGGGAGATATTGTGCCTAAGCTGGATTGGGTTGGGAAAACGGCTTGTGCGGACACTACTTTTTATTTAAATTCTCATGAGAATCCCTCTTTAAAAGACCATTGTTTGATGAATCCTATTTATGACGATCCGATAAGAGATTCTTTTGAACATTTTATAAAAAACTATGGTGAAGAGAAGAGATGAAAAAACTATTTATTTTTCTGCTGATTTTTTTTGCTATCACCTCATTTAGAAGACAGACATGTCCTACAGATGATAAACATGCTTACCGTTTGATGAGACAATTTGCCAAAGAACAGAAAAAAAAATGGATTGTATGCCTTTGGCACAGGCTTAGCAGAAGAGAAATCAGGGCCAAAGAAGGGAAAATTGAGAAGTATCTCTCTTTCTTTCTTAACTAATCAGCTTTTGACCGTTGAATCAGCAAGAGAGTTGGTCATCCCGCTTATGCAAGAATTTCTAGATTTTTTAAATGATCATGAGGATTTTAAGAAATGCGTTAAAGAATGGCCTCTTACTGAAGAGTCTATATGTATTAGCATACGTGGTGCTAAGATAGAAGATGTGCATGGAGAATATGTACGTTCAGTTATGGGAGGACAGGGAAGCATTTGGTATTTTTCTTTTGTTTCTTCCCCGTGGTGTTTACATCGAGAGACGTTTGAGGAGGCAGTTAATATTCTTCAACATAATCCTAATCATACAAAACACTCTATCAAAGAAAAGGCTATATTTCTAAAAGGCAGGGAGATCTAATGCATTTAGAGGAATTAAAAAAATGGGTTAAAAAAGGTGAATCTGAAGATTTGGAATTTAAAAAAACAACAGGACAACGATCAGAGGCAGTTAAAACAGTATGTGCAATGCTTAATGGTTTAGGCGGTTTTGTGCTCTTTGGAGTATCCGATAAAGGTGAAATAGCCGGTCAACAAGTAACGGCAAAAACGCTCGAAGATATTACTCAAGAGTTACGCAAGATCGAACCACCTGCTTTTCCTGAAATTGAAACCATAGCTATTGGAAATGACAAAGCAGTTATTCTGATTAGAGTATCTAAGAAATTGGATACCTATTGCTATGATGGTCGACCCTATATTCGGCATGGTCCTACCACCCAAATCATGCCCCGTGGAGAGTATGAAAAGCGTGTTTTAGATAAATTTCATGCGCATCGACGTTGGGAAAATGAACTGGCGCCCGAGTGGATAACTGTACAAGATCTAGATGAGAAAGAAATTCAATCAACGCTGCAAAATGCAATTAAACTTGGTCGCATGAAAAAGCCCTCCTATACTGATTCTGAATCGATTTTGCGAGGCTTAGGATTGTTGGATGATGGACGTTTTATCAATGCCACTATAGCTCTTTATGGAAAAAGTGAAAGATTATTTTCAAATTATCCTCAGTTATCAATAAGGCTAGCTCGATTCAGAGGCTCTGACCGCTTAACTGGATTTATGGATAATCGGGATTATTGGGGAAATGCTTTTGATCTTTTGAGACGGGGTGAATTGTTTTTACTCGATCATGTCTCCATTTCAGGCCGAGTTATTTCTGGTAAAATGATACGAGAAGATTATCCTCTTTATCCACCTCTTGCCACAAGAGAAGCTTTAGCAAATGCTATTTGCCACAGAGATTACACTACGCCAGGGGGTGCTGTGGCAATTGCCATGTACGATGATTGCCTGGAAATTATCAATCCAGGAGTTTTACAGTTTGGCATCACCCCAGAAAAGCTGACCCTACCTCACGAATCTAAACCGTGGAATCCGATTATTGCTAATGTCTTTTATCGTGCTGGCATTATTGAAAAATGGGGGATGGGCACACTCAACATTATTGACCGGTGTAAGGAAAATGGGAATCCTAAACCGATCTGGGAAGTTCGTGCTGAGTCTGTTGTAACGACTTTTATGCCCTCTTCCTTCTTTGCTACAGGGAAAAGCCCTGAAGAACAAGCAGAAGAAGCCAAAAAAATCAGGCCCGAGTCAAGGCCCGAGTCAAGGCCCGAGTCATTAGAGGATACTGTATTAAATTTGCTCAAACGAGGTCCCTTGTCCAAAAGCGAACTATCTCAAGCTTTAGGTCATAAACATATTTCTGGAGCTTTAAAGAAAGTACTTAGCTCTCTACTAAAACAGGGAAGAATTGCCTATACAATTCCTGAGAAACCAAAGAGCAGACTGCAAAAATATAAATTATGAACCTATCTCAAAAGTAACTGTGAGATGCACCCTTTGATTCCTTATGGAACAACCTCTTCTGAAACGCCGTTAATACGGGTAAAATCCCCCCAAAAAGTGCAAATACATTTTTTGGGGGGATTTTGTAGCGCCCTTCCCAAAAAAAACAATCAAAAAACGGGCAATTTTGCTACCATCTACCCTCTTTTGGGAGATTAAATATGAAAATTTTGATCGTTGGAACAGGTTACGTAGGACTCGTCACAGGAGCCTGCTTCGCAGAAATGGGACACCAGGTCATCTGCCTGGATATCAATCAAGAAAAAATAGATCTCCTCAACCAAGGAAAAGTTCCCATCTTCGAACCAGGCCTAGAAGAAATCGTTCGCCGCAATAAAGCCGCAGGACGTCTCGAATTCACCACCAACTACACCTACGGCGTCCAATCCTCCCTCTTCTGTTTCATCGCCGTCTCAACACCCCCTCAAGAAGATGGCTCCGCCGATCTGCGCTACGTAAAACAGGCCATCACCCAAATCGCTGAACAAATGGATAGCTATAAAATCCTCATCAATAAATCCACAGTTCCTGTCGGAACCGCACACATAATGACAAATATCGTCACAAATATCTTAAAACAACGAGAAGCAAATATCGATTTTCATGTCGTCTCTAACCCAGAATTTTTAAAAGAAGGAGATGCCATCAACGATTTTATGAAGCCAGATCGTATCATTATAGGAACCGAAAATTCTACAGTAAGCGCCTTGATGCAAGAGCTCTATGCTCCTTTTAATCTTAATCATGATAGAATTTTGATAATGGATGTGGCCTCTGCCGAGATGGCAAAATATGCTGCAAATGCTATGCTGGCTTGTCGGATCTCCTTTATGAACGAGATGGCAGGTCTATGTGAACGGGTAGGAGCAGATATCAATATGGTGCGTAAGGGAATAGGTTCCGATAAGAGAATTGGATACGCTTTTCTCTACTCAGGTGCAGGGTATGGGGGATCTTGTTTTCCAAAAGATGTAAATGCCTTATATGCACTTGGACGGCACCTAGATTATGAAATGCCCCTTGTAGAGGCCGTAGAAAAGGTCAATTTTCGTCAAAAACAGGTTCTAGGGGAGAAGGTAGTCAATTATTTTTCCTCCCGTGGGGGGGTCGCTGGCAAAACAATCGCCATCTGGGGTCTTGCTTTTAAACCTGGCACAGATGATATGCGAGAGGCCCCCTCATTGGTGCTCATTCGTGAGCTATTGGAACAGGGAGCCTTCTTGCGTCTCTATGATCCTGTCTCGATGGAAAAAGCAAAAGAGATGATTAAAAAGACCCCTCAAATCCACTGGAGTAAAGATGAATTTGATGCTGCTAAAAATGTAGATGCAATTGTACTCGTGACAGAGTGGAAACAGTTCCGTTTTATCGATTTTAATCGACTGATTCCCCTCCTAAAAGGAGGCGCATTTTTTGATGGGAGAAATCAATACTCCCCTCAAGAAATGGCCAGCCGAGGATTTGACTACTATAGCATAGGTCAACGTCCCCTAATTGCAAAAGAAGATTTTGTCTCCAAATGAATGCAAAGTTTGATGTATGGATGGTACTGCTTTTCTCCTACTTTTTTACCCTTCATGCAGATCAACTTTCCCTTCATTTAGGGGGATACACCATACGGGCCAATAATCTTTTTACTTTTTCGCTGATTGGATTGCTGATAGTACGCGCTCAATTATTTACACCGAGAATTTCACGAGATCTTTTTTTGGGGCTTTTGGGAATTTTATGTTCCATTCTCATCTCCCTCTCTCTTTCTCCTTTTAAATCCCGCTCCCTTCTCTTTTGTGGCTGGTATGGGATGATAGCAATGGGTTATTGCGTGCTCCCTTATCTTTTTTTTCAATGGTATGGGGAGCGCGTATTCAAACTCTACTTTCTCTCTTTTCTCATTGTGGGTTTTTGTGCTGTTTTACAGCTCTTACTTGCTTGTGGAGGTATCTATTTTTTTGTCACAGAAAAGCTTTTTACAACCTTGGCAAGAGTCAATGGTTTTGCCTATGAGCCCTCCTATTATGCCCTCTACCTCACCCCTTTTGTGATGATGGTGAATTTTCATTTTTTAACCGGCTCCGATCAGCCCCTCTATTGTTTCAAAAGGGTAAATAAAAAAATCTTGTTCTTAGTCAATGGTCTCTACCTTGTTTCTACTTCTACTTCGACGGTATTTGCTTATTTTGTTTTTCTTCTCATTCTTTTGATTCAGAGATACTCTTTCATTGTTTATCGTCGGTTATGGTTAAGTATAACCGCTCTAGTCTGCTTGGGAGCAGGGCTTACTCTTCTCCTTCCAGAATTAATGGTGAGTTTTTATTTAAAGTTTTTTTTCAGTGGAACTTCTCACCACTCTTTTATGGAAAGATGGGAGAGAATAAGCGATGTATGGAATATTTTTTTAAGACACCCCTGGTGTGGTGTGGGGTTGGGGGGGATTCCCTCTTATTTACTAGACGCATGGACAAGGGGGGATCTTGCGTTTTTTAGTACTCGGATTGCTTCGATCTATTCCATAAATGGCAATCCTTTGAAGATGTTTGAGCCAAGTAATGTGTTTACGGAGCTTTTAGCCAGTTTGGGAATCTTGGGGGTCTCTTTCTTCTTGTTTCTCTTTGTGGGGTTATATAAACAGATGAAGCGAGCCTATGTATATCAACCCATTCTTGCAAGTAACCTTTGGGTCTCTCTTCTTGTGACAGCATGTACCCTTCAAATCAATCAGGGGCTCTTTCGAACCTATATCTGGGTCCATTTTGCTCTTACTTACGCTCTGTTGGAGAGCATGCATCGAGATACCAGTGAATTGTCTCTTGAAGCCCCCTCTTCAGGGATCTAGGTTGGAAATGGGGAAGGGAGGAGAGAAGTTTTTGAATAGAGAGCACCTTTGATCGTGCTCCCACATACCGGGTCAAATCATAGCCTATCTGAGAGGAGCAAAAACCCACCTCTTCAGAAATCAGTGTCGCAAATTGTTTAATAGAGTACTCTCTACCCCCTCCAATATTAATATGGGTATGATTCTCCCTCTCCACAAGCTGTAAGAGAGCCTCAATAAAATCATCTACATGAATCAGTTCACGCATCTGCTCCCCATCCCCCCATAAAATGACCTCCTCACCATAATGCACGCCACGTAATATTTTACGGATTAAATCAAAAATAAAGTGGAGCTGACGGGAGTCTGTATGATACCCAGGACCATAAAGAGTTGAGGGAATAAGATAGAGATAATTCATCCCAAATTGCTTGTGAAGTGCTTGTAGACCCGATAAGAGCATTCTCTTTGTCATGGCATATGTAAATAGACTGTCGATCGGCTCTCCTCGAAGGTAATTCTCTTCGATAAGAGGTAGGGAGGGATCATAACTACAGCTTGTCCCCATGCAAATGAGTTTGGCTTGTGGCTGCTTTTCTTTCCACCAGTCTAAAACATGCGTATTTATCTTCTGATTGATGAGCCACTGCTCTCCCGGATGGCGTAAGCAAAAATCACCCGCTTGCGTCCAGGCAGCTAAATGGTAAATCTGATCAAAGGGATCACAAAATTGAGATAAAGAATGGGCTGATGTCAAATCACACGTTCGAGAACCAACAGCTGTTACTAGATCTCCCCGATTTTTCAATTGAGTGACAAGATGGCGGCCTAAAAATCCTGTAGCACCTGTAACAAAAACTCTCATACAACATCTATGGGGAAATAAAATTCCACTCCTCTCTCAATCAGAGCACTATTTCTTTGTAAAATTTCCTGTTTAAAGTTCCAAGCCAATACATAATAAACATCAGGAGGTGAGATAAGCTCCTCCTCCATCAGAATAGGAAGATGCATTCCAGGACTATACAAATTTTTGCGCAATGGATTCTTTTCTACTAAACAATCTAAATACTCCTTCCCCACTCCAAAATAATTGAGAAGCGTATTGCCCTTCACAGGAGCCCCCATCCCAAAAATTCTCTTTCCCTCTTTTTTCTTCTGCTTGAGAAAGGCAAGATTTTTCTCCCTCAACAGAATCATCCGCTTTCCCAAATCTAAATAAGCTCCTAGGGAGTTGCATTGCGCATGGGTCTCTTGCTCTTTGAGCTCTAAAAGCCGTTGAGAGGGGGCTCTTTTCCCCATATGACCTGCATATCCAATGATAGATCCCCCATGGATACTCTCCCAAGAGGCATCAAAAAGAGAAAGACCATGCATCTGTAGAAGAGTATCTACCGTCTTTAAGGTGTAATAGAGAAGATGTTCATGGTAAATTTGGTCAAAGGCACAATTTTCCATAATACTTTTCATATAGAGAAATTGAACAACAAAAACCCCCTCCTCTTTAAGAAGAAGCTTAATCGCTTCCGCAACAGAATGTAACTCCTCTAAATGAAAAAAAACCCCCGATGCATTGATGACATCAAATCTTAAGGGAAGCGTTCTGGCCAAATCTAGATTGAAAAAGGCCTGCACAGTCGGAATCCCCTTCTTGTTGGCAATATCCACAATTCTTGAAGAGGATTCTACCCCCAAAACCTCATACCCTAGCATTTTATAATGAAAAAGTTGTGTCCCATCATTGGAACCAATGTCTAAAACAGATTTGGAAGGCTTATTGTGGAAAAACTGTTCATCGATCTCTTGCGCAACTTTCAAGAAATGGTGATTCAAAGAATGGGTCATCCCTGAGAGATAGGTATGGTCAGAAAACATGACCTCTTTTTTTACGGTATACCCTAGCTGCGCGGTTTCACAAGAATGGCAGTAGAGGACCTTTAAGGGATAATAGGGTTCGTAACCCACCTCCTCCTCTTTTAAAAAGTGATTCCCCCAAGGTTGTTCTTGCAAATCAATAGCAAGAGAAAGATCATGGCTTGCGCACACGCGACATGTAGCTGACATGCAGAAGAAGATAAGAGAAGAACTCTTTTAGGTAAATCTAAGAATTTGCTAATGTTTGAGGCATATTTTTCGAATATCGAGATAGTTCATGCCAAGACACATCATCTCGCGTACTCCTGTCCGCATCAGTTTGTTTGGAGGGGGAACCGATTACCCCATCTTCTATCAAGAGCAGCCGGGCGCCGTGATGGGAACCACCATTAATCAGTACACCTACATCAGTGTAAAAACTTTTGACAGCTCCTTTTTTGATCATCAAATTCGTATTGCCTATTCCAAAATTGAACTGATTAAAAATATCGAGGAGATTCAACATCCTAGCGTGAGAGAGTGCCTTAAATTCATGGGGATAGGTGGAAATCTTGATATCCATATCTTTTCTGATCTGCCCGCACGTACAGGTCTTGGCTCCTCCTCCTCCTTTACCGTAGGCTTTTTAAATGCCCTCTACGCTTTACAAGGAAAAAAAATTTCAAAACAGAAGCTTGCTGAAGAGGCGTGCCACGTGGAACAGAATCTGATTCAGGAAAATGTGGGCTCTCAAGATCAGTTTCATGCCGCTTTTGGGGGATTTAATGTGATTCAATTCCACGCAGATTATATTCAGGTGCGTCCCCTCATTCTATCAAAAGAAAAAAAAAGAATGGTAGAAGATCATCTGCTGATTTTTTTTACAGGGATGAGTCGATTGGCAAGTCAAATTGTTAAAGAACAGATAGATAACACTAAAAATCGGATAAATGATTCTTATTTGCATAAGATGTTAAATATGGTGGATCAAGCAGAGGAGATGATTCTCTCTCTTCCGCTTGACCAACTACCAAAATATTTAGGCTCACTCTTACATGAGAATTGGCTGCTTAAAAAATGTTTATCGAGTCAAATTACGAATCCTACTGTAGATGGGGCGTACAAGTTGGCGATGGATCAGGGAGCTTATGGGGGAAAACTTTTAGGTGCAGGAAGCGGGGGATTTTTAGCTTTTCTTGCTCCTAAAGAGAGGCATCAAGCGATTCGGGAGGCTCTTTGCACGCTTCAAGAGGTTACTTTTCGTTTTGAGAATGAGGGAAGCACGATCGTTTATATGCGAGATGAGGAGTGATGGAGGCAGTAATTTTAGTGGGGGGACTCGGAACGCGCTTGCAAGAGGTCGTCCCCGATGTTCCCAAGCCTCTTGCCTCTATTCGAGGAACCCCTTTCCTCTCTCTTCTTTTAAAGAATCTTCCTTTTGAAAGGGTAATTCTTGCGGTTGGCCATCGCGCAGATCAGATCATCTCCTGCTATCAAAACCATCCTTTCCCCTTTGATATTCAGTTTTCGGTTGAGAGCGAGCCTTTGGGGACGGGAGGGGCGCTGATCCATGCACTTAGTATGATTAAAGGTCCCCTTTTTTGGGTCTTAAATGGGGATTCCTATTTCGCGATAGATTTTGAAAAGATGGAAGAGGCGCATCTGCAAACAGGTGCTGATCTAACCATTGCCTCTCTAGAAGTGGAGGAGGTGAGTCGTTATGGTTCTCTTGAATTTGACCCATCTACGAGACGCATTACCCATTTTTCTGAAAAGGCGGAGAAAAAAGGAGCTGGATGGATCAGTGGGGGGATTTATCTTTTTCAAAAAGAGGTTCTCTCTTGCTTCTCTTTAAAATCTTTTTCATTGGAAAAAGAGGGGTTTCCTCATCTTTTAAATAAACGCTGTTTTATGTATCCTTCTCGTGGAGC
The DNA here is from genome assembly GCA_013288105.1 of Chlamydiota bacterium. Classification (GTDB taxonomy): domain Bacteria; phylum Chlamydiota; class Chlamydiia; order Chlamydiales; family JAAKFR01; genus JABDCM01. The sequence continues at coordinate 32,189 of JABDCM010000009.1, forward strand.
CTTTATTGATATTGGCACTAAGGAATCATACTCTCTAGCACAGGATCTTCTTATCTCATGAGTCTACATATTTTAATCACAGGTGGAGCAGGTTACATCGGTTCTATCCTTACCCCCCTTCTTCTTCAAAAGGGCCATCGGGTCACTGTTTTGGATAATCTGATGTACAAGCAGGTCACCCTTCTTGATTGCTTTGGAAATTCTCGATTCGAATTTATCAAAGGGGATGTTGCAGATGAGGCTCTCCTCAAGCGCTTAATGGCCTCTGCAGATGTGATCATTCCCCTTGCAGCTATTGTAGGTGCTCCCGCCTGTCAATCCAATCCCGCTCTTGCAAAAATGGTAAACTACGATGCTATTGAGACCATTTTGAAAAACCTCTCGACGGAACAGCGTGTTCTATTTCCTAACACAAATAGCGGATATGGAATTGGAGAAAAGCAGGCAGAATGTACCGAAGAGAGCCCTCTCAGACCAGTCTCTCTCTATGGAAAATTGAAAGTAGACATTGAAAAAAGGCTGCTAGATAGCGGAAGGGCTATCTGCTTTAGATTAGCGACTGTTTTTGGAGTTTCTCCCAGAATGCGATTAGATCTACTTGTCAATGACTTTACGTTTCGAGCTGTACATGACCGTTTTATTGTTCTTTTTGAAGAGCATTTTAAACGCAATTATATTCATATCAGAGATGTCTCAGGAGCTTTTATTTTTGGAATGGAAAACTTCGAGAAGATGAGAGGCCATGCTTTTAATGTAGGTCTCTCGCAAGCAAATCTTTCCAAAAGAGAGTTGTGTGAGAAGATACAAACATATCTTCCCCATTTTTATATCCATTCAGCTCCTGTAGGGAGAGATCCTGATCAGAGAGACTACATTGTCAGTAATGCAAAACTGGAGTCTCTGGGCTGGAGACCCACTAAAGGATTAGATGAGGGGATTCGAGAGCTTATCTCGGCTTATTCTCTCATTAAACACTCTCAATTTGCCAACCATTGATGAGAAAGCATATTTTTTGGAGGCTGATTTTTGAAAAAGAGAGCAAAAAAAGCGTTCTTTTATTAATAGCTATTTTCCTCTCTAATTTTATTGCAGCGGCTCTTGAGGGGCTCTCTTTTTGCTGTATCCTTCTCGGTTTTTCCGTTTTAACCGGGGATAGTCAAGGTTTGGGATTCCTCTCCAGATGGTGTCTTCCCTGTCTTCCTCAAGGCTCGACGGTCGTTCTTTTTATCTGGTGTACTCTATGTGCTGTCCTCACGCAGGTGTTACGCAGCCTTTTTGCTTATATAGGGCAGCTCGCCATCTCGGTGATCTCTATTAAAGTGCAGACAGAGGCTCAAAGAGCCATTTATAGAAAAATTTTTTCGCTCTCTTTTTCTAAAATCATGAGTTTTAAAAATGGAGATTTGATTAACCATGCTGCCTCCCCCCCTCAATATACAGGTGCTCTTTTTGATGCGTGTAACCTCTTATTTGTCTCAGCATGTATGATGATGGGTTATATCTGTTTGATGACTCTCATTTCCCCCTCTTTGACCCTCTCCATTCTTCTATTATTTACGAGTGCTGCTTTTTCACAGAAAAAAATTTTAAAAAAAATAGGGAGAGCCTCGATAGAACAGTCAGATCATCTTGTGAAACTCAGTCAGGAGACAACACAAAATATAGAGGGGTTAAAACTTATTCATATTTTTAATCGTCGCAAATACATTCTTGAAAACATAGAATCCTGCCTCTCTCAAATTAAGAGGGCGACCTTC
>JABDCM010000010.1 GCA_013288105.1 Chlamydiota bacterium
TCTTCTCTCAGTTATGTTGTGAGATATGAGTAAAAGTCGCAAATCTTTTAAAGAGCGTTTATTTGGTACAGATGGCATTCGAGGCCATGCAAATTTCTATCCCATGACTGTCGAAATGACTCTTTGCCTCGGAAAAGCTGTAGCAAAAGTTTTGCGAGCAAGAAATATTGGCCGCCCACGTGTCGTCATCGGTAAAGATACACGCCTCTCGGGATATATGTTCGAAAATGCTCTGATTGCAGGCCTTACCTCCATGGGAGTTGATACCTTAATGGTAGGCCCCCTTCCTACTCCCGGCGTCGCCTTCATCACACGCGCTTATCGCGCAGATGCGGGCATTGTCATCTCAGCCTCTCACAATCCTTTCCATGATAATGGCATCAAACTCTTTTCCTCAGAAGGATTCAAACTACATGATGCTCTAGAAGATGAAATGGAAAACATCATCGAGTCAAACGATTTTTCAGATTTTCCCCTGGATGCAGAATTAGGCAGAAATAAGAGAATTGCAGACGCAGATGGGAGATACATTGAATTTGCAAAAGCAACATTCCCTAAAGGAAATACTCTTAAAGGATTAAAAATCTTTCTTGATTGTGCACATGGGGCAGCTCACAGGGTAGCTCCTCTAGTCTTTTGGGAGTTAGATGCTGATGTGATCACGATTGCAAATGAACCCAATGGGATTAATATCAATGATCATTGTGGGGCGTTGTATCCTTGTGTGGCTCAGAAGGGGGTTATTGAACATGGTGCTCATGTAGGAATTGCGCTGGATGGGGATGGGGATCGGGTCATCATGATTGATGAGAAGGGGCAGATTGTAGATGGGGACACGCTTTTGGCGATCTGCGCGCAGGAATTAAAGAGGAAAGAGCTGCTGAAAAATGACCGGGTCGTTGCAACGATCATGACAAATTATGGGGTGATTAAATATCTGGAGTCACTGGGAATTACAGTCTTTCTTTCTAAAGTAGGGGATCGCTATGTGATTCAGGATATGTTACAGCATCAAGCATTTCTTGGAGGAGAGCAGAGTGGCCATCTGATTTTTCTGGATCATAATACGACAGGGGATGGGATTGTATCGGCGTTGCAGGTGCTGCGTATTATGATTGAAAGTGAGTCCACACTATCGGATCTTGCCTCTTGCGTGAAGAAATATCCGCAGACATTACTTAACATTCCTGTGAGAAAAAAAATTCCTATTCAGCAGCTCAGTCGTACACAGAAGGTGATTCAAGAGGTGGAAAATATGCTTGTTGATCAGGGACGTGTTCTTGTCCGTTATTCAGGGACAGAGAATTTATGTCGTGTGATGGTCGAGGGGCCTAAAAAACATCAAGTGGATCAACTTGCAGAATCGATTGCAAAGACAATAGCTAAAGAGGTTGGGAAAAAGTAATGTGCGGAATTTTTTGTTATATAGGGCCTCGTAATGCTGTACGTCTTGTTTTGGAGGGGATTCAAAAGCTTGAATACAGGGGGTATGACTCCTCGGGCATCGCTCTTGTTTCAGAGGGAAAGCTGATATTTGTAAAAAAGATGGGGAAAGTGGCAGTTCTCCAGGCTGCCATTGAAAATCAACTCTCTCAACAGCACCTCGTGGCTCATACGGCAGTGGCTCATACGCGTTGGGCAACCCACGGAAAGCCCTCCGATACAAATGCACATCCCCATTCAGATAGAAAAGAGCTCTGCGCAGTCGTCCATAATGGAATTATAGAAAATCATGAAGCTGTACGCCATCTTTTAGAAAAAAGAGGGATTATCTTCCGCTCGGAAACAGATACAGAGGTGATTTCCCAATTAATCGGCTATCTCTATAAAGGTAATTTCTTAAAAGCCGTTCAAAGGGGTTTAGCTCTTTTACAGGGAGCTTTTGCCCTTGCAGTGGTCCATCAAAACCATCCTCATGAGGTCATCTGCGCTGCGAAGGAGAGTCCTCTTGCCATCGGCATTGGTGAGGGGGAGATGTTTATTGCCTCAGATCCTTATGCATTTGTCAATCACACAAAACGGGCCATTTATCTCCACTCTTCCGAAATTGCAGTGGTGACAAAAAATTCTGTAAGAGCCTTTAACTCCCGTCTTTTGCCCATTCAAAAGGAGAGTGAGGATTTAAAATTGGATGTGCAAGAGGCAATTAAGGGGAAATACCCCCACTACATGCTAAAAGAAATTTTTGAGCAGCCGCAGACCATACAAAATGCTCTTTTATCCCGTTATAGCGAGGAGTATGGAACAGCGATTTTGGAGGGGGCCCATTTTTCTGATGAGGATCTTTTGAAAATTCAGAGAATCATCATTTTAGGATGTGGCACCTCTTACCATGCGGGGATGTTGGGTGCTTACATGTTACAAGAGAAGGCGCGCATTCCTGTGGAGGTGGAGATCTCCTCGGAGTTTCGTTATAAAAATCCGATTGTGGTTGAAAATACGCTTGCGATTGCAATTAGCCAATCAGGGGAGACGGCAGATACGTTAGCAGCCTTAAAAGAGCTGAAGGCGAAGGGGGCTAAAATTTTAGGGATTTGTAATGTGCAAGGCTCCAGTATTGCTCGTGAAGTGGATAGCTCTCTTTTCTTGAGAGCGGGTCCTGAAATTGGGGTTGCCTCCACCAAGGCCTTTACAAGTCAGGTGATCATTCTCGCACTTCTCACCTTAAAACTGGCTCGGATGCGGTTAATGGGTCAAAACGAGGGAAAACAATATATAGAGTGTTTAAAAAGGCTTCCCTCTCAGGTAAAAGAGGTATTAGAACAGGCCGATTATATTCAGAGTCTGGCAAAGAAATATGCCCATTATGAGGATTTTTTCTTTTTAGGCAGAAGATTGATGTATCCGACAGCATTAGAGGCGGCTTTAAAGCTCACAGAGATTGCCTATGTGAATGCAAAAGGGTATCCTGCAGGCGAAATGAAGCATGGACCGATTGCTTTGATTAATGAGAGCTGTCCGACCCTTGCCTTTTGTGCAGATGCGGTCACCTATCAGAAAATTTTAAGTAATATGATGGAGATCAAGGCGCGAGGAGGCAAGATTCTTGCAGTTGTTCCTGAGGGTGCAACTGACATTAAAAAGGTTGCCGATGATATCTTTTGGGTTCCCAAAACGATAGATGAGCTCTCTCCTATCTGTTCGACACTCTTTGGTCAACTGTTTGCCTATTATGTTGCCCTTGAGAGGGGCACAGAGATAGATCAGCCTCGTAATCTAGCAAAATCTGTTACTGTAGAATAGGCTGATCATGTAACATGCCTCCATGAAAACAGGAACTTTTTGGGGAGGTGCTCTTCTTGTCGCCGGGACTGCAATTGGTGGAGGGATGCTTGCCCTTCCCGTTCTGACAGCGCCTGGAGGGTTTTTCCCTGCCATTCTCATCTACATTTTATCTGCTTTTTTTATGGGAGCAACAGCCCTTCTTTTTATGGAGGTGTTTCTCTGGAGTCCTCAAGAGGTGAATCTCGTCTCTATGGCTCAGATGACATTGGGACGCGCGGGCAAAATAGTGGTCTGGCTTTTATACCTCTTTTTCTTTTATTCATTAGTTGTCGCTTATATAGGGGGGGGGAGGCAATCTCGTTCGGGAGGTTTTTGTCCAAGGTTCGATCCCCCTACCTGAGTGGAGTGGAGCTCTTATCTTTGTCACTATTTTGGCTCCTATTGTTGCCCTGGGGGCACAAGCGGTTGATCGGGTCAATGCCCTTCTCATGATCGGTCTCATTCTCTCCTTTTTAATTTTTGTCTTTGTAGGTGTCGATAAAATCATCCCCTCTTTTCTGATAGAAAAGACCAATTGGCCTTTTGCATTTACAGTGACCCCCCTTATTTTAGCCTCGTTTGGCTTTCAGGGAACTGTTCCCACCCTTACTAACTACTTAGGAAGAGATCCTCAGAAGGTGAAAAAAGCCATTTTTCTTGGAGTGAGCCTGACTCTCATTGTTTATATTATTTGGGAGGCTCTCATTTTAGGAGTCGTCCCCTATTCCCTTCTTCAGCAAACACTCAAGCAGGAGCAATCAGCAGTTTTTCCTTTAAAAACGGTCTTAGAGGCCCCATGGCTCTATAGAATTGGCGAATTTTTTGCCTTTTTTGCCCTGGTCACCTCTTTTTTAGGAGTGACATTAGGCCTGCTTGATTTTTTAGCTGATGGTTTAAAAATCAAAAAGAGTGGCAAAGGAAGAGTGCTATTAGCTCTCTTAGTTTTTGTTCCCCCCCTTATATTTGCCATGCTTAATCCCTTTATCTTTTTAACTGCGCTGCAGTATGGGGGGGGGATTGGAGGAGCGCTTCTTTTAGGTTTTTTCCCTCTTTTGATGACCTGGAGAGGGCGTTATCATTTAAAATTTAAAAGTGAGTATGCCTTGAAAGGGGGGCGGATTACGCTTACACTTCTATTTATTTTTTTAGTTTTCGCCTTATTTAGAATGTTGATATAGTGAAAGGAAACGAGGAGGACCTATGGGTTACTATGATCGCAATCGTATTCAGGATGCACGCGCTGTTTCCGCTTTTTCAACCCGGGTATATGGGTGGATGGCAGGAGGGCTAGCCTTTACGGCGGCTGTTGCATTCTTTATTTTTCAATCAGGGCTCTATATCCCTTTAGCCTCCTTTTGGTGGGTGTGGGGATTTCTAGCATTTGGAGTGGCGATGGGGATTAACGTTGGCCTTAACCGTTTTTCTCTTCCCACAATTGTGGGTCTATTTCTTGCTTATGCGGGGATAGAGGGGGTTCTTTTCGGGACTATTTTGCCAGCCTTTGCCTCTGCATATGGGGGGCAGGTGATTTGGACCGCCTTTCTAACGGCCTCTTCGATTTTTGGACTGGCGATGGGCTATGGGATTTTTACCAAGAATGATCTCACGGGATTGGGAAAAATTCTCCAGTTTGCTCTGATAGGTTTAATAGGGATTACCTTTCTTTACCTGATTCTCTCTTTTTTTATGAATGTGACGTGGGCCTCTCTTTTTATTAGCTATTTGGGGCTGATTATTTTTGTAGGGTTGACCGCCTATGATGCGCAGACGATTCGTCAGATGAGTATGCAAGCGGATATCAATTCGGTGGCCTCCTACCGTTTATCGATGGTGATGGCGCTCAGGATGTATATCAACATGGTGATGATTTTCTGGTATCTGCTCCAGATTTTGTCTTCAAACCGTAAATAAACGTCCGTTTAATTTACAATCGACTGACTCACCAGGAATTTGTCGCTTCTATAACTAATAGCGTTTGCAGCTCTTCGTTTCTTATGAGATTAATAACCTCCTCAAGAGCTTCTTTTTTCGCACCTCTTTCTATCAAGTGACGAGCAACTTTTGCATACAGAGTATCTTGCAGCTCTTCATTTGTTATGAGATTAATAAACTGAAGAGCTTCTTTTTTCGCACCCCTTTCTATCAAGTTACGAGCAACTTGTGCATTCATGGTATCACGAGTTGCAACTTGTGCATTCATGGTATCACGAGCTGCAGTTCTTTGTATATCTGCGAGTAAACTAGCTCTTCTTTCATCGTTAAAAACAAGCTCAGCAAGGTCTCTAGCGTCCTCCATCTTGCCTCCATTACAAGCTTGCAGTATGTGCTTACAAATTAAATTATCTAATAGTTGTCTTATTATATTATCTTTAATTCTAATAACATAGATTTTAGCATCTTGCAGCTTACCATTACGAAAAGCTTGTCTAGCAAGAGTGTCATTTATTAGATCGAGATAATAGTTTCTTTTTTCATTGTCAACAACACGCTCAACAAGGCCTAGAGCTTCCTCTACATCGCCTCTACCACAAGCTTGCACTAATCGAACACCAATCACATGATCTTCTGATTTAATCGTCCTAGGAAGTCGTCGTTCTAAACTTTTTCTTACGACATCATTTTTAATCTTACTAATATACCCTGGGGCGATTTCCAGCTCATCCCCCTTACGAATAGCGATCATAGCAAGATCTCCATAAACCTCATCAAGATTTTCTGTGTTTACACCACCTTTATGCAAACTTAATTTGTTTTTAATTATTTGATATATGGATCGTTCACTTTCGTTCAGGGGTAGTGAGTTAATTGTTGCATCCAATGATGCACGGATATCGGGACTAACTGCGCTCATGAGCGCATTAAATATCTCTATTTTTTCTGCCTTTTTGCTTTTCAATACCTTTACAAAAACAGTGGGGAATACATGTAATGCTATGGACTCGGGTATTGTATTGATCCATTGAGGAAACTGTTCACAAGGTAGCTTGAAAGCCATTACGGCTATAACATCACAGAGTACACTGAATTGATCCGCTTCGGGTACCTTTTCTACTATATCATTCATAGCTTTTTTGAAGACTTTTTCATAATCTTGGACTGTTCTCGCATCTTGAGGAGGTGGCATTTCCTGAAGGATCTCACCTAGTGTGTTCGCTGATCCATTATTAATATGATGATCAATCAGTGAGCAATACTCTTCGACTGATCGGGGAGCCTGCCTAGTTTCTTCTCTTGATATGGGCAGGGAACTTGTCGCTTCCATAGTTAATTGCGCTTTCTGCTTTTCATCTTTTATCATATCAATAAATATAAAGGCATTATCTATATCACCCTTTTTTATATGGAAACGAGCAAGTCCTACTATTCCTTGTTCGACGCCTTCCTTTACCTTTGGGTCTTCGGCGGTGCTTATTACATTATGAGCTGCAACTCCTTGTCTCCTTTCACGTTTTCCTCGATCCGATACTGCTATTTCTTGGAATAACAGTTCTCTTTTTTCATCGCTAAAAACAAGCGCAGCAAAGCCTCTAGCTTGCTCTATCTCGTTTCTATCATAAGCTTGCCGTGCTAGATCACGAATCAAAGGATCTACACCTTCTCTTACTTGCCTACTTTTAATCCTACTAAGATACTGCCGAGCCTCTTCCAAGTTACCATTATGAAGAGCTTGTATAGCAAGATCTTCCTTAGCATCATCAAAATTTTCTGTTTGTGCACCACCTTTAGGCAAACGGAATTTGCTTTTAATATGTTGATATGTAGAGCGTTCTCTTTCATCCAGTGAACTTTCATCCAGTGAGTTAATTAGTGCATCCAAGTCTGCATGGGAATCCGCATTAACTGCATTCATGAACACGCTAAGTCTGTCTATTTTTTCTGCGGTTTCGATTTTTTTGTTTTTCAATATCCTTAAAAAAACAGCTGAGAATATCTGTATTAGCATGGGATTGGGTATTTCATCGGTTATCCATTGGAGTAAGAATTCACGAGGTATCTTGAAAATTATTATTGCTGTAGAATCACAGATTGTATTGAACTGATCCGCTTTGGGGACCTTTGCTACATAACTCCTAACTTCATGGATCAACTTTCCCCTAATAGCAAAGTCAATCATCACTTCCAAATAAGCTTGTAAGTAAGAGCTACAAGCTAAACCATATTCGAGGATTTTTTTATAATCTTGGACTGCTTTCTCACCTTGAGGTGGTGGAATTTCCTGAAGAATCTCACCAAGTGTTTGCGCTGATCCGTCATTAATATGAGCATCAATCAGTGAGCAATACTCTTCGACTGATCGGGGAGCCTGCCTAGTTTCTCCTCTTGATACAGGTGGGGCACTTGTTGCTTCCTTAGTTAATTGCATTTTCAACCCTGCATCTTCTATGTAATCAATAACGCTAAAAGCTTCACCTATATTGTTACCCGCTATAAGGCTACGAGCGAGTGCTGCATTTTCGGCATCTCCCTTCATGATGTCATGAGCTGCATTTCTTTGATGATATTTTTCTATTTCCTCGAGTAAACGGCCTCTTCGTTCATCGCTAAAAACAAGTTCAGCAAGGCCTCTAGCTTCCTCTGTCTTGCCTTTAACGCGGGCTTGCTGTGCTTGCTTACAAATCAAAGGATCTAAACCCTCTCTTACTTGACTATCTTTAATCCTACTAAGATACTGCTGAGCATCTTCAAAGTTACCATTATGAAGAGCTTGTATAGCAAGACTTGCCTTATCATCATCAGGATTTGCTGTTTGTGCACCATCTTTAGGCACACTGAATTTTCTTTTAATATGTTGATATGTAGATAGTTCACTTGTATCCAGTGGTAGTGAGTTAACTGTTTCATCCAATAGGCTATGGGCATCCGCATTAACTGTGCTCATGAGCACGCTTAGTCTGTCTATTTTTTCTGCGGTTTCGATTTTTTTGTTTTGCAATATCCTTAAAAAAACGGGAGAGAATACTTGTGATAATATGTCAGAGGGTATTTCACGAGTTATCCACTGAGGTAACTTTTCACGAGGCATCTTGAAAATTAGTATTGCTATAAAATCACAGAACGTACTGGCCTTGGCCGTGTTGTGTACCTCGTTTTCTATATACTGCGTAACTTCAAAGATCAAATTTCCCCTCATAGCAAACTCAATCACCACTTCAAAATAATCTTGCGAGCCAATGCTACAAGCTAAACCATGTTTGAGGACTGTTACATAATCTTGGACTGCTCTCTCATCTTGAGGTGGTAGAATTTCCTGAAGAATCTTATCAAGTTCTTCCGCTGATCCATTATTAATATGATGATCAATCAGTGAGCAATACTCTTTGACTGATCGGAGAGCCTGCCTAGTTTCTCCTCTTGAGACGGGCAGGGGACGTGTTGCTTCCATAGTTAATTGCGTTTTCAGCCCCTCATCTGTTATCCCATTAATCAATTTACAGGCTTCATCTGTCTTACCCCTTTTTATAAGGTCACGAGCAGTTGCTGCAATTCCTTGTTCATGGCTTTTATTTGGGTCTCCGACGGTTCTTGTTACATCATGAGCTGCAGGCCTCTTGTGTATCCTTTCACATTCTATTCGAGTCCATTCCTCTATTTTCTTGAATAACTGGTTTCTTTTTTTATCGCTAAATACAAGCTCAGCAAGGCCTATAGCTTCCTCTATATCGCCTCTCTCACCAGCTTGCTGTGCTTGCTTACAAATCAAAGGATCTAAACGTTCTCTTATTTGATCATTTTTAATCCCAAAAATATACCGTCGAGCAGCTCGCAGCTCACCCTTATGAATAGCTTCTATAGCAGACGTTTCATACTTTGCTGGTATTGAGGAATCATCTTCGACTGACCTAGGAGCCTGTCTAGTTTTTCCTCTTGATTCGGCTTTTATTGGGCAGATGATGTTTAAAATTGACTTAGCGATTTTTCTTATCTTTTCCCATTTCTCATCTGTGTCATCCGGGGGGTTATCCAAAACTCTACGCATTTCTTCATATTTGGAAGCGCATCTTTCGTCCTCTCTTGAAAATGGAGAATTTAGTATATATTCGGCTATTTCAGTATAAACTTGATTGGAACGTTGCGCTTTCTTCTCGTCAGCGAGAATTGCTAGCCTTTTAACAAAAAGAGGATGTGGAGATAAAGCAGTATGACGCTCTGGCGCGCACATAATAAAACCTATTTTAAGATAAATAACGTATAAAGAGAAGGAGCTTAATGCATTATGATATTGAAATCAACAAATTATACCAACAGTTGATCTTGTTTCTTAATTAGGGGGGATCTTTTTCCTGTCAAATAACATAATCGTCCATGCTTCCGAAGATATTCGGCCCCTGAGATGCTGATCCTGGTTTTGTTTGACGGAGATCTTCTACCGATTCATGTAGTCTTAGTAGGGTATGTAACTGCTCAACAGTCGTTTTTCGATCTTTTTTGAAACCATGACATGCTGCAATGCCGATTACACCAAAAATAAATGCTAAGAAAGCACAAGGAATTGTCGCTTTCAACAATTTAGCGCCTAATCCTGATAAAGCAGTCCCTCTTTGTGATGCAATTACCGTAAAAGCAATGACCGCCCCTACAAAAAGGGCGCTGATGATAAAAAGCAATGCTATCACTCCTCTTTCTCGATTAGGATGGTGCAAAACAGCGTGTATACGTCGGATATCTCGTATATGGTCGGACTTATAGCGTGCCTTCTTCTCATCAAAATCTAGATATTCATGTACATTACCCCAGTCATAGCCCCTTATCTCTCTTACTGTACTTGATGCTGCCATAACCCTTCCTTATGAACTCAAGGGCTAATTATACTCTTTTTGTTAATTCATTGCAAATTTAATAAAAATTTATTTAAATTAAGTTTAATCAAATAGGGAATCCACAAATTTTTGAGGGTCAAAGGGCTCTAAATCTGTCATTTTCTCCCCAACTCCTATAAATTGAAGGGGAAGGTTTAATATTTTTTGAATCGCAAAGGCGCCCCCCCCCTTCGCTGTCCCCTCCATTTTAGTGAGAATGAGCCCAGATAGGGGAATAGATTGTTGAAAACGGGTAGCCTGCTCCACCCCATTTTGTCCAACTGTTCCATCTAATATTAACCAGATTTCATGGGGGGCTCCAGGGAGAGCCTTACCAATGGCTCGGTGGATCTTCTCTAACTCCTTCATCAGGTCACTTTTTGTATGCAGCCTGCCTGCTGTATCAATGAGCACAAGATCACACTCTCGGCTGACTCCAGCCTGGGTCCCATCAAATGCAACTGCCGCAGGGTCGCTCCCCTGCTTGCCTTTCACAAAGTCGCTTTTCGTACTTTCTGCCCACTTGGAGAGCTGTTCCACAGCTGCCGCTCGAAAGGTATCAGCCGCCACAATCAACACTTTTTTCTTCTGCTGTTGATAGTAATGGGCAAGCTTTGCAACCGTCGTCGTCTTACCATTCCCATTCACTCCCACAATCAAAATCACTTGAGGCTTGCCTGAAAAGGGGGGAAGAGGGCTCTTTTTTAACTCCTCAAGAAGCTCTTTTTTGATCTCCGCTAAAATTTCATCGGAGGTGAGAGAGGATTTTTTTCTGTAGAGAAGACGCACCTTTTCAGTCAGCTTTTGAGCGGTTTCAACGCCTAAATCAGCCTGATAAAAAAGTTCTTGGAGCCTATCAATCGACTCCTCACTCACTTTTCCTTGGAAAAGATCACGAATTTTTCGACCTAAAAAACGGAACATTGTAAATAAAAGGTAAGTTACTGGAAGATGACCCTATCATAAAAATGAGAAAAAATACATGCATATTCACGAATATCAGGCCAAAAATCTTCTAAGAAAATATGGCATTTCAGTTCCCTCTTTCTTTGTCGCCTCCCGTGCTGAGGAGGTCATTCAAGGAAATAAAGAACTTGCTCTTCAAGAGGGGGTTATAAAAATTCAAATTCATGCCGGAGGGAGAGGAAAGGCGGGTGGTGTGAAATTTGGTAAAAATCCAGAGGAAATTCTGCGACTCTCTCAAGAATTATTGGGAAGAAAATTTGTGACCAATCAGACGGGTCCTCAGGGCGCTTTGGTCGAAAAAGTACTGATTTCCGCCCCAGTCAATATTCAGAAAGAGTATTATTTGAGCATTATTATCGATCGCAAGGAGGCTGCCATCTTTCTTCTAGCTTCTCCCGAAGGGGGGATGGATATCGAGGAGATTGCTCGCGATAAACCGGATCGATTATTAAAGCTGCCTGTGAGTTTTTCTGGAAAAATGCACAGCTACCATCTGATAGAGCTTGCAAACTTTATGGGTTGGGAAAAAGAGGTGCGTACGCAGGGGATGGATCTGGTCAAAAAGTTATGCCAGGCGTTTGTCGAGAATGATGCCTCTCTTATCGAAATTAATCCGCTCGTGCTGACAAAAGAGGGGAGAATCACTGCTTTAGATGCAAAATTTACCGTTGATGACAATGCTCTTTTTAGACAACCTGCCCTTAGACAGTGGTATGATCCCTCTCAGCAAACTGTACAAGAGGTAATGGCACGCGAATTTCACCTCTCCTATATTGGATTAGAGGGGAGTATCGGCTGTCTTGTCAATGGGGCAGGTCTTGCAATGGCCACGATGGATACCATCAACTTCTACGGGGGAAAAGCGGCTAACTTTCTCGATATTGGGGGAAGCGCTACGCAGGAGGAGATCTCCCATGGTTTCAAAATCTTATTAAATGACCCTCAGGTGAGGGCAATTTTTGTGAATATCTTTGGGGGAATCATGGATTGTGGCCTCCTTGCTCAGGGCATGCTGGGGGCAATCAGACAGATCTCTTTACAGGTCCCTCTGATTGTACGTATGGAGGGGACAAATGTGGAAATAGGAAGAAAAACGTTGAGAGAATCAGGGATTAAAATCACTCTGGCAGAGACAATGGCAGAGGGGGCAAAGGCTGCGGTACAAGCAGTTGCAAAAGGAGAATAGATGGGAATTTTAGTAGGAAAAGAGACAAGAGTTATTACACAAGGGATCACAGGGAAGGCGGGCTCTTTTCATACTGAGCAATCGATTGCATATGGATCTCAGTTTGTAGGAGGAGTCACTCCAGGTAAAGGGGGGCAGACCCATCTGAATCTTCCCGTTTTTGATACTGTGAAGGAGGCCAAAAAAGCCACTCAGTGCCAGGCTACGATGATTTTTGTGCCGGCCCCTTTTGCAGCAGAGGCGATTTTGGAGGCAGAAGATGCCGGAATGGAAACCATTGTATGCATCACAGAGGGAATTCCCACTAGAGACATGCTGGAAGTGATCCCTGTGATGAAAAGAAGCAAAAGTCGCCTGATTGGACCCAATTGTCCCGGCATCATCACGCCAGGAGAGTGTAAAATCGGCATTATGCCAGGATATATCCACAAAAAGGGAAAAGTGGGTATTATTTCTCGCTCAGGTACTTTAACATATGAGGCGGTTTGGCAGACAACCCAAGAGGGATTAGGACAGACAACCTGTGTGGGAATTGGGGGCGATCCTCTCATCGGCACCTCATTTATTGATCTTTTAGAACTGTTTGAAAAAGATCCCGAGACAGAGGCAATTTTACTGATAGGGGAGATTGGGGGTACGCAAGAAGAGGAGGCGGCGGCTTGGATTCAAGCGCATGGGAAAAAACCTGTTGTCGCTTTTATTGCAGGGCAGACAGCCCCTGTGGGTAAACGCATGGGACATGCGGGAGCCATCATTGCGGGAGGGAAGGGGGCTGCTCAAGATAAGATAGAGGCTTTAAAAAAAGCGGGCGTTGTCATGGCAGAAACCCCAGCTGTTATGGGTAAAACCTTAAAAGAGGTTCTTGCTTCATGATTACCATTCCTGGAAGAATTCCGATTCTTATTCATCCTCTCTTTTGGCTGGTTGCTTTTTTAATTGGATGGCTGACAGCGATGAATCTTTCCGGAGCTCTTCTGGGCATGTTGGTCGTCCTTTTTTCTGTTCTTTTCCATGAGTTTGGTCATGCTCTGACAGCACAACTTTTCGGACAAAAAACGCGCATTGAGCTTGCCGCCTTCGGGGGGTTTACCTACCGTGAGGGGCGTAAATTAAAGCTCTGGGAAGAGTTTCTCGTGGTCCTGAATGGTCCGATTGCAGGATTCCTGCTTTTCTTGGCCACGTACGCTATTTATAAAATGGCCTTTTTTCAAAATCCTCTCCTGATTTTTATTCTTAAATTTGCCTTTATGGCCAATTTTTTTTGGACAATCATCAATCTGATTCCAGTTATGCCCCTAGATGGGGGCCATTTATTGAGCATTCTTTTAGAGGCGATTTTTGGTTTTAAAGGCATTAAAGCAGCTGTGATGATTGGTCTGGGTGTTTCCATTCTGGTCACTATTATCTTTTTGGCTTTAAATATGTTTTGGATTGGAGCTCTCTTTATGATTTTGGTTTTCGAAAGTTTCCGTTCTCTCCGTTATTACAGAATGTTTGTTGAGAAGGATCGAGATGCAGATTTACAGGCGCTGATGAAAAAGGCAGATGCGGAATTTCAATTAGGAAATGCCCCGCAGGCTTTGGAGCTCCTGGAGGAGGTGAGAAAAAAAACGAAAGAAGGCATTCTCTATATGATGGCGACACAGGAGATGGCGGAAATCTATAAAGAGCAGAGGAGATATGAGGAGGCTTATGAGCTTTTGGTGCCGCTGCAAAAGTCATTGACGGGGGAGCATCTGGTTCTTTTTCACTTTGTGGCTTTTATGCATGGGGATTTTGAGACGGTGATCAAGATAGGCAGCAGATGTTTTCAAGAGAGTCCTTCCGCAGAGCTTGCACTTTTAAATGCGTATGCTTATGGAGCATGTAAAGAAGCGGAGCCAGCGGTGGGCTGGCTTGAGTGTGCGGTTCGAGAGGGTCTGAGCAATGTGCGTGAGACGCTCCATCGGGAGGAGCTTGATCCTATTCGAGATCACGATCTTTTCAAAGAGTTTGCACGAACTCACTACAAACCTGATTCTGACAGTGTTCTATAAGCAGTATGCACATCATCGATCATAAGCTGAAATTGGGCAGCTGCTTCTGTAGAACTAAGAACTTGGGTTTGTCGTTGAGCCAAGTTAGCAATGATTGTATTGCGATGTTGAGCAACTGTTTCTGGTCTTTCAGCTTCTTCTGCGGATACGTTCAAAATTCTAAGTGCATTTTCTGGTACAGTGGGATCTATTCTTGTAAATCGTGGTGCATTACGGGGTTGTAGAGAACCTCGATGGAAGTAGGCGTTTAAGCATTCAGATGCAAGATCGATACCGATAGCAAACAGCCATCCATACCGGGGAATACACAAGGCTGCATAGGCTGTAACATCAAGCGTAAGTTGTACATAATCTCTCTGCAGAAATGCTGTTTCAACTCTCAACAGTCGAGGGGGAGCGTTAATAACCATCTTAGCTACCCAGGGAAGGCCTTGTGTTGCAAAAATACCAGTAATAGACAAAGCTGTCGTTTTTGTCCTGAAATTGGGCCAACGAGAAGAGGGAACAGAATCAGGATCTGGCGGTGGCTGACGACTAAGTGGAACTATCATGGATTTCTCCTTAAATCATACTGACATGGGAACAGGATCGTCTGAGATAGGAACAGGACCATACAATAGAATATCACCACCATGGAGAGAAGCTACCACCTTAATACCCAACCTATCTCCTTCGTAAGGTAGAAGAACCAATGTATGGGTTTCTAAGCGTCCCCATTGTGCCCTGTTCTCGTAGATGAAAGACTTAAGATCCTCTTCAAAATACCTTTTTACTCTTCGGATATCTATCCCCTCTCCATAGAGAAGAGTTTCCAAAATTTCTAGGACTCTCGATTGATTTTCAACCTCAACGCTTCGACAACCCACCGATCGTGCGAGTTGTGGAAGTAGAGAGGACATTTTACTTTGAAGCAACCTTTGATAGCAAGCTCCTTTGGGAATAGGTCCAAAAGGTATGACTGTCATACGACCTAATAGCTCTTGAGAATAACTAGAGGGAAGAGGGAGCTCCCTGTTAAGCGTTTTAAACTGAACCGCAATCTCTTTAGGGTCTACTTCTGCACGAAAAGCCATGGCAATTTGTTCTTGATACAGATTAGAAGTACCGATAAATATGGAATTCGTAAACTTATATTTTATTTCTATATTTCCTCCCATCTGTCCATCCGTGTACTGTATTTTGCAATATCTCTCATCAAAGAGGGTAAGTAAAGATTGTTTGACGGTGGTGTGGGCTTTTTCAAATTCATCAAATAGTATCACAACGTCTTGAACCTCACAGATCTGTGTGGACCCTTCGCTCCGCCTAGTGTCAGATGCATACTGTTCAACGGCTTTAGCAAAATAGGGTTTATCAGTGGAACCAACATGCGCCGGCGGCGACCCAAACAGATTGGCAACATTATGTTCACTTTGGTACTGATTCATGCTCAACATAATAAATCGTTCCCTCTTAATCGATGCTGCGGTCTTGGCCATCTCTGTTTTCCCCACCCCAGTAGGTCCCACAAAGAGAAATACCTTATTATCGCCGGTGCGGGGAGAGGAAACTAAGGTGGCTGCTAATAGTTTGGCAGCGGATTCCTGACCTAAGACAGCCGCGTTAAGTCTTTTGAGCAAAGCTAGATAGTTATCTTCCTGAGCTTGATGTGCTTCAATACGCAATCTCTCCTGCAGTTTTTGTTCAATAGCTGGGAAAATGGCGGCGTAACGTTCTCGCAGTCTGGCAAATACACGTCTACCTACCTCGCGTGGCTTTATATCCAATAGCTTAATGAGATTCAGGAAATAAGCTAAATCGCTATCAACGCAAGAGTGCGCCATTTGTTCGGGAGCAAGCCCTAATTGTTTGAGAGTCTGTAATGCGTTCTCCTCATCTTCACCATTCAAATAGGCTATCAGCACATCAAGGCAACGATGGCCTCCCCTTTCGTATCGAATACGCTGAAATGACTGCCAGTCAGATAGGGGTGCACTAAGAGAAAAACGGGTAATATCTATGCGAGGGCGCTCGCCGCACTGTTGGCTCGATGTATACAGCAAGGTGTCACGGACCAAAGCTACAAGAGCTGGTATTAGTTCTCTATCCACAGCGTTGCTAATAACGATAGGATCTACCCCGGGTAATAAAAGCCTCATCGAGAAACCGATTCCATCTTCGCTTACATCTCCCTCATATGCAGTACAAGGGGAAATTAATTTAACTGCATCACAGATGGAAGCAGGAGTAGCTAATACGTTTAATGCCATAATTACATAATCCCTAAGTTAAATGTTATGCATACCCATAGTGGCGCAATAATAAATCCCCACATCCATTGATCCATGTCTGCAATTCCTCACCTGCTCCTTCATAATATTCTCCCAAACGGCGCAAAGTATCTGGATGCGTTACCCGTGCCATGTTGCGTATTGCAGCATGGATCTGGTCCGCTGTAGGTGGATGTGCTGGGTCGGGGGGTGGCAGCTGTAAAGTTGCATGAGCTTTTTCTATCGACATGTCAACCTGTACCCCCTCGCAGGTCTCATAGATATCATAGCTTGCCATGACTAGGTCGAGAGCAATAGACCCCGCAGTCCCCCAACCAGGAACGCAAGCTATCGCACCAGACGCAACTTCCCCTGCTGCTCGATAGTATTCTCCTTGAAAGCATTGGTAGATGCCTAATCCAAGGCCGATGAAAAGAGATAAGACAGGAAGACGTTTAAAAGTCTGTCGACAAGATTCACATGCACCCTTAAAGAGTATTTTTTCGCCGAATTTTGCTCCATTGAGGAACACGTGTATACCCGTTTTTGTCACAATTTTTGCTACCGCACCAGAGAGCTCTATTCCTCTCTCATGGCGATGTTGTGCAAGAGTACGCTGTGTATCTGCATGTAGAAGTTGTGCTTGAAAAACTGATGCCTCTAGCCTGCTGTTTTTCTCTTCCTCTTGTTGTTGAGCTGTTCTAAATCTGTTCACATCCTCCTGTGCTTCAGGATCAACACGTAAAGGACCGATACGATGTGGCCCCCTCGCCTCTACTGGACAAAGATTAGGGAATCTGACCACCCATTGCTCAACAAACCTCCCCTCAAGCAGGTGATCTGCTTCACATCTAACGGGATTTTCGAGCACTGCTTCGGAAAAAAACTTGTCTATAAACTGGGGCAATACATCTGCAGGAGCCCCTGGGTGTAAGGAGAGGCACACTGCTCTGCCATTAACCACCAAATAGGGATTATCTCGCACTGTTTGGACAAGTGTGTCTCCTGGTTCTGTTGGAAATACAGGATGCAAATGAGGATTCACGGCTAATAGTTGAATGATTGCGCGCGCAGCTCGGTCGATTGTTTCTGCTGAACGAGAATCTTCAAGAATATACCTAGCAACTACTCTCGGACCGACAGTACGAGTATTGTGGTGCATATATCCAGATCCTACTAAAGGATCAAAGTTGAGCACGGCCATATGGACCTCCTTTTTTCAACCCGCAAAAATTTTAAGCCGCGAGCCTATCAAGAAAAGGATTTATTATCCACATATGCTTTTTGATTTCTTTGCAATAGGGAGAGCAATAAAGCGCACAACCTCTCCTTAACGCACCATCAATAAGACCCGTCCCTCCTTAGAAGCTTCTCTTCCCTTCTGTGATAAATGATTGGGTAAATGACGGGGTACCGTTCCTGAAGCCTGATCATTACACGTTCATTTACCTCGTGTGGCTTTGTATCCAACTCCCCAATAAGATCTAGGAAATAAGCTAAATCACTATCAACACAATCAAGAGCTATTTGCTTGGGAGCAAGCCCCAATTGCTTGAGCGTCTGTAATGCACTCTCCTCATCCACACCACTCAAATAGGCCATCAGCACGTCAAGGCAACGACTGCCTTTCCTTTCATACCAAGTACGCTGAAACGGCTTCCAATCGGATAGAGGTGCACTAATAGAAAAACGAGTAGTATCTATGCTAGGTCGCTCGCCTGACTGTTGGTTCGATATATACAGAAAGATGTCACCGGAAAAAGATCTAATAGCTGCTATCATCTTTTCCCTATCCACAGCGCTATTAATAACGATAGGATTCCCCCCGGCTAACGAAAGCTCCATTGAGAAACTGGTTCCGTCTTCGCTTACATTTCCTTTATATCTAAGAGAAAGGAAAGGTTCTGAAACTGCATCCCAGATGGCAGCAGGAGTAGTTAATATGGTGAATGACATAATGACATACCTCAGGTTCTTTTTGGTTATTCGACGGGGAGAGCAATAAAGCGCACAACCTCTCCTTGACGCACCATCAATAAGACCCGTCCCTCCTTAGATGCCTCTCTCACCTCGTTTTGAAACTCCTCGATGTTCTCCACCCTCTTGCGATTCACCGCAAGAATTAAATTGCCCGCTTTTAAAAGAGCCTCAGATGCAAGAGATCCTGGCTCCACCTGGGTAATAATAACCCCCTTCTCATTCCCATATCCAAACTGTTGCGCAAGCTCAGGAGTAAGATTCTGAACCTTCAATCCCAGCTTTTGCGTAGAGAAACCCACTTGCGCAAGCGTCTCCACCGGCGCAGATCCTACCACAACATTTAATTGGATCGTTTTGCCCTCTCTATTAACCTTTAAGCTTAACTTACTTCCAGGTGCCATCAACGAGACTGCATTGCGGAAAGTACTTAAATTATCAACTGTGATGCCATTAAAACTTACAATAATATCCTCTTGTTTAATGCCAGCCTGGTCTCCAGGAGAACCTTTCGCTACATCCGTAACTAAAGCCCCTTTCGTAGAATCCAGTTTATAAAAATTGGCAAGCTCATTATCAATAGGCTGCAGCGTCACTCCCAGATATCCTCGGATGACCTGCCCCTCCTTAATCAACTGGTCAATAATACGTTTGGCCATGGTACTGGGAATGGCAAATCCAATTCCCATATATCCCCCAGATCCCGTTACAATAGCTGTATTGACTCCAATGACCTCCCCCTCAACATCTAAAAGAGGACCTCCAGAATTGCCTGGATTGATAGCAGCATCTGTCTGAATAAAATCTTCGAAATCAGCAATATTAAGCTGGTTACGTCCTTTAGCGCTGACAACCCCCACAGTCACAGAAGCCTGTAATCCAAAGGGATTCCCCACAGCAATGGCCCAATCTCCTACATCCAGTTTATCAGAATCTCCAAACGAGAGATAGGGAAGCTCTTTTTCATTAATCTTAATCACAGCAAGGTCAGTTTTAGGATCCACCCCAATTAGCGTAGCAGTTACTTTTTTACCTGTTGAAAGAGTGACACTGATCTTAGAGGTATTCTCAACAACATGGTTATTGGTCACAATGAAACCATCTTCAGAAATAATAAATCCTGTCCCCTTTACTGTTTCAATTTTAGAGGGCACTTGCTGTTCAGAATAGGGGAGTCCAAAGAAACGGTTAAAAAATTCTTCTGTGAAATAGTCGAAAGGATTTTCATGAGGCCCCTTCTTCAGCTTCAGGGAAAGCTCCTTTTTTTTCTCCTTAGATTGACTGCTCTCGATATAGACAACAGCTGGAATCGCTTTTTTTGCGACTTGAGAAAAGCCTTTAGAAATTTGTTTTAATAGAATTTCATTTCCAGTAGTTGATTCTTTTTTCAAATCAGCAGAAAAAAGAGGGGTCATTGTTAATAAAGCAGAAAAAACAGTATTCGTGAAATAACGACGCATCATCAAACTCCTTAAATGCATGAGGGGTGAGTATAGTAAAAAGCGCTATTTTTTTCTACGAGAAGTGGTTCAAAAGGGTACATATCGTTAAAAATCCCTTCTCAAAACGGTCCATATCAAACCTTTCATCTGGAGAATGGATGTGATCATCGGGAAGACCCACGCCGATGAGTATCATCTCTGCACCAGAGGTTTTAGCAAGTTCGACTGCAATCGGAATGGTCCCTCCGAGCAGAATCTTTTGACAAGGCTTTCCAAATACTTCTGTGTAACAGGCAGCTGTAAGATGGGCCAGCTGTGTGTGTGGAGAGGTCCGAAACCCCTCCCCCATGCCCGGAAGAATGTCCACCTCCATTCTCATCCCTATGGGTGTTTTTTTTAAAAGAAAATCGCGTACTTGATGCGCGATTTCTAAAGGTTTTTGATGAGGGACAAGTCGGCATGAGAGTTTAGCAGAGGCTTTCGCAGGAATGACAGTTTTAAATCCAGCTCCCCCATACCCCCCAGTAATGCCATTAATCTCTAAGGTGGGCCGGATAGATCCTGCCTCTTTAGGGGGGACATTTTTTTCCATGCCAGTCGGTTGAAAACCAAACATTTTCTGAAATTTTTCCTCATCAAAAGCAAACGAGATCTCCTCTTTTTCCTCAGGTAAAAGAGGGGTCACCTGATCATAAAAATGGGGGATGGTCACTCTCCCCTCCTTATCATGAAGAGAACTCAAGAGCTCCACTAAAGCGCGGTTAGGATTGTATGCTAACCCGCCCAAAGATCCTGAATGGAGATCATAAAGAGCCTCTTGAAGCGTCACCTGAAGGCAGACAAGCCCTCTTGCTCCCAAAGTGATCGCAGGTAGATCGCGCTCTTCCATTCCGCTATCCACAATGAGAAGATAATCTGCCTGTAGAGCCTCCTTTTTCTCTTTCAGTAAGAGAGCCAATCCCCTGCTTCCACTCTCCTCCTCCCCCTCAATGATAAATTTCACATTGATAGGGAATTTTTTTCTCTCTTTTAAAAAGAGCAGAAGTGCAGAAAGGGTATAAAAACATTGTCCCTTATTATCTGCAGCCCCTCGTGCATAAATGGACCCCTCTCTTAGAGTTGGCTCAAAAGGGGGGGAGGTCCACTCTTCTAAAGGATCTACAGGCTGAACATCATAGTGACAGTAGAGAAGAAGCGTCTCCTTATCGGGGCCAGCATGCAAACTGGATGCAAAAATAACAGGAGTTTTTTCTGTTTCCCAACTCTCCACGTGTAGACCACCCTCTTGCAAATAATGGACTAACCACTCTGCACAGCGGCGTGAGTCTGCTAGATACTGCGGGTCTGTGCTGATACTTTTAAAGCGCAAAAAAGTAAAATAATCATGGAGGATTTTTTCTCGATGTTGATCGAATAAAGACTTGAAATTCATATATTTACAACTTTTATCCTTAGCGAGGAAAAGCAAAGACCTTCAGATCTTCTGCAGCCTCAGTATTCGAGAAGAGCTCGCGCGCTTCTCTCACAAAATCTTGTACATAAAGATAGCGAGCGGAAAAATGGGTCAAAATCAACTTTTCTACCCCCGCCTCTTTTGCAATTTTAGCAGCTTGACGCGCAGTCAAATGGTGATGTTTCTCTGCAAGATCACGATGCTCCTCTAAGTAGGTACTCTCACATAACAAAATCTTGGCGCCTTTTGCAATCTCCACTGCACTGCGACACATACGCGTATCACTTACCACTGCAATGGCATCCCCCTTTCGTATCCAACTGACCTCATCTAGCTGAACGAGACGCCCCTCGACAATTAAGGAGCCCTCCTCCTGCAGCTTCTTGACTTGTGGCCCCATAATTTTTAACCGCTTTAGTTTCTCCTTATCAAATTTTCGACGATCTGACTCGGTGACGCGCCATGCAAGATTATCAACCCCATGTTCTAAAAAGGCCGCCTCAATACGGAAATTTTCCCCCTCTTCCACAACCCCCGCTTTTGAGATAGGATGCTCGATCACCTCAATGGTTTCATGATAAATCGTCCCATATCTCAGACGATCAAAATATTTTTTTCCGCTCGCGGGATAGTAGCAGTGAATCGGATGGGTGACTTTGTCAAGATTAAGTCTCATTAACATAGACCCTAGCCCCAGACAGTGGTCCCCATGAAAGTGGCTGACAAAGATGCGGTTGACGACAGGGGGGGCAATATTGGCATAAATAAATTGGCGCTGCGTTCCCTCCCCAGGGTCAAAAAGTAACCCCTCCTCATTCCATCGAAAAAGGTAAGCTCCATGATTACGTTTACGGGTCGGCTGCTGACTGGAGGAACCAAGGATAATTAGATCGCGCACACTCATGAACTTACTCCTTCCTTCTACGCCTCTGAAGAGACTGTAGACTGACTATCTCTTCTTTTTTCAGTGGGCACAGCTGTGGAAGGGGGGGGCTTCCTTCGACAGCAGTCTATGATTTGATAGATACAACAGATAGAGGCTCCTAATACAAAGGAGATTACGGGGGCGACAGGATGAATTTTCCCTAAACAACCTAAAACAACAAAGAGAATTGTCAAAACAGCACATCCTATGAAGAGGAGGGTCACGATCTTGTCTCCCAACTGCCCCGTGACAGGGAGAAAAGGGGGCGTAGATGGGGGAGGAGAACCTCCAGGCATGCGGTGTACGTCAGCTGACATGTTTGATCCTCCTTAAGGGATGAAGAGAGAAAAAGCGTGAACGACCTAGAAGATAACCCATCAATGCTCCACTTAAATGTGCTGTGTTTGCAATCCCAAAAGTGGGATTCATTTTTCCTGTGATCTGGACCACAAAAAAACCCAACTGTAGAAAAAACATTCCCACCACAAAGAGTGCTAAAAAAACGAGGGTTGCTCTCTGTAAAAGATACCCCTCCCAAGGAGCTACCGTCTGACGCGCCCAAATAAAAGCTGCCTGACCGCAGACAATTCCTGAGAGACCCATAAAAAAGGGACCACTCATCAGATACTGAGCTGTATTGGAAAAGATACCTACTAATACGAGTAGAATCAGATATTTCCACGCTTTTATGCGAAACTCAATCTGATTGCCGAGCATGATAAACCATAAAACATTAAAAAAGATATGGAGAAAATTATAATGGAGAAGAGCGGGGGTGAATGTTCTCCAGATCTCTCCGGATGAGATTTTTTCAAAAAGGGGGGAGGGATAAAAAATAGTGGGGGCCTGTTTTAATAAATAATGGGTGACCCTGTCATAAAGGCCTATCCAGAGAGGGGTTTTTTGCATTTTCTGAATAAGTAAGAGAGCCTCTTTGGAAGGGGGCTCTTTTTTCTCAATCTCTTGAGGTGTATATATTTTGTAGAGTTCATCTCTGAGCTGAAAATAGGCGGGATAGTCGTAAATGAGAGCTTTTTCAAGGGGAGCAAGGATGGGGGCGTCGATGACACCAGGAATGTGATGAGGCGCAAAATCATGAGGTTGCGATTTTGACCAAAAATAGATTCCTATTACCAATATGAGCATAAGAATACTGAGAGGGCCATAGGGAGCAGGAGAGAGAAGACGATTTTTTTTCACAACGACTGCCGTTGTGGGGGCTCTTTCGTGAGGATGCTCCTCTTCTGTTTCTACACTTTTTTTTGTAAGCACAAAGCGGGGATCATGAGGATTTTTTTGGTATTCTTGGTAAAGCTGAGAGGCTTTTTCTACCTGATCCTCATCATGGATCCAGATCCGATACTGGGAGGGGGGGCCCCCCATAGGTGAGGGAATTTCCTCACACTCGTTGGCAATTCCCTCTTTTTTCAAATAGGCTGAAAAGGCTAGGGGATGGACGGTGTGTGCATCGAGTGCCTCTCGTGTGATTGTGCAAATTAAACGCATGAACGCTCAATATGTATGATTTTTTTAATGATCTCTGAGGTGGCGAGATGAGGAATTCTGTCGACAAGATAGATCTCTCCTCCTCCCTGTTTTACCACTTCCGATTCAATACAATCTATCCCATATTCTGCCCCATTGACATGCACATGGGGTTGAATTTTACTCAAAATAGCTCTCGGATCTGATTCATCAAACCAGGTGACATAATCGACACATGCAAGTGCAGTTAGGAGCTCCATACGATGAGGTAAAGAGATAATGGGTTTGTGCGGACCCTTGTAGGCACGCACGGAGAGATCGCTATTGACAGCTACGATTAAAAGGTCCCCCTGTTGAGAGGCCTCATGAAGGATATAGAGATGGCCTGCATGGAGAAGATCAAAAGAGCCATTCAAAGTCACAATTTTTTTGTTCTGACTTTTTAACGCATGCACCTTTTCTTCAAGTTGCTCAGGCAAAAGGATTTTTTTGTCGCTCCATTTTTTCCAAGAGGTCATGAGTGTACTCCTGGAAAAGCAAGATGGAAAATCTCATCGTAATGGTTGACAAAATGCACACGGAGCCCCTTTTTGAGGTAGGCAGGAAGCTCATCATAATCTCTCTGATTTTCATAGGGAAAAATGAGGATCTGTAACCCCGAACGGCGGGCTGCGATCAATTTTTCTCGAATTCCCCCTACTCCCAAAACTCTTCCTGTAAGGGTCAACTCCCCAGTCATGCCCAAATTTTCAACTACGGGAACATCTAGAAGGAGAGAAAGGAGAGCAGAGACCATGGTCACCCCTGCAGAGGGGCCATCTTTAGGTGTAGCCCCCTCGGGAATGTGGATATGCACATGAGATTTTTCAAAGAAGGTATGTCCTGGAGCATACTTATAAATGACGCTGTGAAGATAGCTCCAAGCAATCTGTGAGGACTCTTTCATGACCTCTCCTGCTTGTCCTGTCAAGGTCATATCTGTTTTATCAGCTGCCACCTTAATGGTTTCGATATAGAGAGTCGCTCCCCCATGAGAGGTCCATGCTAAGCCTGTTGCGACCCCTACAGGATTTGTCTCATAAAAACGGTCACTTAAGAAAATGGGTTTTCCCAAATAGTCTATAATCGTACTTTTGCTGATCTCTTTTTTTCTTTTTTTAGCTTTTTTACCCTTTTCTTTTCCTTGAACAATTTCCAGGGCAACCTTGCGCATGATTTTTTTGATATTGTTTTCTAAGCTGCGCACACCTGCTTCTCGTGCATACCCGTTGATAATGGCACGTAGAGCATCTTGTGAAAAGGAGAGATCGCCCATTTTAAGCCCCATCTGTTTACGAGAACGAGGAATGAGGTATTTTTTTGCAATCTGCATCTTCTCCTCTAAAATATATCCTGAG
Source organism: Chlamydiota bacterium (assembly GCA_013288105.1). GTDB lineage: Bacteria > Chlamydiota > Chlamydiia > Chlamydiales > JAAKFR01 > JABDCM01. Next base: position 25,178 of record JABDCM010000010.1, read on the forward strand.
AGACGAAGAATCTCCATACGATCCAAAAGGGGTTCTGGAATGGTATCGATCATATTAGCTGTCACGACGAAGAGAATATTAGATAAATCCACACGTACATCTAGATAATGATCTAGAAAATCCCGATTTTGTTCCGGATCCAGTACTTCTAAGAGAGAGGCTGCAGGATCTCCATGGTAGCTCATCCCCATTTTATCTACCTCATCAATCATGATGACAGGATTCATGACCTGGCACTGTTTTAACGCCTGCACCAGTTTACCTGGCATAGATCCGATATAGGTTCTTCTGTGACCTTTGATCTCAGCCTCATCGCGCATGCCTCCCACAGAAAAGCGGAAAAATTTACGGTGTAGGGCACGTGCAATACTTTTTCCTATGCTCGTTTTTCCCACTCCTGGAGGGCCTACTAAACAGAGGATGCTTCCCTTGAGTCCCCCTGTGAGTTGGCCTACACTAATTAATTCCAAGATACGCTGCTTGATCTCTTCCAATCCATAATGATCCTTTTGGAGGATCTTATCTGCCTGTTTTAACTGGTGTCTTTCTTTGCTATATATGCCCCAAGGAACTGTGGTGAGCCAGTCGAGATAATTACGGCAGACGGCATATTCAGCGGAAGCAGAATCTAGAGTCTGTAATTTTTCCATCTCCTCTTGAATCACCGTCAGGGCATGGCTAGGAACCTCCCTCTTTGTCAGCCGCGTTTCAAACTTCTCAATATCGATCGATTTTTCCTCTTTTTCTAAGCCCAGCTCTTTTTTAATTGTTTTGAGCTGTTCTCGCAGAAAATACTCTTTTTGACTTTTGGTGATGGTAGCTTCAATTTTTTGGTTAATGCTGCTTTGAAGACGGCTCAAATCGAGCTCTTTTTTCAAAAGGATTAAGGCTTTATCGATGCGTGATTGAGTATCATAGGATTCCAAAATCTCTTGAAGCTCATCTCTGGATGCAGTTGTCAAGGCGACTGCGAAGTCTGCAAGCTTTCCTGGTTCTGTAAAGTCAGAATGGCCCAGAAAAATCTGAAGCTCCTCTTTAAAGAGGGGATTGAGCTTCAAAAGCTCCTTGATGACTGAGATAATATTTAAAGCATAGGCTTTTAATTCATCGGAAAGGACCCGATTTTCCGGATGGTAGATGACGCGCGCCTTTAAGTGTTTACTTTTCAGGTAATCAATGATTTCTATGCGCTCTTCCATGTTCAGAACGACCTGAGCGCCCCCCCCCCTCAACCGGGATGATACGTAAGATACGTGCCAAGACACCTACCTGGTGGAGGCTGTTCGCCGCTATCTTGTAGATGTTAGCATTTTCTTTTTTTGTCAGAACGAGGCCTATATATTTCTGCTCCTGTTTTGCGATGAGCTTTAAAACCTCATAATAGGGACCTGGCTCAATTAAGATGGGAGCTGCCATTCCTGGGAAAAAGGGGCGTCGGTTTAGAGGGAGTATGTAGAGCTCTTCCGGTAAATTTCTTTCAGGAGAGGCGCTCTGATCCAAAGACTCCTCAATAGCCTCTGCCAGCTCAGTTTCAAAAAGCTCTTGATTTGGGGGATTTTTCTCCAAGACGTAACCTCAACAAAAGTAGACCAAAATAGATGACTTTAACTTATTGGCAGCTTATTGTATAATCATCCTTTTTTAATTTTCCAATCTAATCTAGATTTTTTTTCATGACAACGCTCATTCTAGATACCAGTACACAAAAATCGATAGTCATCTTAAGTGAGAAAGACAAGGTACTGATCGTCAAAAAAATAGAGGGGGGGCAACTCAGTTCCAAGCAGCTTTTTTTTATGATTGATGCAGCCTTTCAGGAATGTGGGAGGGGACAGGCAGATCTTAAAAAGGTTGGGATAGGGGTTGGTCCTGGTTCATTCACGGGAACGCGCGTAGGAGTCTCTGCTGCAAAAGGGATTGCTTTTGGTCGCCCTCTAGAGCTTATTCCCTTTTCCTCCCTATCAGGGTTTATTTCACAAAAAGAGGGGCTCTTTGCCTCTCTCATCGATGCGAGATTAGGGGGGGCTTACATGATGCTTCAGAGAAGGCGAGGGGATGTGATAGAAGAGGTTACCCCCCCTAAACTCTATTCTTTAGAGGAGCTCTCTGGGCTTTTGACTGAGTGTGAGGAGGTGGTAGGTCCCCATTTTCATGCAGATTTTGCCTTTTTGAATCAGAGAGAGCTGTTTCCAGATGCGGCCCATCTTGCCCATCTTGTGGAAATGAAAAAAAATAGGGAGCAGGAGAGGGTTTCTGTTCTCTATTTAAGAGATTTATATCCCTGTTAACCTGAGTGTTGGGTTTTTCTTCCTCAAATTCAGGTTATTTAGGAGAAAATCGGGCACGGTAACGGGTGCGGTAACGTTCACGAAAGAGAAAATCTAAGCTGGTTTTTAAAAAAAATGATTTAAGGGCCTTCTTTCGTGAATGTTACCGCACCCGTTACCGTGCCCGTTTCTTGTGAAGGATAGCCTGAATAGTTACTAATCGGAAAAGCATAAGAGATGCAAGTAAACTTCCTGAATTTAAGGGAGAAAAACCCAAAATTCAGGTTGTTAAACAGTCATGATCACTCTTCTTGATTCAAGAGATTTTTTTTGCAAAGCTAAGATTTTCAACCCTTGTGAGAGAATTTTCAAGAAAGTCTTTACTAATTATTAATTTTTGGTTGCATTAAAATTTACAGAGCGACTAAACTGGCATCCTTCAAACCAAAACTAAGGAGACCTTATGGGCGATTGTACCGCAACTTGTGGAAAACTTATATGCGGATCAAGAGTAGATTCGACAAAATCAACAGAAAGAGAAGCAAAATCAGAAAGAGCGAAGTTTGCAACTGATGTTGCAATTAGCGTTTTTGCTGTTTTAGCATTTGCAGCAATTGCGACATGCACCATTCTTAATTTAATTTCTCTTAAAACAGCAGCGATCATTGCGATTGGTGTAGGGGGTGCGACAGGGATTGTTCAAGTTGCTGTTAGCAGACAGACAGCGTTGAGTGTGATGAAAGCGATTCTACCGATTGTAGCAGGCGCTCTGGTGCTAGCTGGTGTGATGAATGGCAATCAGTTCATCTACTGTGCGATTGCAACAGGAGTGTTCGCATTCTTGACAATTTTCGCAAATTGTGGAAGACATTGCAAAGCGGTCCATACGCTAACACCTTTAGAGGTTGCTAGAAAGAATTTAAAAGCGGCTGAAAAGAGTGAAGCAAAGGCTCAAGACGCTCTTACAGAAGACGATACAAACGATGAGTTGAGACGTGCTCATCTAGAAGCCCAACAGACAGTAGCTGAGCTTCAATTGGAGATTGCTGGATTTGAGCGCAAAGAGGCTACGGCTATGGCTGCAGAGGTGCCTGCTCAAGGTAAAAGGACTCCTCGACAAGAGCGTTTAGCTAATGCTGTAACAGAGGCTAATGAAAGGGTCCTCGCAGCTCAACAGGCATTGAACGCAATACGCCTAAAGCTTATTGGCTCGCAACAACCACTCGACGGAGGACAAATCCCTCCTCCTGGAGGCGTACCACAAGCTCCTGGAGCCGGAGCTCCTCCTGGAGGAAGCGCACGACGACAAGCTCCTGGAGCCGGAGTTCCTCCTGGAGCCGGAGGAGTTCCTCATAGAGGCGCACGACACGCTCCTGGAGTCGGAGCTACTGGAGACGATGCAGACGCAGTCGACGGCGTAGTCGCCGGCGCAGGCGACGATGACGAATAAACGGATAAAAAAGTGTCTAAATAACATTTTTTTAAAACAAAGGGGGGATTTCCCCCCTTTTTTTATTTCTATTTAAAATTCAAAATATATTTATTAATCTGAATTTTGGGTTGCTCTACCAGATATTTTCAAAAGAAAGAGAACAAAAAGGACCATTCTTCCTTGAATTCTAATGGAATGATTGTTACAATGTGTCCTCTCTCTATATAAAGGAGAGATTTAAACCTGCAAGGAAAAGAGAGTATGACAAGTGTAAAGGTCCGTATTGGGGAAACCATCGACAAAGCTTTAAGAGCTTTAAAAAAGAAATTAGATAAGGAGGGGGTCATGCGATCAGCGAAAGCTCACCGCTTCTATGATAAACCCTCTGTAAAAAAACGGGCTAAATCAAAAGCTGCTGCAAAATACCGTAATCGATAGAAAAAAGCGATGAATAAGGTCATGGATTATTACGAAATTTTAGGAACGGCTAAGGGGGCCTCACCAGAGGAGATCAAAAAAGCCTATCGTAAAAAGGCGCTGCAGTATCATCCAGATAAAAACCCTGGGGATGCAACAGCAGAGGCCCGCTTCAAGGAGGTCTCCGAGGCTTATGAGGTTTTAAGCGATCCTAAAAAAAGAGAGATGTATGACCGGTATGGAAAAGAGGGGGTCTTCGCGGGTGGACAGGCGCGCGGAGGTGCAGGTGGTCCTGGCTTTGGATCCATGGATGAGGCCTTACGTACTTTCATGGATGCTTTCGGAGGTGGAGGGGGTGGCAGCGGAGAGTCTATCTTCGATACGCTCTTCGGAGGGATGGGGGGAGCAGGTCATGAGCGGGGACGAGGTAGCAGACAGGGAGCGAGCAAAAAAGCAACGATCCGCCTCTCTTTTGAAGAGGCTGCAAAGGGGGTAGAAAAAGAGCTTGCCATCACGCGCTATACCTCCTGTTCTCACTGTTCGGGTAGTGGAGCCTCTTCTGCTCAGGGAATAAAAACATGTCCAACCTGCCATGGGTCAGGTCAGCTCTTTCAAACAAGAGGTTTCTTTAGCATGTCCACCGTCTGCTCTCAGTGCGGAGGGGGGGGCAAAATCATCAAAGATCCCTGCTCCTCTTGTAAAGGTCAGGGAAAAGTAAAAGAAAAACAGAATGTTAAGGTGCATATTCCTGCAGGTGTTGATTCGGGAATGCGCCTCAAAATGGGTGGATATGGGGATGCAGGAGAGGAGGGGGGACCAGCGGGCGATCTTTACGTCTTCATCAACGTCGATCACCATCCCATCTTCAAAAGAGAGGGGGATGACATTCTTCTTGATGTTCCCATCGGCTTTGGAGAGGCCGCTCTCGGTGTAAAAAAAGAGATTCCCTCCCTCTATGAAACATGTAAACTTACCATTCCTGAAGGGACACAAAGCGGCAAAGTTTTTAGAATCAAAGGAAAAGGTTTCCCCAACGTCCATGGCAGAGGAAAGGGGGATTTTTTAATTCATATCATTGTTGAGACACCCTCACATCTTACGGAAAAGCAGAAAGAGATTTTGAAAGAATTTGCCACGACAGAGGGGGTAGATAACCATCCTCAGAAAAAGAGCTTTGTGGAAAAAATAAAATCTTTCTTTTCTGAGGGGTAATGTAGATGAGAGAACTTCTTTTAAAAAACTTGACTGAGAATGCGGTGCGTGTTCTTAAATTGAGTTATCTTTCTCGTTTTGCAGATGAGAAGATGGCCAAATTGGTCAAGCAGAATAAGGGGGGAACCTTTCAGCTTTCTGCTGCGGGTCATGAGTTAATCGGGGTGACTGCGGCTCAGATGTTGAGTGCGGGTAAAGATTGGGCGCTTCCCTATTATCGTGACCAGGGGTGTGCTTTAGGATTGGGGTGTGATTTAACTGAGATTTTGGGTGCTTTTTTAGGGCGAGCAACAAAAAATCATTCTGGTGGGCGTATGATGCCTCACCACTATTCTCATAAGGAGCTTAGAATCATTTGTCAGTCAAGCGTGGTGGGTTCTCAATTTCTTCATGCGGTTGGCAAAGCTCTTGCGATTAAAAATCTTGGGAAAGATGAGGTGGTTTATGTCTCGGCGGGAGAGGGGGCAACTTCTCAGGGGGATTTTCATGAGGCTTTAAATTTTGCATCTATTCATAAACTGGGTGTGATTTTTGTTATTCAGAATAATGGATGGGCGATTTCTGTTCCTGTGAGGGAGCAGACAGCGGGGGGAACGATTGCTCCTATTGCACGGGGTTATGAGGGGATGGCGGTTAGTGAAATTGATGGCACTGATTACTTAGCAATTGTGCATGCGATGGAGGGGGCGCTTGAGAGGGCACGAGGGCACAATGGGCCTAGTGTGATCATTGCAAATGTTCCGAGATTGGCTCCGCATAGCAACAGTGATGATCCAAAAAAGTATCTATCTGAGGAAGTTGAAGAAGAAGGGACATTTAGGGACCCGATACCTTTATTAGAAAAACTTCTGCTTGAGGAGGGGGTTTTTGCTTCTCGAGAGGAGATTGAGGTTCTTAGAAAAGAGGCGAAGGAGGAGGTAGAGCGGGCAGCGGAGAGGGCGGATCTTCTTCCTTTTCCTGAGAGAGGTTCTAGCCGTTTT
>JABDCM010000011.1 GCA_013288105.1 Chlamydiota bacterium
CAATGATGTTCACGCAGCTCACTTTGCTTATGTAGGGGATTCGATCCTTGGAAATCATGTCAATCTCGGTGCAGGGACAAAATGTGCCAATCTGCGATTCGATCGCCAATCGATTTTTATCTCATATGAGGGGAAAAGAATAGAGACGGGAATGAAAAAACTGGGAGCGATCATTGGGGATGGGGGGCAGACGGGATGTAATGTGGTTCTCAATCCAGGCTCTCTTTTAGGAAAAAATAGTGGGGTTGCTCCCTGCCTTGCCTCCTCAGGAGTCCTTCCAGAAAACTCTCTTTTAAAATCTCAACACTACTCTGTATCATGATACCCTCTGTTTTAGAAAAATATCGTCACCTCACCGAGGAGGCTCTCTCCCAATTTGTCTCCTCTCTCAACCCCTCTCTTCCCCTTCAAGCCGCCATGGCTTATGCTCTTCAAACGGGGGGAAAACGGATGCGTCCTATCCTCGTTTTTTTAATAGCTGAGGCGTTGGGGAAAAATAGGAGAGTCTCTCATGCCGCTTTGGCGGTTGAATTTTTTCATACAGCCTCTCTCATCGCAGATGATCTACCTTGCATGGATAATGATGAGATACGACGCGGCGTTCCTACCCTACATAAAGTGTTTAATGAGGCAACAGCGCTGCTAGCCAGTTACGCTCTGATTGCAGCAGGATATGAAAAAATTGCAACCTCTTCAGATGCTATCGTCACAGCTGCTCGTAATATGGGGATAGAGGGGGCAACGGAGGGGCAATTCTTAGATCTTTTTTCTCAAGAACACTCCTCTGAAAAAATCAAAGAGACCATTGAGAAAAAAACCTCCACCTTTTTCGAGCTCTCTTTTGTCTTTGGCTGGCTTTTTGGAGGAGGGGACCATCAAGAGCTTCTCCTTGTGAAAAAAGCAGCCTCCCATTTTGGAATGGCTTTTCAGCTGAGTGATGATTTTCTGGATTTGGAGCAGGATAGGGGGCAAAAAAATTCTCAAAATTATGTGAATTTCATGGGAGTGGAACAGGGGCGCCTTCTCTTTAACCAGGAAATTGAGGAATTAAAACAGACATTAAAAAAACTCCAGATTTTATCTCCGGAGTTTTTATCTTTAATTCAGACGGTTGAGGAGAGAGTCTCAGCTATTAATCTATCCTCCTACTAAATTTTCTACCTTTTCTTTTACCTTCTCACTCTTTAAAGAGGGAGCAGGAGAAACTGGATTTTGTAAGACAGGACCTGGGGCGTTCGTCAGAGCACAAGCCAGAAGCACCTTTTTTCTAATCTCCTCACAAAGCGTAGGGTTTTTCTTGAGCTCCTCTCTAGCAGCCTCTTTGCCCTGTCCTAAACGCTGCTCCCCATAACTAAACCAGGATCCCTTTTTCTCAATAATCCCCTTCTCAGAGGCAAGATCTATGACTGTTCCCTCATATGAGATTCCCTCGTTAAAGATAATATCCATTTCCGCAATACGGAAAGGGGGAGCTACCTTGTTTTTGGAAACCTTCACCTTAACGCGATTTCCAATATCCACATTATCTGCCCCCTTAATACTGCCAATACGTCGAATATCCAGTCTCACAGAAGCGTAGAACTTGAGCGCAAGCCCTCCCGTTGTTGTCTCAGGATTTCCAAACATGACACCAATCTTTTCGCGGATCTGATTAATAAAAACACAGGTGGTATTAGAACGAGCCAAAGCGGCTGTCAGTTTTCTGAGGGCTTGAGACATCATCCTAGCTTGTAAACCAACATGAGAATCCCCCATCTCCCCCTCTAATTCACTTTTGGGGACTAGGGCCGCTACAGAGTCAATAATAATTAAATCAACAGCATTCGAGCGCACCAACATCTCAACGATGTTAAGAGCATCCTCTCCACAGTCAGGTTGAGAAATCAGAAGATCGTTGATGTTCACTCCAATGTTACGTACATAGAGAGGATCAAGAGCATGTTCTGCATCAATATAAGCAACAAGTCCCCCCGCTTTTTGAGCGTTGGCCACTATGTGTGTAGCTAAAGTAGATTTTCCGGAAGATTCTGGGCCATAGATCTCAATAATTCTTCCACGAGGAATGCCCCCTATTCCCAATGCAATGTCAAGCGAAAGTGCGCCTGTTGGAATCACAGAAATTTCCCGCGAAGCAGAATGTTTCCCAAGACTCATTAAAGCCCCCTCTCCAAACTGCTTCTCAATTTGAGAGACAGCAACCTCTAATGCTTTTTTGCGCTCATTTTGATTCATAAATACCCCATGTCTCTATTCCAAAATCTCGACTATATCATTCCAGGGGTTTTCCATCCTCATAATACACCTTGCGAGAGAAATTTCCCTCCGAATTAAAGAGGGAGGCAACTCCATTGCCCTTTTCCACCTTAGAAATGAAGGCGCGTTCTCCCATTCTGTAGTACTCACCTTTCACTAATCTGTCATCATCATACTCTTCGGCCAGCATTAACGCCCCATTTTGATACCAGGCCGTGAGTAACCCATTCTTCTTGTTTTGACTGATTTCTCGCTGACTTTCTAGACTTCCATTTTCATACCAGGTTTTAGCGGGCCCTTGAAGCTCCCCCTCTTGCCAAGTTAAAAGTAATTTTGGCTGAGAGGTACCAGGAAAATAGTAGATCTCCTCCCCATGTTTTTCCCCATTTTTATAACCATAGGTCTGGATAATCTTTTCTGATTCATCAAAAACACGCACAGCTCCCGCCTGAACCCCCTCTCTATATGCTTGGAGTTCTAATAGTTTGCTTTTTCCAAAAAGAGCCCGGTCCCCCTTGCCATTTTCTATAGAAGAGGTCAACACTCCCTGAGGAGAAAAATAATAGCCCTCTAAAAGATGCCCCTGTTTATAGATTTCTTGATAGGCAATTCTGCCCTCCCCCCAAAAACGGATAGCTGTTCCCTGCTTGATCCCATGCGCGAAATCTGTTGTTTGAAAAAGAGTCCCGTTTTCTTCATAAATGTACTGAGTCCCGTGGAGCAAATTTTTAGAAAAGGGGGAAAGCTTCCACAGCGTTCCATTAGAATGATAATAACGGGACTCCCCCTCAAGCTCCCCTTTCTTATAATTGATTTCGGCAATCAGACGCCCCTCTTCATCCCATGCCCTAGAGGTGTGATCGAAAACCCAACTTTCTTCTGCTAAATTATTTAAATCAAAAATTCCCCCAATAATGCAAGCCTGTACTTTTAATAATCCATTGGGATACCACTCTTGAAAATTGCCAAAAGCTCGATTATTCAGGGCTTCAAGATACTGTTTAACCTGTCCATTGGGATGATAGGAGGTGATCTGCGCATACACATCCCCATTTTTTTGTCGTCCATAGACCCTCATCACCTTTTGGTAGGGCTGTGGAGACAAAAAATCGGTATTTTCATAGAAGCTTAAACGATCTTTAGAATTAATCGTTTCAGACATTCCATTTCTATCTAAAATGTTGATTTTAGCAATTTTCCCAGGATCTGTCGTATTTAAAGAGTAACAGCTTGTAATAAAGAGAAGGAGAGGAAGGAAAAAAAGATTTTTCACTCGAAAAACTCCCGTTTTAATATTTTCAAATCAAGTTCAAAAAATTCAAATCCTATTGGGGATTCTTTTTTTACGAATTGACAGTCGGTGATTAAAAGTTGGGGTCCATTGGAATGATCATCTTCGATGAGCGATAAAATTCTTTCTAAATCTTCAGTATCCACTTGAATGGGCTGTTCTAAAACTTCTAGGGTCTCTTGGAAATACTCTCCAGACAGAACCTCCTTTTCTTGGAATATAGGATGATGTTCCTCTTTACAAAGAAAACGATACCTATTTTCTATCGCCTCTCCTCCTAAGAAAAAAGCCTTTTTAACATAGATTTGTAAAACCTCTTTCTCATTTTTCAGAAAATCAAGATTTTTGATCTCATCATGTAAAAAGGAGGAGTTGCCCTTTAAATATTTCTCGCGCACAAGTTCGTTCAGAGACTGGCTGCGTGATTTGAGCTGAGATAAGAGAGAAAGAGATGCAAAGGCATTTTCTACTTTTCCCCACTCCTGATGCTTTGTGAAAAAGAAATAACCAGTTAATAGGGGTAAAAGGAGGCCTGAGAGAATGATGTAGAGAAGTAGACGAGATTTATAGGTATCCATTAAAAATATTGAGTCCTATCTTTTAAATAAAAAGTCATGAGGTATTTTCCTCTACTTTGAGTCATTTCCACTTCGCGACCTAAATCAACGAAAGGGTTAGGGGTGAGCAAAATTTCATGTGCGCGTCGTGCAAAAGAGGGGTTGCGCGTGGAAAATTCAAGAACAGCCTTTACGGTATACTTCCCCTTTTTTTGCGCAGGAGTGGGACGGTTTTCCATGACATACCGAAACCCTTCGACATTGACGAGAGGGGCCTCATTATCCATCAAATGATTAGAGAGCCATAACAGGAGATCTTTCACTTTGGGAACTTGAGGATAGAGGGGATAGGTATTGGGTTTTTCTTGGATCTCTTTTTCTACTGCTCTTATGCTCTGGAGATACTCATGAGGGGTTTTCTGTTGTGGAATGACCAAAGAAACCAGTTGAGCGATATTTTTTTCCTTTTGTATGAGGGAGAGTTTTCCAAAAGCACATATTGCGCATGTAAGAGTAAGGATGCAGGCAAAATAATTCAGGAGAGGCTTTTTGAGTTTTTTCCAAAATAGGGGGGAGGAGAACTCTTTTTGTCTAAAATTGGGCCCTTTTTGAGAGAGAGCGGCTCCAATGGCAACGCTAAAACGGGAAAGCTCTTCTTGAGAAAGAGAAAAACAGGCTGATGAGGGGAGGAGAATTTTTTTATCAGTAGCTTTTTGGACCTTTTCCCATAGAGAAGAATCTCCCCCGATAAAAAGGATAGATTCAAAGGGTTTCTGCTTTTGAGAAGCTGTGAAACTCAAAAGCGTCTTCTGAATTTCAATAGGAAGATTGAGTTGAAGATCAAAGGCGCGTGTTGCGATGAGGGTCTCTTTTTCAATTAAAAGGCAGCTTACAATTTTTTCTCCAATATGAACAACTGCATAAGGAAGAGGGCCAAGATTGAGTGTGGAGAAAAATTTTGTGAGAGCAAAAGGAACGCAAGAGACTTGATCGGGTTGAATGTTCCATGTTTTCAATAGATCGAGATGGTGTTGAACGTGATCTTTTCTAGCCACAAAACAGGAGAGGAGAGAATCATTTTTTGTCTGTTGAATATGCACAACTGCTTTGTCTAGAGGATAAGGGATTAGGGGCTCTAGTTGAAAAAGAGCTGCCTTTAAGATCTCCTTTTGTTTTTTCAGAGGAAAAGAGAGGGAGCGAAACAAAACATCTTCAGAAGAGAGAGCAGAACAGCTGCTACTTTTTTCTAAAAAGTTGACAGGAAGATCGAAGGCCTCTTTTTTCTCAATTTCTTTGAGAAATAAAACCTTCCACCTTTTGCCTTTTTTTTGTAAAGCAACTAAGCGCAAACAAGATGAGGTGATTTCGGCGCCTATGTAAACCGGATTTACTGGAAATAGAAACATAAATTTGGGGTTGATTATAAATTGAATATAATCTTTTTATCAATGGAAAAGAAAAGCGGGAGGGGTTAGGATATACCCAAATGAATTCAAAATTTGTAAAGTATGCTAGCGACGATTATTGAAATTATTTTTTCAGTTTATACGATTATGCTGCTTGTGAGGGTGTTGGGCTCCTGGTTTCCCCGGCTTAGTCAGAGTCGTTTTATGCATTTTATCTCTTTTTATACAGATCCCTATCTTAATTTGTTTCGTCGTCTGATTCCCCCTTTTGGGATGATTGATTTGAGTCCTATGTTTGCTTTTATAGCGCTCCAGGTTATTCAGTGGATTCTTTTAGCAATTTTTTCTTAATAACCTGAATTTGAGGGAGAAAAACCCAAAACTCAGGTTTCGGTCGCCCCCTCTCGCTCATCTTGAGGAAAGAGCGTATCAACGATAAATAGTGAATAGATCTTTAAGCTTTCGGATCGCGCCTCTGCCGGAGAGCTTGCCTGTTCAGTAAATTTCTGAAGGGCACAAGCTTTTAAATCGTCACACACACAATAATCAAATATCAGTGCTTGATGGAGATATTCTTCCGGATTTTTCACTTCAAGCCTTCCCTCCACCATTGCGCGATAGCTTCTCTCGATGATGGAGAAGTCACATAATCCAGGAAATACTATGTGCGGCTTCTCATCAACAGGGAGTCTTTTTACAAGAGCGTCAAACATGGGTGACACTGCTTGTAAATATTCTGGATCTATAGTCAGTGTTCCCACATGCTCCCCCTCTTCCACGCTGCATAGGACCTCGAGTATTCGATGCTTCATGCCTAGAGGATACTCTTCCTCTAATTCGGCTGCTGCTATTTCAGTTGTGCGTTTTTTAATTTCCCTATGAAAGATCTTTTGTTGCTCCTCATTCATATGTGAATAGGCGCGCTTCACAATACTTTCTTTTAAGTTTACGAGCGTCTGAATATCCCTGATAAAGCCTTCAGAGAAAAATTGGGAGGGGAGTAATAGACAGAATCTGGCAAGATGACTTGGGTAATAAATGAGTACTTCTTCGATGAGCTTAGGTGAAATTCTATAGTTATAGGTATCCGCATAGGAATGGGAGATCCAACGAATAATTTTCCACAGAGTGTCGTCTATCATAATCCATTTATCATATTCTTCTAGCTTCTCTCCTACCTTCTTCAATAATGTTAATAGACTATCTAAAGGTAGCAGTTTTGGATCTGTATGGGGAAAAATGTGTGCTATGAGTTCATACAGAATCTCTATATAAAAAGAGGCTGTTGGATCTTTTAAACCACGGAATGATCTATACGTATAATCCTCTGCTATATTAACTACTGTAAAGTGCGGTCTTGCATCGACTGCTATTGCCTCCAGATCGATATACTTTTCTACGATAAGAGTGATCATGTCTGTGAAAGTTAAATGCTCTATATAACGAATAACACGAACATCCGGGAGTAAGCACAATTTTAATGCAACAATAACCTCTGGATTAGATGAAGATAGTTTAATGCCCCATAGATAATCGTAGAGAACCTCTGGAATGGTCTGGTCACTCCATGCATATCTTAGCTTATTCCATGCGATTGCTTGCTCAAGAAGTTCATTTCTTGAAGCTGGACGTATAATTAAATCTTGTACTTTCTCCTCATCGATATATCCTCTGATGAATGTATCCACAATTTCTTTAAGGCTCATACGGTTCACATACTTGGCGCAACGCTCATCTTGCAATAAAGCAGCTCGTAATGAGATATTGCTGTGAGCACTGATCTCTTCAGATTCAAGAGTCCAGAGATGTTCATAAATTTTATCCGGTATGGGTAATTTAGGAAGCTGTGCTTTCCATCGCTCAATAAGGTCAACCCAAGCGGGGATATTCCACCATCGCGTCACCCATCCTGATGCGGGGATATTCCACCATCGCGTCACCCGTCCCGATGAGGGGCCTTGCTGGCCCCTACAGGAGTTAACTAAATATTTCCATGCATTGAGCTTTCCACTCTTCATAAGCTCTAGGATGACAGGAGAGTTTGCTGTTATCAATCGTTCGGTGTACCTGGGTGTCAAATAGTGATAGTCACGTTGAAATCTAGGATCTTTTATCAAATGTCGCAGTACGTCGCTGTCATCTCCTTGAAGAAAAGTTCGGTAGATATCATCAGAAAGCTCTGTTGTTGGAATGGTTTCAAACCGGATAAGATGCCGAAGAGTGGGCAAAGGAAGAGTGGAGAGGAGGTCATGCAAACGCTTATCGCGCCATAGGACTTTTTGTGTGATCGCATGTGAGTCAATCAAACGCTTATCGCGCCATAGGACTTTTTGTGTGATCGCATGTGAGTCAATAAGAATCCACCGTTTATAGACCTCATCAGGTAGGGATGCTGAAGAGAAAGTTCCCTGCTCGATCTCCCATCCAATCTGCTTCTCGACTTCTGCTTCAATATAACTTTCTATATCCTTGAGACGACCTTTATAGAATTTATTAATGATGGCTATGATTACGAAAGAGACTGCTCCAAAAGCTATAAGAGTGCCCCCTAGAGCGGGACGATAATGTAGGGCAAAGCAGGCAGCCCCTCCCCCTAGAGCGCCCACAACAAGCAGGATACCAAAAACGAGCAGGCAGATCTGTCTTGCTCGTATATCCCCAATGGTCTCTTCCCCCTCTCCTTGGTATCGTATGCGCAGCTCATTTTGGCGTGCTCTATAAACTTCGCTCATGCTAATACTTAAATTTTCAAATAGTTACATGACGATTATTCTTGAAATAAGCATTAATATCATCTTTATTATTCTGTTTGTAAGAACATGGCGTTAGCTATGGGCAAGCAAATCAGGTAGTATCAACATAATTAAAAATGACCTTAAGAGGCCTTATTTCTCTTTCCAATTATTCGCAAAATACCTAACATGGACCCATGAACCTATTCACCTCTCTCTTCCTCCCTCATTCCTTTTGGCGCTAGCGCCATGTTTATTTATCCCCATTTTCTATAATCTATCCAATTTCAAATAACTTTTTAGGTTCGAGGTATTATCATGTCTATATCCCAGTCAAAAACGGGAAGCGTTTTCGGAGGCATCCTTCTTATTGCAGGAAGCTGCATAGGAGCAGGAATGCTAGCCCTGCCCGTCGTCACAGGACAAGGGGGATTTCTCCCCGCCCTCCTCATGTTCCTGATCGCCTGGATTTTTATGACCCTCACAGGCTTCCTTCTCTTAGAAGCCAATCTCACAGTGGGCCATGAGCTCAGTCTCATCTCTCTTGTACGAAATACCCTGGGAAAGCCCGGCAAACTCCTGTGTTGGATCCTTTTTATCTTTCTCTTCTACTCTCTAAACATCGCCTACATAGCCGCCAGCGGCTCCATCCTCCAAACAATTTGTGCCGATCTGTTTGGAATCCATCTATCCCTCTGGATGGGGAGTTTTTTATTCACAGTCATCTGTGGAGCCACCCTCCTCATCGGAACTCGCCCCGTCGACTATCTCAATCGCTTATTTATGTTAGGCCTCATCTTGACCTACCTGCTCTTAATAGGCTTGGGAAGCCTCTACATCCATCCCACATATCTAACTGAAAGCCACTGGGAATATTCTCTGACAGCCCTCCCCGTTCTGATCATCTCTTTTGGATTTCATAATATGATTCCAACGCTTGCCCTCTATTTTCAAGGGGATAAAAAAAGATTGTGCAGAACTATTTTTATAGGAAGCTCCCTTCCTCTTCTCATCTACCTCTTATGGGAGGCAATTATGCTAGGCATCATCCCCATTCAAGGAAGAGAGGGGCTCGCTCATGCTCTCAATCAGGGAGAGGCGGCAACAGAGGCTTTAAGAGCAGTTGTTGGGAAAGCTTGGATTTCAACCACAGCACAATGTTTTGCCTTTTTTGCGATTGTAACCTCCTTTCTCGCTCAGAGTTTAAGTTTAGTGGATTTTCTATCCGATGGAATAAGGGTCTCTAAAAAGGGGGGAATGCGCCTCTTTTTAGTCGGGATCACACTCTTCCCCCCCTTTGTTTTTGCTTTTTTATACCCAAACATCTTCATCAAAGCTCTCAATATTGCAGGGGGATTTGTCGCCACCATTTTATTTGGTGTACTGCCTGTTTTAATGGTCTGGATCCTCAGAAAACAGCCCGGAACAGAGAAATATAAAATTTTAAAGGGGGGACACGCTCTTCTCTTAGTCATTTTAGCAACAGCTATAGGGATTTTTTCCCTACAGGCTCTACATTTATAAGGGACCCATTTATGATCAGTAAAAGCAATCGTCTGATGGGGGCGATTTTATTAATTGCAGGAACAACCATTGGTGCGGGCATGTTAGCCCTGCCAGTCACAACCGGTCAGGCAGGCTTTTTCCCCTCCCTTCTCATGATGACCGCTCTTTGGCTTTTCATGATGCTGACCGCTTTTTATCTTTTAGAGGTTAATTTAAGGATGAAAGGGGAGAGTAATATCATTTCGATGGTTCGCTTGACTTTGGGAAGGCCTGGGGAGATAATCTCCTGGATCGTTTATCTTCTTCTCTTATATGCCCTAACCGCCGCCTATATCGTAGGCTGCAGCCAAATTCTAGAGGAGCTCCTCTCCTCATGGATCTCGTATACAATTCCAACACAATTTTTTTCTATAGCAGTCTTTATCATCTTCTCTCTGCTTGTCTATTGCGGAACTGTGGCCGTCGACTTTTTAAACCGCTTCTTTATGATAGGGCTGATCGGAGCCTATATAGCCATGCTTTCCATGAGTATTTTTAAAATTTCATCCCCCCTCTTGTTGCACGCCGATTTTAAATTTCTCCTTCCCTCCCTTTCAGTTATGGCTACAACATTTGGATACCATATCATTATCCCTACCCTCACAACCTATCTAGAGCACGATGTAAAATCTCTAAAAAAAGCGATCTTCATCGGTAGTTTGATCCCCTTTATCGTCTATCTACTCTGGCAGCTTTTGGTGATGGGAATTGTTCCCGTCTACGGGGAAAATAGTCTTTCAGAGGTCTCTATAGCAGGCTCTCAGATTACCTTCTCCCTGCATGCCATTCTCCATAATCGCTGGATAGGCCTCTTCTTAAGGGCGTTTGCTTTTTTTGCCATCGTTACCTCGCTTTTAGGGGTCTCTTTGAGCCTCTCCGACTTTCTTGCAGATGGTTTAAAAATTAAAAAAACCTCCTTTGGAAAATTTTTCCTTGTGATGATGACCTTTATTCCCCCTCTGCTCTTTGCGCTCTTCTACCCTCAAGGGTTTATCGCTGCTTTAAAATATGCAGGGATTTGTGTCATCATCTTATTGGCCCTACTTCCTTCGGCAATGGCCTATTTAGAAAGGTATGGTCGACAAACGACCCGCTCAATGATAAAATCCCAGTTTCAAGTTTTCGGGGGAAGAGTAGGGGTAGTGTTGACCCTTATTGTTTCTCTCATTTTATTAGCTATTGAGGTTCTGGTATGACGCAAGACAAAAAACAGATTCTTACAGGGGATCGACCGACAGGGAAGTTGCATTTAGGCCACTGGGTGGGCTCTATCAAAAATCGGGTCGCTTTGCAAAAGGAGTATACATGCCATTTTATTATCGCAGATCTGCATACTCTGACAACTAAACCCTTCAAGGCAGAAATTTTAGAGACGCGTCACCATATCCATGATATGGTTTTGGACTGGTTGGCGAGCGGAATTGATCCCACACTCTCCACCGTTTATCTACAGTCAGCAGTTCCTCAAGTGTATGAGCTTAACCTGCTCTTCGAAATGTTAGTCTCTCTGAATCGGCTGACAGGTCTTCCCAGTCTGAAAGAGATGGCCAGAAATGCTAACCTTTCTGACGAGAGCGTCTCTTTTGGATTAGTGGGATATCCTGTTTTGCAATCAGCAGACATTTTGCTCTCGCGTGCGCATCTCGTGCCTGTGGGGAAAGATAATGAGTCTCATATCGAGCTTACGCGGGATATTGCACGCCGCTTTAATCAATATTATGGGGAGGTCTTTCCCCTTCCAGAGGTCCTTTTGAGCACCATCCCCTCTCTGATTGGAACGGATGGAAAGGGGAAAATGAGTAAATCTGCAGCAAATGCCATTTTTCTCTCCGATGATGTGAAAACGGTCGAGAAGAAGATCCGTGGAATGTATACAGATCCGCAACGCATTCGAGCAGATATCCCAGGCACAACTGAGGGGAACCCTCTTTTTATTTACCATGACGAGTTTAATCCTCATAAGGGGGAGGTTGAGGAGATGAAAAAAAGATATCGTGAGGGGAAAATCAAAGATGTAGAGGTAAAAGAGCGATTAAATGAGGAGATACAGCTTTTTCTGACCCCTTTTCGGGAAAAGAGAAGAGAGTTTGAGGCAAGAAAGGGATATGTAGAAAAGGTAATCTACGAGGGGACTTTAAAGATGAGAGAAGCAGCGGAGGCCACTCTTAAAGAGGTGAGAGGCGCCATGGGATTGGTCGGCAGTTGGAATAAAATCTCGCGAGTGGCTAGAAATGAAATTCAAGCTTAAAACAGACTTTAGCCCCTGTGGAGATCAGCCACAAGCGATAGAAAAGCTCGTTCAAGCCATTCAAACAGGAGAAAAGGCGCAAGTTCTTTTAGGGATCACTGGATCAGGAAAAACGTTTACGATGGCCAATGTGATTGAGAAGATTCAAAAACCCACTCTTATTTTAGCGCATAACAAAACGTTAGCTGCGCAGCTCTATCAAGAATTTAAGAATTTTTTCCCCGAAAATGCTGTAGAATATTTTGTCTCCTATTACGACTATTATCAACCTGAAGCCTACATTGCCAGAACGGATACCTATATTGAAAAAGATATGGCGATCAATGATGAAATTGATCAGATGCGTCTTTCTGCCACCCGTTCTCTTCTTGAAAGAGATGATGTGCTCATTGTTGCATCTGTCTCTTGCATCTATGGCTTGGGGATGCCGGAGCATTATGCAAAAATGGTGATCTCCTTTCGCGTAGGAGAGAAAAAAAGAAGAGATGAGCTTCTCCTTCACCTCGTAGAGATGCATTATAAGCGCAATGATATAGAATTTTCGAGAGGGATGTTCCGTGTCAGAGGGGATGTTTTAGAGATTTTTCCTGCTTATGAGGATCATATAGCTTATAGGATTGAATTTTTTGATGTAGAAATAGAGAGAATCAGTGAGATCGACCCCCTTACAGGAAGGGTGCGTTCTCGTTTGGATAAGATTATTTTATATCCAGGTTCTCACTATGTGACCCCCGAAGAGATTCGTGTCACTGCTATGGAAAGCATCAAGGGGGAACTCCAGACCCGCATGGACTATTATGAAACTGAGGGGAAGCTCTTAGAAAAAGAGAGAATTCACCAACGGACAGTTTATGATTTGGAAATGATCAAAGAGGTGGGTTTTTGCAAGGGAATTGAAAATTATTCGCGCCATTTTTCGGGAAGAGCGGCAGGCGAGGCCCCCTCCTGCCTGATCGATTATTTCCCCTCAGATTATCTTCTCTTCATCGATGAATCTCACCAGACGATTCCTCAGCTGCATGCGATGTATCATGGGGATCGTTCCCGTAAACAGACGCTTGTAGAATTTGGTTTTAGACTCCCTTCTGCTTTCGATAATCGTCCTTTGCGTTTTGAGGAGAGTTATGCGCGCTTTCATCAAGTGATTTATGTCTCCGCAACTCCTGGAGCTTGGGAGGTTCAAGAGGCTCATGGGCAGATCATTGAACAGATTATACGACCAACTGGCCTATTAGACCCCCCCATCACGATTAAACCTGCTCGTGGACAGGTGGACGATGTGATGGAGGAGATTCGCAAAACGGTAGAAAGAGGGGATCGCGTTCTTGTCACCACTTTGACAAAAAAACTCTCAGAAGAGCTCACACAATATCTGGTAGATCTTCATGTCAAAGCAAAATATCTCCATTCTGAAATTGACACGTTAGAGCGTGTGCAAATTTTAAGGGATTTGAGACTGGGGAAATTTGATGTTCTCGTTGGAATCAACCTGCTGAGAGAGGGATTAGACCTTCCTGAAGTCTCTCTGGTGGCGATTCTAGATGCTGATAAGGAGGGATTTTTGCGCAGTGAAACGGCTCTTATACAAACCTGTGGCCGTGCCGCTCGCAATGCGGATGGACGCGTCATCATGTATGCAGATAAGATGACAAAGGCTATTCGACATACTATTGAAGTGACGGAGAGAAGGCGAGCGGTTCAGATTGCGTATAATGAAAAAAATAATATCCATCCCAAGACTATTCGTAGAGAGATAGGAGTTGTCATGGGGGCCCCCAGAGAAAATCCTGATCCTTTAGAGCCCATTCTCACTGTGCATGAAAAAAATCATGAATATCTAACCCAAAAAGATCTCGATAAAAAGGTTAAGGGGTATGAGAAGTTGATGAGGGAGGCGGCGAAGGAGTACCGCTTTGAGGATGCCTCTCATTATAGAGATTTGATGAGAAAATATAAGCAGATGGAAATAGAAATTACGTAGCAGTGGTTTAATAATAAGAATTTGGGTATAATGGCCTAAAATTCATAAATTTATGCGTATAGGCTTTTTTTTCGCAGTAGCCGCTTGCTTCGTGTGGGGTCTCATCTTCATCGTCCCTCACTTTTTAAGCGACTTTTCCCCCTTAGAGGTCGCCCTAGGGCGCTATTTTGCCTTCGGCCTCCTCTCCCTCGCCCTCCTCCTCCGTAAAGGAGTTGCCCAGATGGTCCGCTTCTCCCGCACAGTCTGGATAAAAGCTCTCCTGTTCGGTCTTTTTTCTAATATTTTATACTATATAGGAGTGGTCCTTGGGGTCCGTTTTGCAACTCCCCCCGTCACTGTCCTGATTTTGGGATTAACACCGATTTTAGTTGCGCTTTACGGCAATTGGTATAGCCGGGAATGGTCCATCAAAGGGATGCTGATCCCTTTTATTCTTTTAGGAATAGGGATGGTTTTGGTGAATCTATCCGCTTTCACCCCCCTCTCTTTCTCCTCAGAACATATAGGGAAATATCTAGGGGGATTGTTGGGAGCTCTGGTTGCTCTTTTGGGATGGACCTGGTTTGCAGTGGAAAATGCGAGATTTTTAAAAAAATCCCCCGAGATTCCAGGGGGAACGTGGGCCACTTTTTTGGGAGCCACAACCTTTCTTTGGGTGGTTGTCCTCCTCCCCATTCTTCACTATTTTGAGCTCATCGCATGTCAAAAGTTTATAGAATTTAATCCTGCAACAGTCCGCTTTTTTGCATGGATTTTAGTCTTGGGAGTTGTCTGTTCATGGATCGGCTGTTTTTTGTGGAACCGCGCAAGCATCTATCTCCCCCTATCGATGATAGGTTTTTTCATTATTTTTGAAACTCTCTTTGGACTGCTCTTTGTCTATCTAGTAGAGGCTCGTCTCCCCTCTTTTTTAGAATTTCTTGGAATTTTTCTGATGGTAGGCGGCATTCTGATGAGCCTACGCTCTTTTCGTCTTTCAAAAAAAAGAGAAGCAGTCATTCATTAAATTTAGTAGAAATACTACGTGGAAGTTTACTGGTTTATCTTTATTGCGCTCTTAGGAGGTCTTTTGGGACTTCTCGCCTTTCTGTATCATCTAAAAAAAGGCCGTTTTGATGATCCAGAAGAGCCCAAATATCATGTCTTTCGCAATGAAGAGGAAGAGGAGGAGGAGGAGCATGGAAACAGCTAAAATCCCATTTAATGATCGACCGGTCAAAATGATGCTCTATCCAGCGCTCTTTTTTTTGGTCTTCGGTCTGCTTCTAGGCATTTTCATCTCCTATCAGGGTTTTCTATCCCCCAATTTTGTTCCTGGAAAATATTTTCAGTTCGGACGCATACGCCCCGTCCATGTCAACATCGTCACCATTCTATGGCTGCTTGCTGCCGATATGGGCCTTATGTATTTTTTCGTCCCTAGGCTCTCTGGACGTCCTCTGTGGAGCGAGAAATTGGCCACTTTCAGCTGCTATTTATGGTGGATTACAACTACCCTTGCCATCTTTTCTCTCCCCTTCGGAACAAATTTTGGCTGGGAATATGCAGAGCTTCCTCTGACTCTTGCACGAGGATGGATCCCCTTAAAATTTCTCATCGGGCTTGCATGGGCAACTTTTGCCCTCAACCTCATGATGACCATGATTCAACGGAAATATGAACAGATGTATGTCTCTCTCTGGTATGCAATGGGAACTCTCATTTGGACGACCTTCACCTTTATAGTAGGCAATTTTGCCGTTTTATGGGCCACTCAAGGCATCACACGTGTCAACGTAAGCTTTTTTTATATCCATAACCTCGTAGGACTCATTTATACCCCCATGGGATTGGCTGCTGCCTATTATTTCATTCCAAAAATTGCAAATACCCCTGTAAGCAACCACCGCCTTTCCATGGTCGGCTTCTGGTCAATTGCTTTTGTCTATGCATGGATTGGTGCACATCACATGTTACATGGACCTCAATCTCAATGGCTTCAAACCACAAGCATCGTTTTTTCTATCTGGTTAATTATCCCTGTATGGACAGTTGTTCAGAATCTTTTAGGAACCGTGCGTTTAAATTGGCCGATGTATAGGCAAAGTGTCCCGCTACGGTTTCTTACTTTTGGTGTCCTCTTTTACCTAATTGTCTGTTTTCAAGGTTCGATGCAAGCACTGCGTCATGTGAACGAGATGGTTTCCAAAACAGATTGGATTATTGGCCATTCCCATATGTCCCTTTTGGGAACCTTTAGTTTTTTTGCAATGGGGGGTATCTATTTTGCAATTCCGAAGATTGTTGGGCGCCCTCTCTGGTCCAATAAAATGGCAGAGTGGCATTTTAATTTAACATTAGCGGGCTCTGTTTTGATGTTTGCCGTTTTATGGATAGGCGGGTTAAGACAGGGGTTACAATGGGCCAGTTGGGCCACAGGAAATACATTTGTCGAGTTTCGTGCACATTTAAACCAGCTCTCTTTTATGCATACGATTGTAGGGATGCATAATTGGTGGGTTGTGCGCTCGATTGCGGGAATGTTGATTTTTATAGGAACCTGTTTTTTTGCCGTGAATATTTTTAATACGGTGAAGAAATGAGTGGTAAACGGTGGTTTCATAAAATAGAGCGGTCTGCCTTTTGGACAACTTTAGGAGTGATCGTCCTCTTCTCTTTCTCTATCTTTGTCACTCTCCTAGCTCCCAGCCATATTGACCCCAGCTGGAAACATCCCTCATGCGAGTATCAGGCCCAGATGTATGAAAATATGGATCCCCATTTTTATATCAGCACAAAAAATCCGGGAGGATGGGGGCCTCAATTTGTCTACCATTTGAAAGAGGGGCGCTCTTTACATGCTTTTCAAGAGACAGAGACGATGCGCATTTTAGCGCCCAAAGAGCTAGAATCTTATGTCACTCATCTCGGAGATACCCGCCTAAAACTGACGACTAAAAACCTCCTTTTAAAAGAGACCACGCCCGATAAGGAGAAAGAGGGCTCTCCTCAACATGAGATCTACCAACTTTTTGATCCTCAGAAAGAGGAGCTTTTTGTGTTGAGTGAAAGCGAAGCAATTATAGAGAATTGGGCGCCAGAGGGTTTCCAGCTGATTGGAAAGGAGCCCCCCTATGCTATTGAGAGAGGAGCTATTTATATAAAAAACCCCAAAGAATATACAGTGATAGACTTTCCAGTTGGGCAGGAGAGGTATTGGCTGTATAAAAAAGGGGGGGTATCGATCAACACGCTTTCAGAGTTGAAAAAGAACCCTCTTGGATTTTTGTCCCGTCAAGAGTTGATTCAAAGAGGAGAGGAGATTTATAAAATAGAGGGGTGCTGGTATTGTCACACCGATCAGACGCGCACGTTGATCCAGGATACTGTTTTAAACAGCTGTCCTGATTTTCCAGCTCCCCCCTCTTCTGCAAATGAGTATATCTATCAGAAGGTGACCTTTCCAGGAACCAGAAGAATTGGTCCAGACCTTTCCAGAACAGGGATTATAAGACCTGGAAGAGATTGGCATATGTCCCATTTTTGGTCTCCTCAAGATGAAATAGAGGGGAGCTTGATGCCCCCCTTTCGCCATTTTTTTGATGCTGACCCCTCGGGTCATTTTCATAATATTTATGGGGTTCCCAATGTTCAATTTGAGGCGATGTTTCAATATTTGATGACGAAGGGGACGCGCATAACCTCTCCGGATCAGGCGTGGTGGGAGGGAAAGGATCCTTTACAGACCTTAAAAATTATTGAGGGAAGAGAAGATAAGGTGAAAAATGGATGATGAAGAGGTGCCCCGTTCCGAAGACAAAAAGATTCCTTTATTTCTAAAGTGGACTTACGCTATTACTCTTATTATCGGGATAGTGGGTTTTCTCTTGTACTGGAATGGATCCCATGGTTTCTTTGATAAGGGAACATGGCGAGCTCTACAGGAAGGGGCGCGCACGACCTATCCATTTGAACAAAAGGTATCAAAATGAAAGAGCCCTCTACTTTTATTCTCATGTTATTGGGGACTTTTGCCTCAGTCTCAGCTGTTCTTTTTACTCCTGCCCTTCCGCAGATTGCCCATATTTTACATATTTCCGAAGCGATGGCACAGCTAACCATTACCCTCTATTTGATTGGCTATGCGATAGGAAACCTTCCCTATGGCCCTCTTTCTAATCGATTAGGCAGAAAGCCCACCCTTTTTATTGGCATCATCATTGCTCTCATTGGAAATGGAATGATGGCGCTGCTCCCCCTTTTCCCCTCTTTTGGCCTTCTCTTGGTAGGGCGCTTTTTAAATGCCTTAGGAGCAAGCGTGGGGTTAAAGATCGCCTTTACTATGATTGGAGATATCTATTCACATGAAAAAGCCACCAAAAAAATCTCCTTTCTGATGCTGGCCTTTGCAATGGGTCCAGGTCTTGCGATTGTGTTAGGAGGGATTCTAACGACCTATGCGGGATGGACAAGCAATTTTTACTTTTTAATATTTTACTCTCTTCTTTTGCTTGCGCTTTCCACACAGCTTCCAGAGACCTGTCAGAAAATAGATAAAAAGGCGTTGCAGATAGATAAGATTTTGGAAGGGTATGGGCAGAAATTCAAAAATAGACGTTTGATGCTCTGTGCATGTCTCATGGGATGTGGGACGGCGGTGATTTACCTCTTTGCAGCTGCAGCCCCCTTTATAGGGATAGAGCAGCTAGGTTTTAGCCCTGAGAAATATGGATTTTTGAATTTTATTCCCCCTCTTGGAATGGTGATCGGCTCTTTTTTTGCCATTAAATTGGCTGGGAAGCAAGAGACATTGGCAACCATGAAATTAGGGATTTCTATTGCGCTAGGAGTATCAGCATTGATGTTTTTTCTCTTTGTTGCCGGAATGGTGAACCTTTGGACACTTTTTATTCCGATGCCCTTTCTCTATATAGGGGAGGCGCTGGTTTTCGCGAACGCCTCCTCTCTTGCGTTAAGCCATGCACAAAATAAATCAAACGCCTCTGCCGTGATGAACTTTGTAAATCTAGGTTTAAGCTTTGTGATTCTTTCTCTTTTTGGCCTCATTTCCTTCCCAGCAAGCTATCTGATTCCACTGGTCTTTTTTCTATTGACCCTTGTGATGCTCTTTCTTAGATTTCGCCTTGAGAAGCTGCCACTTTAGGAAAGATCACTCATAAAGCCATTTGCTTTAGACGGTCTGCAATAAGATGAATCTCTTTTTTGAACTTGGCCAATTCCTCACGGCTTTTGCCATTCTTCTCAAGCTCCGTCATCCTACCAGCAAAATGTTGTAGAAGATGAAACGTATTGGGAACATCAGACATAAAAGTAAATTCCTCCCCATCAATACGACGTAACCGATTTAAAAAAGCATACTGCTCCTCTTGCGAAACCAAATCGGAGGTAATAATGTTGATAAACTCACCTCTTTCAAAAACCTCCTTTGAAAGACGAGCAGGAATCGTGAAATCTTTGATCACCTCTTCTAAAATCTCCCGATGCTTTTCATTGGGAATTGTACCACGAATCTGTCCTGAAAGCAGAGTCTCAAATAAGAAATTCGCAACCTCCTTATTCTGATTGGCACAACTTAGAATCACATTCTGTAATTCCCGAAAAGTGCTGCGTGTGATTTTCATAGCAAAAATACGCTTGAGATTCCCCTCAAATAACAAGACCGTTTTATCATCTAACATCATTTTATCTTTGGTTGGGGTTGTCATAAGATCCTTAAATTAAATAATTTCAAGAAGTTGAGTGAGTATTTTTTTCAAATCTCTCTTTTGCTCCTTAGAAAGTTTCTCTTTTGAGTGTTGGAATTGCACGAGGAGGGAAGAGAGAGTTTTGATGGCATTTTCTCCGATGCGCTGTCTTCTCTGATCTGTCTCTTCTAGAGGGAAGAGGTTACGGATCATGGAGATGAGCTGCTCTTTGGTTTGCCCATTGTAGTTACGAACGATCTCCTCTTTTTTGATTAAATCCCCCTCTCTACTTGCTAAGGTGTAAATCGCTTGACGTGGCATAGCTTCGAGTTGATCATGTAGGTGTTTAGGGAGTTGGGAATAGAATTCGAAATATTGGAGAAAATTATAGGGGGTTTGGCGATTTCCGTAGGTTGTGATGAGCCAGGCGCTGAAGGCCCCTTCCTTATAATTTTTTAAGATTTCCTGAGCGCGTTTGATGCGTTCACCGTGTAGGATGGCGGCCTGATTTTGGATTCCTTTGACTTCTGCGGTGATGGAGACGAGGGAGGAGAGATCGGAGGAGATGTCAGAATGTTCTGGGGCGAATTTTTGTAGGAGGGAGAGGAGGGCGCTTTGGACCTTTTCATCCAGGGTTTTTACTCCGAAGATGCCTGAGAAGACGGTGAGGTTTCCCTCGGAGGTTTTTTCAGCGAGGGCGGTCATTTTTGGCTTTTCCTTTTTACGGAATCGCTCTTGAAGGATGGAGGTAAGCTTGGACATAATAACCTGAATTTTGTGTTTTTCTTCCTCAAATTCAGGAAGTTTACTTGCATCTCTTGTGTTTTTCTGACTCGTAAAGGGCCTTTGGCCATTTACTTCGTCAAAAAAGCACAAGATCTGCGGTGTAAACTTCTCCGACTTCGAGGAAGACAACCCAAAACTCAGGTTAATAATTTCTCGGAATGATATAAATAATGGGCTTCTCTGTCAAGACCTCATCAAAAACAGCAAAATTTCTCTAGAAGAGAAACTAAAAAAGAATCGCTCTTGAGAGCCTCTTCGATTACTGGGATTTCTTTAGTATAGGCTTCAAGAAGCTCTTGCACCTCCTTGGATTCTGGATTTCCTCTAAAACTTACTAGAGTAATTGAGCAATTGGGAGGTCTATAAAATGCGTATCCGAGGGGATGATCTGCCGTCTCACTTAAGTCGTTATTTTTAAAAGCTTCGGCAGATTCTTTTCCGAAACCTAAGATCAAACCCAGTAGTTTTTCATCATGTCGGATGAGAGGCCTCAATTGCTTTTTTTGCTCCAGCCGAGCAATAAACTCCTCTGGAGAAAAATTTGCTCCCAGAACTTGTATAAAATCCTCCTCATACTGCTCAAGAAGCTGCTTTAATCTTGGTTTATTTATAAAAATAAGCTGCAGAAAGGAGCTGGACTTAAAGCGATTGTGTTCTTCGCATACGATGAGATTCGCATGCTTGAAACGACCCTCATAGTGTTTCCAAATAGCCCAACATTGTTTGAGACTATTCTGGTATTTAAAAAATGGACCCTCAACAAATGAAGGGGGAATCAACGCGTATTTACAAGCAATGGGAATGGAGCATATTGCAGCTGGTTTTGTCTCTCCAAAGAGAACATACCCTAGGCTATCTCGTTGGACTAAGTATGTAAACACTTTTTCTATTTTTTGTCTGTCTTTAGGAGGGATCGTTTTCAGAATATCACTTACTTCCGCTCCCTCTAAAGAACAGATCAACAAGAAAAATAAAAAGAAAAGGCGGTTCATTGAGAAGAGGCCTTGCGCCAAATGGGCCAAAGGCAACTTGTACAATATCTACCTTGAGTATACGTATCATGTCCGCATTTAGGGCATATATCGGCTTCTACTTTTGGAATCGCAACCAGATATCCATCATTAGCCAAGTTGAGTGATTCTATAGGTTGTAAAACACCCTCAACATTGATGAATAGACCCTGTTCATTCGCAATGACCTGATCTGGAGTGGCCACAATGAAATGAGCATACAAACCGAAAGATGCCATGGTGATTACTAGATAGAAAAAGATCACGTATTTATGAAAGCCTCTCATTTTTCCCCCTTTTTGAAAAACAGATTTAACACTTCGGCTGTCAACTTTTCATAAATAATTATTTAATGCAATATTAATTTTGATCGGCCCTTTTATCTAAACGGGATAAAATCTCGTGTGTTAACGCCAAGTAGTCCTCAGCCGCCCGACTCGTAGGCGCAGAATCAAACACAGGCTTCCCATAAATGGCCGCCTCCGACACGCTAATATCTCTTCTAATCTTCGTCAGCAAGAGCTTCCCAGGAAAATTCTTCTCTATTAGATCCATAAAAATAGGATTGTGCTTGCCCCGAGAATTCCAAAAAGAGAGAGCCACCCCCAATACATCCAAAGGATGCCTCTTTGCAATACTCTCTATAAACTGCGAAAGCCTCTCTAGCCCTTTCGTGCTATAAAACTCGGGCGTTGCACAGATCATCGTGTGATTGGCCGCAATCAAAGCCGATTCCGTCAACCAACAAAGAGAGGGAGGGGTATCAATAATCACATAATCATAAGTCAACTCCCTCAAAATCCCCTTGAGCCGCTCATGCGAATACCGATCTGCTGCCAACGGCCCCGAAACCTCCACCCTCTCTAACCACGTATCAGCAGGAATCAGATCAAGCCCCTCAAAATCTGTCGGCATAATCACCTCTGCAAGCGATTTACTTCCTTGAAGCACCGCAGCTAAACTATCATGCGCATCCGGATCAAATCCCAATCCCGCCGTTAAATTGGCCTGTGCATCAAAATCTATCATCAAGACTTTTGCCTTGTGATACTTAGAAAGAGCCGCTCCCATATGGAGTGCGGTGGATGTTTTGGCAGTTCCACCCTTAAAACTACTAATTGCTATCGTTTTCATACTTGACACCAAACGGGGAAAATAAAGAGCGCGTTTTCTTTTCAAAATGGATTTTCTCTAAAAAGCCTTCAAGAGAAAATTCTCCAACTACCTGATTATCTCGAGTTCTAAGATTGAGACTTTGATTCTCAACTTCCTTATCCCCAATCGTTAACATGTAATTGACCTGATCCATTTGTGCATGGCGAATTTTTTTGCTTACAGATTCATGAGAATCATCTATCTCACATAAAAATTCTTTTTGTTGAAGCTCTCTTTGTAAACGATGTGCATAATCCACATGGCGATCTGCGATGGGGATGATACGGATTTGGCGTGGGCTGAGCCAGAGAGGAAATCTGCCGGCAAAGTGTTCAATTAGGATGCCAAAGAACCGTTCAATCGAGCCAAAAAGAGCGCGGTGGAGCATGACAGGGCGTTCTCTTGTCCCATGCGCCGTGACATAATCTAGATCAAAGCGTTCTGGAAGCGCCATATCTACCTGAATAGTTCCACATTGCCAGGTTCTTGCCAAAGCATCTCGAATATGAAAATCAATCTTGGGGCCATAAAAAGCGCCCTCTCCTGCACGTATGACATATTCCTTGCCACATCGATCCAAAGCGCGATGAAGAGAGGAGGTCGCTTTTTCCCACTGCTCATCAGAACCAACTGTCCCCTTGTCAGGACGGGTGGAGAGTTCAAGATGATAGTGGAGACCAAATGTTGTGTAAATCTCATCTACAAGTGCAAGCACACTTAAAATTTCCTCCTCAATCTGATGTGGCTCTAAAAAGATATGCGCATCATCTTGATGGAAGCTGCGCACGCGCATCAGCCCCGAAAGGGCCCCTGATGCCTCATGTCTATGGACATGTCCAATCTCTGCAATACGTAGAGGAAACTCCTTATAGCTGTGCACTCCCGTTTTATAAAAAAGCATACAACCAGGGCAATTCATCGGCTTGATGGCAAATTCTCTCTCCTCAATTTCAGAGGTATACATATTCTCTCGGTAGTTTGCCCAATGGCCCGATTTTTCCCAAAGAGAGCGTGCCATCATTTGGGGGGTTTGAATCTCAACGTAACCCGCTCTTTTGTGACAGGTGCGCCAATAATCCAAAAGAGTATTCCAGACCAGCATCCCTTTAGGATGGATGAAGGTCATGCCCGGAGCCTCTTCTCGATGAGAAAAGAGATCCAGCTTGGGACCTAAAATTTTATGATCTCTCTTTTTGGCCTCCTCAAGCTGCTTGAGATACTCTCGCAACATCTTTGGGTCTGGAAAGGTGATTCCATAGATACGTGTTAACATCTCTCGGGTGGAATCGCCCCTCCAGTAGGCGCCTGAAGTTTTTAATACCTTGCATGCTTTGACCTTGCCTAAGTTGGGAAGATGGGGTCCTCTGCAAAGATCATAAAATTCCCCCTGTCTATAAGCAGAGAATTCCCCCTCTTCAAACTCCTCAATCAACTCTTTTTTATAGGGATTATTTCCAAAGATTTTTAGAGCTGCTTGCCTATCTTTAAGCACCTCGCGGACTGTTTTATGATTCTCTTGAATGATCTTTCCCATCTCCTCTTCAATTTTTTCCAGATCGGCATCTGTAATATTGAGATGGGCGAAATCATAATAAAAGCCATTTTCTATAGGAGGGCCAATGGTAGGCTGTGCCTGAGGGAAAAGGCGGAGAACAGCTTGAGCTAGGATATGAGCTGAGGTATGCCAAAAAACCTCCTTTCCTTTTGGATCAGAAAAATTCCATAACTCCACCTGATCCCCCTCTTTTAGAGGGGAGGCAAGGTCGACATTCTTTCCATTAAGAGAGGCCCCTACTGCCTGATCTGGCCCTGTTAAATGTAGCTTTTTAACTAAATCCTCTAGGGAGCTGCCCTGTGGAAGTTCCATTAGTTTCTCTTTAAATGTGATGTGCATGAACCTGTCTCGCTATTCTATCGGCTAAAATCGGAAAGTTTACTTCACTCAACCAGAAAAGAAAAGCTCGATTTTCATCCCTTTTTTCTTTATCGTCGTTGCTATGGAAAAAAAGGCGTTGATCACAGGGATTACAGGACAAGATGGGAGCTTTTTAGCAGAACTTCTTTTAGAAAAGGGGTATCAGGTGCATGGCATGTACCGTCCCTCTTCAACCCCCCATACGATCCGACTGCATCCTCTTTTGGAAAAATATGGGGAGAGGAGCCTTTTTTTACATTATGGGGATCTGACCGATGGAAGCTCTCTTTTTAAATTATTGAGCACCCTCCAACCAGATGAGGTGTACAATCTAGCCGCTCAAACAAATGTGGCGATTTCTTTTGAAAATCCGGAATATACAGCTGATGTGAACGGATTGGGAGCGTTGCGTCTTTTGGAGGCCCTACGCCTTTTAAAATTAAAAAGCCGTTTTTATCAAGCCTCCACATCAGAACTTTTTGGAGCAGCCCCCATTCCACAAAGGGAGACTACCCCCTTTTACCCCCGCTCTCCTTATGCAGCCGCAAAGCTTTATGCATATTGGATGACGATCAATTATAGGGAAGCATATCAGATGTTTGCTTGTAATGGCATTCTCTTTAATCATGAATCCTCTCAGAGAGGAGAGACCTTCGTCACGCGCAAAATCACGCGCGCTTTAGGACGTGTGTGCGCAGGTCTGCAAGAATGTCTTTATTTGGGAAATCTCAACTCTTTAAGAGATTGGGGACATGCACGTGATTTTGTGGAGATGCAGTGGCGTATTTTGCAGCAAGAGGCGCCCGATGATTATGTCATTTCAACGGGAGAGCAGCATTCTGTACGCGAATTTGTCACCTTAGCGGCTCAAGAGATGGGAATTTCTCTTGCATGGGAGGGGGAGAATCTGCAAGAAATAGGCAGAGTTGAGCACGCCTCTTGCGCAACACTTACTCCAGGAACCATTATTGTGAGAGTAGCTCCCCGCTTTTTCCGCCCCTCAGAGGTAGAAAATCTGCTCGGCGATTCTACAAAAGCTTTTCGTAAATTAAATTGGCGCCCACAAACCTCTTTCCAAGAGCTTGTTTCCGAAATGGCGCGCGCGGATTGGGAGCTTGCTCAAAATGAGAGAAAAGCACTTTTGTGTTGATGCAAGAATGGTGACAGCTTCAGGGATTGGGAACTTTATCACAGGAGTCCTTCCCACCCTTTCTAACCACTACCGCACCACTCTTCTATGTAGAGCTCAAGATCGCCCCTATTTAGAGGACCATTTCTCCTCCCATTTAATTGAGATAAAAAGTCCCATTTATTCCCTCCGTGAGCAAGAGGAGCTGGCACGAAAAATTCCGGCGGCCGACTTTTTTTGGTCCCCCCATTTCAACATTCCCCTTCTGCCTATCCGAGCCAAAAAAAGGATGACCACTATTCATGATGTCTACCATTTAGCCTTTTCTTCTCAATTTTCTTGGCCTCAAAGAGGTTATGCTACACTGATGTATAATGCCGCCCTTCTTCTTTCAGATCTCATCACAACCCCCTCCCAGTTTTCCAAAAAAGAGATAGAAAAATATGCTCTACATAAGCCAAAAAAAATTCATGTAATCCCCCATGGATTGACTCTTATTCCAGAGGAAAATACTCCCCAAGATTTCCTCCTTTTCGTCGGGAATTTAAAGGCGCATAAAAATCTGGTCCGCACGGTGCAGGCTTACCGAAAATTGCAACTTCAAGAACAACTTGTGATCGTAGGAAAAAGAGAGGGGCTTAAGCATATAGATCATGCGCTTTTTTCCCTCGTTGAATCCGATCCCTATTTGAAAGAAAAGATCCTCTTTACAGGGTATCTTTCTGAACAGGCGCTTTCTACATATTATTCAACAGCAAAAATACTTTTATTTCCCTCTCTTTATGAGGGGTTTGGACTGCCCCCTCTTGAAGCGATGGCCTGTGGATGCCCTGTAGTTGCAGCTCGTACGGGAAGCATCCCAGAGGTCTGTTTAGATGCAGTAGAATATGTAGATCCCCTTTCTGTAGATTCGATTGCTGAAGGGATTCACTCTCTTCTTTCCAATCCTCAACGAAGAGCAGAGTTGATAGAGAGGGGGAAAGAGAGGTTTAAGGTTTTTTCCATTCAGAAAACAGCCCACAATCTACTGCATCTTCTGGAAGGCAGAGAACACCTGATCAACTGAGATCTCCTCCATGCAACGAGGGGGCTGTTTTGGAACTTCAAAACCCAGATACATATAGGGATGAGAGGAGGAAAGGGTGATTGCTTGCGCACTTAAGGGGCCCCATCTTTTCGAAGAGGTGGGACCAAAAAGAGCAATCAAAGGAACATGGAGTGCAGCAGCAAAGTGCATAATTCCCGTATCCACGCTAATGACGCAAGCAGCCTTTCTCAGATAGTCAGCAAGTTCTGGGAAAGAGGTTTTCCCTGCGAGCGAAACAGCAGCTCCTATGTGAGTAGATAAGCGCGCACTGGATACCTGATCATTTTTCCCCCCTGTAATGAAAATCTCAAAGCCCGCTTGTAAGAGGCGTCCACCCAGCTCTACCCATCTCTCCTCTGGCCACTCTTTAACTGCTTTCATGCGGCTGATGGACCAGGGATGAAAGATCACAAAGGGTTTTTGAGTAGGAACGACTGGAGAGGAGTGAATCGAGAGAGAGGGTCCATTTCCACAAGGAACATCTGCACATAGGGCAATTTTCCGAAAGTTATCGATTTCATGGCATAAGGGAGAATGGTGTGCGCACGCATCGAATAAAAAATGGCGATGTTGTCTTTCTGTTTTGAACCCAATCGTATAGAGAGACTTGGAAAAGAAGGTTAAGAGCACATCGATTCTGGACCACTGTTCACAATCGAGGAGAAGATCGAGAGGTTTTTGTCTCAAGATTTTGATTGCTTGAAGAGGATTTAAAAGGGGGAGGACTTTGATTTGAGAGACCCCTGTGATGAAAGGGGCAATCGCTTGATTTTCAGCTCCACAGAAGAGAATGATGTGCGCGTGAGGATAGCGTATTTTGATGTCTTTGATGACGCCGCTTAAAACGATCAGATCTCCGATTCCGGAGAGTTTTAAGAGGCCGATGGTTTGCAGAGAGCGGGGGAATGGCTGTTTTTTTTTAAATAGAGAGAGAAAAGCTACGAGAAAAATGCCGAGATATCGGTCTAAAAAATTTAAGTAGGGGTTGCCGCGTGTTTTGACCATGTAAATTATTGCTCTTCCTTATTATACTCACCGATTATAAAAAAGAGAGGAGATAGATGAAAGCGATCATTCTTGCAGGGGGAAGTGGAACTAGGCTCTGGCCTCTTTCTCGCGTTCAGTGCCCCAAACAGTTTTTGCATCTAGATGAAGCAGAATCGCTGCTTCAAAAAACTGTCGTACGTGCCTTAAGAGAACTTTCTCCTCAAGACATTTTTGT
>JABDCM010000012.1 GCA_013288105.1 Chlamydiota bacterium
GATCAAAACGCTCTTCTGCCATTTTACCACGTGCAAAGAGAAGAACTCCTGAGGTGTCCTGGTCCAGACGATGAACGGCGAAGATGTGGGGTGTTTTAAATCCCTCTCTTAAGATACCTAGAGCATGAGGTTGATCATTTTCAGCGGGCACACTTAGCAGACCTCTGGGTTTATCGATCACAATAAGCCATCGGTCATGGTAGAGCACAGGAATTCCCTCTACTAGCTCTAAAACCTCTTTTTTCCCAAAAAGAAGAGTTTCTCCCTCTTTAAGAGGAGCATCTGTTCTTGAAAGAACAACCCCCTCACGCGTAACCCTCTCCCCTTTGATCCAGTGACGAAGAGTACGCGTGGAGCTATCTGGGAAAGAGAGCTTAAGAAGTTCTAAAAGGGTGCAATCTTTTTCGACAACTAATTTCATACACGTGTGCCCATTGAAAGGAAGCCATTGATAAGTCCTACAATCAGGGCAAAAGCGATGGCCCATCCAAAATGGTCAATTGTAAAACCTGGCACCATCCAGCTAACGAGATAAACTAAAAAGCCCATGATGACAAAAGTAAAAAGGCCTAAGGTCAGGATGTTCAGAGGGAGGGTGAGAATAAAGATAAGGGGGCGCAGGATGGCGTTGACTATGCCCAAAACAATAGCAACAACAAGAGCGGTGAAAAAGCTGGCAATGTGAATGCCAGGTAGAATATAGCCTGTTACAAGAACGGCTAACGTATTCAAGAGAATAGAGATTAAAATAGGCATAAAGTTTATCCTTCTAGTTGAAGAGGGGGGTTGTGCTTAGCACCTTATCTATCTGCGCAATTGTCTCCTGTTTTGAAACAGTCCCATCAATCATGACAAGGTGACCTTTCTTCTGATAATACTCTTTTAGGGGCTCAGTCTGTAGGTGAAAGGCTTTTAGCCGCTCACCAATCACTTCAGGAGTATCATCTTTTCTCTGAATTAATGGTCCATTACAGCGATCGCATACTCCACTCTTTTTTGGAGGAGATGCTAAGAGATGATAGGGGGCTCCACATTTTTCACAGCTGAGCCTGCCCGCAATCCTCTCTAAAATCATAGAATCAGGAACCTCTAAGCTTAAAACAGTCACATCTGCATGAGAATGGGTTAAATAATTTTGAAGAATTTCAGCTTGGGGAATGGTGCGTGGCACCCCATCTAAAATATACCCCTTTCTACAATCTTTCTGAGAAAGACGCTGAAACAGCATCTCGAGAACCACCTCATCTGGTACAAGTTCCCCCTTTTCCATATAAGTTTTGGCTTTGCGCCCAATTTCAGTCTCATTTTTAAGATTTTCCCTAAAAAGATCGCCTGTTGCAATCTGGGGTAATCCATATTTTTCGCTTAAACGTACCGCTTGAGTCCCTTTTCCCGCTCCCGGTGCGCCTAGTAAAATCAGCACCGTCTGAGGGCCTGCCTCTTTTTTTGAAGAGGTGATCGCCAAGCAGGGGACAAGAACACAAACTAAAAGAAAAAGTATAACTAATAACTTCATAATGCGTCACAAATAGTGTATTTGGGGATGATTATAGCAAGAACTGAGCTATATACTCAAGATGCTGATTATCTTTTTTTACAGCCAATTTTCACTAAAAATTCTTGATGGCCAGAAAAGATTAATCAAAAATTAACCTTACGTGTGCTATAATCTAAATCAAATAAATAAAGGATGATATGCAATCAACAGTAGGACTAAACAGGCCTCCAGGTATTGAGCCAGTTCAAGCAAGATTCCATGCCATCGCGGAAGACCTCACAACCAACTTACCTGAGGAGCTAGTATTAGCCATTTTTGCATACCTTGATCTGCCTGCTCTTGTAAGCGTTTCTCAAGTTAACAAGCTATGGCGCCAGCTGTCTGGGGACCGTTTTCTCTGGAAAGCAGTTTTAAAGAGCATTTGCCCTAGATTACAAATTTTTGATGATGTAGATTTAGCGGCTCACATTGATTTGGCGGCCTATGGACTCAGCGTAGATGGTGCCTCTCCTCTTCGCCTCATGATTCCCCACCTAAGAAGATGCCCATCTCTTCCAGTAGAGGGAGAAGCAGGCATTACCCTATTGACAATTCCAAAAGGGCTGACATTGAACAAGCTTATCAAACTTGCCAGATCACCACAACAAGGGAAGAGCACTCGATTTGGATATAATTGGGATCGTATTTTATATGAAATAGGAGATATTGAAGTTGCGAAAACTTACCATATAGTGATTACCAATAATATCTTTGAGGGTAGTCGAGGAAAAACCGTGGCTGAGCAGAGGGATCTCGTGGGTCATCACGGTTGTGAAATGCCCAGAACCTTAGAACAAGCCTTTCTTCTTGCTATTACACACATCATGAAGGGAAAGCGCCTTTATACTGATGATCCATGGACTTACTCTTGTTGTGAAGAGCAAATTTTAGAATCTCACGTGCTTGTTGGGGGCTTTGGCTCGACTTGTTACATCGGTATCAACGCTGTCCTTCGCAAATACAATAGCTGCAGCAGAGATGTCCGCGGCATGGGGGGCGTTTTACGGGGATCCTAGGCCATTTGTAGTTTATACTTTGTTACTTGTATCTGTTCATTATTTTTAACTGTTCAATATATATTGAACAGTTAAAAAACTTGTGAGGAGCAGGTAGAAAATTATTACTCACCTTCTTTTTTTCCCTCTTTTACCACTTCTCCACGCGGTAAAAAGCAAAATCCCTATAAGCAAAAATAAAATCGTGGAAAGCATCGGAATAGTAATAGGACCCAAACCAATATCCACTTTTTGAGAACAACTAATCCCTTTTCCACAAAGATCTATAGGATTCCATCCAGGAATCTCCTGAATGGCAATCTGATAGGAGGAAAAAAAAAGGCCTATCACCACAAGCGGAATCGTATAGAGAGCAATCTCTGTAAAACCCCGAAAGGCTGCAATAGCTAAAATCAGTGCCAGTGGAAATAGGGCAATTCGTTGAAACCAACAGAGCTGGCAGGGCTCATAATGGCGCACAGCACTAAAGTATAAACTCATCAGCGTGCCAACTGCCGCAAGTAACCATGCTAAATATAGGGTGTATCTCACTTGGGAACCCCCTCCATATGCATGACTTTCCGGATGAGATCCGCAATATATTCCCAGCTTATCTCCTTGACCTCTATCCCATTGATATAGATGGTAGGAGTGGTAAGCTCGTTGTTCATCACTCTTCTGCCATAATCGGTATTTTCCATGATTTTGATGCGGTAGGCTTGCGTATTGATACAGTATTTTAACTCATTTAAGCGAATCGCTGAAGAGGCATTTTTACCAAAGGAGAGTAATGTTTCTGTCGTTGCCCAATCTGTCAATTCATCCGGTTGATGTGCATACATATATTCAAGATAGGTAAAAAATAGCCCGGGGTTAGGATAGACAGGATTTGTATAATAAACTCCTAATAAAGCATTGGCCGCTGGCAGAGACCCAGGAAGAAAGGCAACGGGAATCACCGTATAGGTGGCTTTATTGGTATCGATAAACTCTTTTTTGATCTTAGGAAGAATGGTTAAGGTAAATTTCGCGCAATTGACGCATTTAGGTTCTTCAAAAATTACAATATGCACTTTGGCATGGGGATATCCCAGGGTCGGCTGCCCCTTAATATCAAGAGCAATTGCAGCAGGAAGCTCCTGCTTGGCATATGCCCACGTGATGAGAGCAATCAGTACAAGTAAACAAGAGGTGATACAGACCAGTAGGCGAGGGGGCTTATTCTTTTTTCTCATGTCGTCTGATTCTTCTTTTTTTCTGTTTTCTGATCTTATCTATCTTTTTATCTTGAGCAGTTTTTCTGCCAAAAATAGCTTTTTCAATATGATCGCATAGCTTGCGTCTAGCTAAAAATCTGTTGATGTCACGTGAACGATTCTCGTCACATTTAACTTCAATACCAGAGGGGAGGTGTTTTAAATAAACACAGGAAGCGGTTTTATTGACCTTTTGTCCCCCCGGTCCTGAACTGAGGACAAATTTTTCAATAAGGTCTTTTTCAAGCAGTTGTAACGCATTCATCCTCTCAATTAATTGATGCTGTTTATCTGGATGGATGGGCATTGTTTTGTTCTATCAGTTCGCGCGCCTGTTTGAGAATATTGTCTACAGTGAAACCAAACTTTTTCACGAGCTCTTTAAGAGGGGCTGAGGCTCCAAAAGTGGTCATCCCCACCATTCTTCCTTGCATCCCCACATATCTTTCCCAACCAAAAGTAGAGGCCTGTTCAACAGAAATTCTGTTGATAACATCAGGGGGAAGGACCTGATTTCTATAGGAGAGCGTTTGTCTTTCAAAGATCTCCCATGAGGGCATGCTCACTACTCGACATTTTATCCCCTCTAATGTCAGCTTTTCATAAGCTTCTATGCAAAGAGAGAGTTCACTTCCTGTTCCTATTAAAATCAGATCGGGTTTGCCTGGACAATCAGCTAAAATATAGGCTCCCTGGTGTAATCCCTTTGCCGAGGCATATTTTTTTCTATCTAAAGTGGGCACTTTTTGACGAGAGAGAATTAAAAGAGCAGGTTCATGGCGTAAAGAGATCACATATCGCCATGCTTCCACAACCTCATTTGCATCTCCAGGTCTTACTGTAATGAGACCGGGAATGGCGCGCAGAGAGGGAAGCTGTTCGATGGGTTGATGAGTAGGTCCATCTTCTCCCAATCCGATGGAATCATGCGTAAAAACGTAGATAACAGGGATCTCCATAATAGCAGCCAACCGAATAGGGGGTCTGCCATAATCACTAAAGATCAAAAAGCCGGCCCCGTAGGGACGGATCTTTGAAAGAGAAAGACCATTAAGAATGGCCCCCATGGCATGTTCGCGGATTCCAAAGTGAAAATTTCTGCCCCCATAACTATGGGCTTCAAAATCTCCAGCATGATCAAATTGCAGATGTGTTTTCGTAGAAGGGGAGAGGTCTGCTGCTCCTCCAATTAACCAGGGTAAATTCTTTGCAACCGCATTGAGAATTTTACCAGAAGATTCTCTGGTTGCCATTCCTTTAGGATCTGCAGGAAACTCAAAGAGATCTTTGTCCCACCCCTCAGGAAGTTTGCGATGCTGCATCTTATAGAGGTGATCTGCGAGCTCTGGATATTTCTGTTTATAACGCTCAAATAGGGAGATCCAGTCGTTGCGTAACTGACGCCCCCTTTTACCGATTCCCTCTTGAAAATGGGTGTAAACTTCAGAAGGAACAAGAAATTTAGTGTCAGGATCCCAACCATATGCTTTTTTAGTGAGTCGAATCTCCTCCTCCCCCAAAGGCTCCCCGTGAGCACCCGCAGTATCTTGCTTATGAGGAGAACCCCATGCAATATGGCTATCCACAATGATAAGTGTAGGACCCTCC
Organism: Chlamydiota bacterium; assembly: GCA_013288105.1. Taxonomy (GTDB): domain Bacteria; phylum Chlamydiota; class Chlamydiia; order Chlamydiales; family JAAKFR01; genus JABDCM01. Next base: position 5,397 of record JABDCM010000012.1, read on the forward strand.
GTTGTGTGCTGAAAAGTGAGAAGCGCTTTTTCTAAAAGAGTCAGATCGTTTGCATCCGTTACGCGGAGTACATTCCAGCCATATCCCATAAAACGGGCAGCAACATCTTCTGAAAATGCAAGTTTTGTAGAGCCCTCAATGGTGATATGGTTATTATCGTAAATCCAGCAGAGATTAGATAATTTCAAATGTCCTGCTAAAGAGGCAGCCTCTGATGAAACACCCTCCATCATATCCCCATCACCACAAATGACGTAAACGTTATAATCTATCATGGTAAAATCAGGACGGTTGAAATAGGAGCTCATCCAGCGAGAACCGATTGCCATCCCCACGCTTGTCGCAACACCCTGTCCTAAAGGGCCTGTGGTTGTTTCTATACCCGAGGTCCAACGGTATTCGGGATGTCCCGGACATTTACTATCCAGTTGACGGAAGTGTTTGATATCTTCCAAGGTAATAGAGGGACTTCCTGGCATTTCATACTTTTCATTCACAGCTTTGGTACCTGTGAGATGTAAAAGAGAGTAGAGAAGCATGGATGCATGCCCATTAGAAAGAACAAAACGGTCCCGATTAGGCCAGATGGGATCCTGTGGATCAAAACGTAAAAACTGTTGCCAAATCGCATAGGCAACAGGAGCCAGAGCCATCGGAGTTCCCGGATGACCCGATTCCGCAGCTTGTACAGCATCCATAGCAAGCGTACGTATCGTATTGATAGTTAACTCTTCAATTTTGAACGCATTTTTATCTTTTGAACTATGTTTAATTTCGCTCATAAGATGCCCACCCTAAAATAATTGAAAAAATACCAATTGCTGCATGAAACCATGTCGTGAAAAGGTTGCTTGCTAAAATACCGAAAATCTCTTTTTTACCATAAAACAAACCTAAAATTGCCAAAACAAGATAAAAAACTCCCATAATTTGAAAATAGCGTCGACAGGTAGAGATTTTGAGAAGAGTGGCGCATATCCCGTAAAGGCCTGAGAATAAATAGAGGAAGCTGTCCCAGATGTTGATATGCAAATAAAAGCTAAGTCGTTTCCATTCAGGAATAAAGCTTACAATACCCAGAAGAATGAAAATAATTCCAAAGATAAAGGTAAATATGCGCATTTCCATATGATAGTAAAAATAAAAAAATAATTATACAAAATTTCTCAAAAATCGGTTATCCTGAACACATATATAAATAGGAGGATAAATGGCAACGGACAAGCAAGTGGTTGTAATTACAGGAAGTTCGGGAAGAATTGGCATGAGAGTCATTGAGCGTCTCGCCTCTATTTTTCAGCCGATAGGTCTTGATTTTATGGGGACCACCTCTCCTACTCCCAACTTAGAATTTATTTACGTGGATTTAGGCTCTGATCAGAGTGTGAAGGTAGCATTTGAGAGAATTCGACATGTGTATGGTTCTAAGATTACATCGATTATACATTTAGCGGCCTATTATAGCTTTGAGGGAAAACATTTAGAGCTTTACGACAAGATTACGGTACAGGGGACTGCTCGTGTTTTAGAGGAGGCCAAAAAATTTGAGGTAGATCAGTTTATTTTTACAAGCACCATGCTTGTACATGATCCTTCGGAAAGAGGGGTGATCCAGAATGAGGACTCTCCGATTGAGGGAAAATGGCATTATCCTGCTTCCAAAGTAAGAACAGAGAGGTTAATTGCAAAAGAACATGGGAATATTCCTTATGTGATTGTGCGCATTGCAGGCTGTTATGATGAACAGTGTAACTGCGTGCCTCTTTCTCAGCATATTTCGCGTATTTATGAAAAGCAGTTAGCGAGCACGGTATTTCCTGGAGATTCCGCTCATGGTGTTCCCTATACCCATTTTGACGATCTAGTTGATCTCTTTGTAGAGTTGATTAATAAGAGAAAAGCGCTTCCCAAAGAGCTGATTTTACTCTGTTGTGAAGAGGATTCTATTTCGTATAGGGATTTACAGACAGAATTTGGACGTCTTTTACACGGCTCTAAAAAGTGGCCTATGTTTCGGGTTCCCAAACTTTTTGCCAAGTGGGGAGCATGGGTTCTTGACCTCATGTTATGTGGAAAGGCATTTATCAAACCATGGATGATTGATTTAGCTGATGATAACTATGAGTTTACCATGGAAAAAGCCAAAAAAGTGTTAGGATGGGCACCTAAGCGGTCTGTGCGCAAAACCCTACCTAAAATGGTTGAGAATATGCAAGCAGATCCGATTGCCTGGTATAAAAGACATAAGATTCCTCTTTCTCATTATGTAAAAAAACATGGGGAGAATAAACGTGGTTAATTTCAATGATCCGGTACATGAAAAGGTTTTAAGAGCTTTTCATGACAAGATGATTTGGACCCGCTTTGGAACGATTTTCTTAGGTCTCTGGCTACTTGCAAGCCCAGAGACGTTTGGTTATATTCACACGGTTGCAAGATGGAGTGACTGGATCTCTGGATTTCTCCTGTTATTGATAGGTCTTCTCTCGATCAACTTTCGCACAAGAGGATGGATATGGGGGGGCTGCTTTATAGGGATCTGGTTACAATTTGCCCCTCTTATCTTGTGGGCACAAGAGCCTGTGATTTATGTAAATGATACGCTTATCGGTGTTTTAGCAATCGCTTTTTGTGTTTTAGTTCCTTTGAGGCCCAAGGAGTTAGAAATGGGCCCTCAAATTCCTACTGGGTGGACCTATAATCCCTCATCTTGGCCACAGAGAATTCCTGTTATTCTTTTTGCAGTGATAGGCTGGTTTATTGCACGTTATCTTGCCTCTTACCAATTAGGGTATATCCATTTTGTTTGGGATCCCTTTTTTGGATTAGGCACTCAGAAGGTGATCACCTCGATGATTTCGCAAGATTTTCCCGTTTCAGATGCGGGACTTGGGGCGCTGGCCTATTCTCTGGAGGCGATTATGGGGGCGAAGGGGGGAGTGCGTAGATGGCATACGATGCCCTGGATTGTGGTTATCTTTGGGATTTTAGTGGTGCCGCTGGGTTTTATTAGTATTATGCTTGTGATGTTGCAACCGATTGCGGTGGGGGCTTGGTGTGGACTCTGTCTGATCATCGCTTTTTGCATGTTGATCATGCTCTCCCTTACTGTGGATGAGGTAGTTGCAGTTCTTCAGTATTTGAGACAGGCTGGTCGTGAAGGGAAGCCCTTTTGGCACACCTTTTGGTATGGATCTTCTTATGTGTATGATTCTTTGGATACGAGAACGCCTACTTTTCATGCAGCGCCCAAGAAGATTTTCCAGTCGATGGTGTGGGGGGTAACGATTCCCTGGAATCTGGTTTTAACTGCCCTTTTAGGGATTTGGCTCCTTTTTTCTAACCATCTTTTTGGTTTTACCGGAGTTTTTGCAAATAGTAATGATGTGTGTGGAGCTCTTTTAGTTGTCTTTTCGGTGGTCTCCTGGGCGGAGGTGATACGTGTGGGACGCTTTGTGAATATGTTTATTGCGCTTGGAGTGATTGCTGCAGCTTTTTTTGCACATGCGCCTCTGGGGGTTTTAATGCACCATCTGGTATTAGCAGGGGTTGTGATTCTGCTTTCGATCCCACGAGGGAAGATCAGAGAGAAGTATGGTTCTTGGGATAAGAGGATTCGCTGATTAGAAGAAGCACTTGAACTATTTAATGAGTTTATTGTAAGGTGGATAGCCTTTTAAACGTTAAATAGGAGTGTCTATGGCGCACAGAGTTTCTTTTTTCCGGGTTGGTTTTGATGGAAATAGCGGACAGATTCAGATGCATCATATGGCTAGTTTGGAGTTACGTCGTATAAGTGAGGTTGTTAATAACAGGCTGTCTACTGGTAGCTCTTTAGGTCTTGCGCGCTTGCGTGCTCATAGTACGAGTGCGGTTGAGGAAATAGATGACGATGAAGGTGATATGCCTATTTCCTCTTCTCCTAGAGGGGCTGTTCAGCCAGAAGAAACTCATGCTAGGCGTCGTGATTCTTTTAGTAGCTATTCAAGTGATACGTACACGAATAGTGCTCATAGTGAACCGATTGTGGAATCAGATGTAGCAGATGTAGATGATGATAAACGTGAGTTTATGTCTGTTGCCTCTTCTCCTAGAGGGGCTGTTCAGCCAGGAGAAACTCATGCTATGAGCAGAGGTTCTCTTGATAAACCTTCAGGTTGTACGCGCATGCGTACTCGTAGTGTATCGGTTGTGGAATCAGATGTAGCAGATGTAGATGATGATGAACGTGAGTTTATGTCTGTTGCCTCTTCTCCTAGAGGGGCTGTTCAGCCAGGAGAAACTCATGCTATGAGCAGAGGTTCTCTTGATAAACCTTCAGGTTGTACGCGCATGCGTACTCGTAGTGTATCGGTTGTGGTAACAGGTGGAGATCAGGTAGTCGAACGTAAGTATAGGTCTACTCCCTCTTCTCCTAGAGGAGCTAAGGCTGTTCAGCAAGCAAGCTCACCTTTAGGTTTGGTTGATAGACAATTTCGTGCTAAAAGAGAGCTTCATGCTATGAGCAGTGAGTCTCTTCTTGATCAGCAGAAGTTCAGCAGTGCTGTAGCTGCTGCAAATGCTTATCAAAGCATTATGAGAGCACTAGAAGAAGCTCCACCGAATAGTCACCAGCAAATATTGCGTACAAAAATAGATGAAATTCATTCATCGGAAGACCGTCGCCATTTATTTACGTATGCTATGCATAAAACAATGGAAATAGAAGGTGGTCCTGCTGCTGCGAAAAGGTCCACAGAGTGTAAGAGAGCAGCGTCTATCTGTAAAATGATGTTTAGCAAATAACCAGTTAAATCAAATACTTGCAAGCGTGTCTACATTAACGGGGTTGTTGCGTAACCTCTAGATAGAGGTTATGCAACAACCCCCATCGGCACAACAGTTTAACTATTTACTTAAGTATGTTTTGAATAGAAGCTCGGAAATAAAACGTAGCTCCGTTACTGCGGAGATGTCAAGAGAGCTTGAGATAGCAGAGTCTATTTGTAGAATTTTGCTTGCTGAATAACCAGTTAAATCAAATACTCGTTAGCGGTTCTATCCAGAAATTTTTCATAGGAGAAAGGATATGTTACCGCTATCAGGTACTTGCTATGCGTTACAATGGGCTTCTTTACCAGACGGACAAGGGGGGCAGAAAGAGGTTCCTCTTTCACCAAGGGAATATTATCGGCACCTATCAGAAACAGTAAAGAGAGCGCTGACCGAAAGAGGAATAGATAGACCAACCCTTTCTGTTAACATACCCCTACCGAAAAAAGCCAAAGTGCTCTTTCAGATCCATGAGGAGACAAGATCTCTCAAAGCTGTCATTGGAGGCGCGCCCTTTATTGGAGCGGCTTTACGTGTTTTCGGTTTCTCTCCGGCCCCCGTACCCAGATCTCCCAAAATGCCCTCAACTAGTCTAAGTCCGACAGTTAAAGCAGGTGTCGTGGGAGCTTTAGTTGCAGGTGCGGCTGCTGTGACGGTGACTTCATACCAATTGCAGGTAAGAGAACTACGAGCAGAGATTCTGCAAGCTTACAATAACATTGGAGATGATACAGTCACTCAAGAGATGCTGCTACAATCTACGCATGAGATTATGGCAAAGAAGGAGGCGAGTTATTTCAAAAAGATTTTTGAGTATTATAATCCCAACCCAATCAGTTGCTTATTGCTTGTAAAAGGGGTTGCTTTGGATTCTCAGCGAGATTTTGCTGCGGCTCAGCAACAATACCGGACGGGTTTACAACATGCGACTGAACCCGAATTAAGAAATATTCTCCTCTTTGCTTTTGCCCGTTCTCTTCGTTTATCTGGAGCGAGTCAAGCTGCTGTTTTAGAGCAGGTCAATCAGATAAATCAAGATTCTCCTATTCGAGTACTAGGGATTATTGAGGGTCGAGCTGCGGGAGAGCATGGAGATGAGGTCTTTGAAGAAGACCAGACCCCCGCTGAGTTTATGTGTCCTATTACAGAAGACATCATGGTTGAACCCACTTTCTACACAGCTAATGGGCACAGGTTTTATTATGAGGGTAGCGCCATTCGAGGGTGGATAAATGAAGGTGGTACTTGTCCGGAGACTCGAGCTCCTTTAGCACTAGATCAGTTGCAAACAGATGAGAGGCTTGTGGAAGCCATACGCATCTGGAATCAATTCAAGTTAAAAAGGGGATGACTGTGATATCGGTATGTAGATCTTTAACTCAGACCGCTACGCCTTTAATGGGTCGCGTACTCAAACCGAACGTGTTTCGTTTTGCAAATCAGTTGCTAACTACAGCAATTTCTCAACCTTTTGCAGTCAGGACTCACTCCATGCTAAAAGGGAGAGTGGTTCTTAAGGAAAAGGAGAGGCATGGATTGACGCTTGGTTTCTACGCCCTTGGTGGATTTCTGCTCACTGCGCTGATTATGCAAGAGGTTACAGATTGCAAAGGCAATAAACGGATAATGACCTTAGGTGTATTGCCTGCTAATCCAAAACTAAAGCAGGTCCCATATGGATTGATCAGAGATCCTGAACATGAGGGATGGTATAAAATAGAAGATAAGCCGTGTCGTTTTAGAGTACAGTTAACAGCCAATGGACAGCTGATCTGGCGATCGTTTGATGCAGTTGAAGCGAACGACGTAAAGGCTGTTGCCAACTTTTACAAGGAGAAGGGTTGTAAAGGAAGGTCATTGCACGTTAATACAGGAATCCATGCAATTGATGCGACGGGTCTAGTGATTGTTGATGATCAGAGCAGCAAATTTGGAGAGGAGGATATGGTTAGCTTTCGCGATTATCTTCCTGTTGCCCTTCACCTAGTGTCTTCTTATTCAGGTCCTCAGTTTACTCCAGCACGTACACCGGACGTTGATATTTTGGATGCATGGAGTTTTTCCGCGTGTTTCCGCTTGAAAAATAGATAATTAACGTAAGGATGACTGTGATACCAATATGCAGATCTTTAACTCAGATCGCTACGCCTTTGGTGAGTCGTGCACTTAAACAGAAATGGTTCCGTTTTGCAAATCACCCTTTGAGCAGGTTAAATCCGGTGCGAACGGCAGTAATTTCTCAACCTTTTGCAGTAAGGACTCACTGTGCGCTAAAAGGGAGAGTGGTTCTTAAGGAAAGGGAAAGGCATGGATTGACGCTTGGTTTCTACGCCCTTGGTGGATTTCTACTCACCGCACTGATTGTGCATGGTATTACAGATTGCGAAGGCAATGAACGGATAATGCCCTTAGATCTATTGCCTCCTAATCCACAACTAAAGCATGTTCCAGATGGATTGGTAGAAGATCCTGAACATAAAGAATGGTTTATAATAAAAGGTGAGCTGTGTCGTTTTAGGGTACAGTTAACAGCTAATGGGCAGTTGATCTGGCGATCGTTTTGTGTAGTTTACAAAGAGGACGTACAGGCAATTGCCAACTTTTACAAAAAGAGAGGTGATAAGGGAAGGTCATTGCACATTAATACAGGAATCCATGCAGATCCGACGGGTGTAGCGTCTATTGATGGTAAAAGCGGCGACTTTACAGGGGAGGATATTGTTAGCTTAAAAGGTTATGTCCCTGTCTCCTTTCACATAATCTCTTCCGTTTTTGGTCCTGTCACTCCGGAGATTAAACCAGACGTTGATATTTTAGATGCATGGTGTTTTTCCGCGACCACAAAAGATTTTTCTAAGTTAAGTCGTGCAGAAAGAGATGAGATTGGAAAAGATTCTATTCCTCGTTATCAGCTTATGGACTGCTTTATGTCTCTTCAAGATTTGGGATACCAGAACACACTTATTCCAAATATTGACTACATGGAAATGGGCAGTTTGAAACAAGATGTCATCGATCGCCTAAAAGAAGATTCGTTTTGTTATGTGTACGGCATCGGTGGGCTTGGTAAATCCCGTGTGGCCACAGAAATTACAAAAGATATTAAAGATGACGGCGATCAAAGCGAATATGGGACTACTGTTTTTGTCTCTCTTAAATCCAAAGAGGAAAAAAATGATTTTTTTGCCAAAGTGAAAAAAGACGTTTCTGAAAGAAATGACAAAATTGCCTTAAAAAAATACTTTTCTCGTCTTCATGATTTAGCAAGGGTTCACCACAAAAAAATATTCGTCGTTGTTGATAACATCGATACGCCTGAGGAGCTCGAGGTTTTGCAAAATATTTTTGATAACATCAAGGAATTTTGCAACCCAAGTGGAGATTCAACTTTTAAACTGCTTGTAACAGGGCGTCTATCTCTTTCAGATTTTTGGAAAAAAAATAAGCTAGACAAGCTAAAAGATCGGGAAATAACCATAGCAACTTATTATACAGAAGAGACGTGTTGGCTTTTGTTTATAAATAATTTTTTGAGAATGATCCATGAGACAAGCAAGCAAAGTGGCAGAGACACTATTGAGCAACACAGGGAAGTTTTATTAGGCTACTTGAAGCAGGTTGAGTATAATTCGGCAATTGCAATTCCTTATAGTCGAGGATTGGGGTTGAGTTATCAGCTTGGTAGGTTTAAACCTGCTATGCGCTTTTTATCTGCACGTTTTAAGGCAATCATTGCTCGTGGTAGGGGTCTTGATGACTATTCACATGATCAGGCGATTGAAGATCAGATCAGCCTTTTAGACGAAAGACGAGGAGGGAAAGCAAGAGAGATATTTGAAATCTTTTCATTAACATCAGCTGGGTCTATTAGCTACTCATTTTTTGGTGATATTTTAGAAACGTATTATAATTGTGAAACCACGGATGGGCTTGACGATATTTTTTATGAATTAGGATTGTGCGGCTTAGTTCAGGAAATAGCGCCAGGGACGGGTGTATATCGGGTGCCCCCATTTTACCACAGAATAATACAACATAGCTTGTCAGGTCAATATACAAGTAGAGCCGGAGATATAGATAAGATTTTTTCGATTGTTTTAGAGACGCTGGAAAAAAAACAGAGTGAAACTACTGATGCACATGTGAAGCATTGGGTGGGCTTTTTTAATTCTGTAAGACAAGTACTTAAGGTTGATCAACCCCTTTATAACGAGATATGCAGTAAGTGCTATGCAACTATGGAAAAGCTATTGCCTCCTTTGAAACTAGAAGATTTAAAGAGTGAATTTAATAATTTACTGTCTACTCTTTCAGACACACCCGGATACTCAATCGATCCTGTATTACATAAGTACATGAAAGGAGAGGAGTTAAAAACCATTGCTTCTGATTTAATTTGTAGAGCAAATGAAAAGCAACTAAAAGGGAAGCTGCCTGAGCAGGCTTCTTTTGCATGGAGAGATGTAGAATATTTATTGTTGAGTCTTAATAACTTATATGTTTTTTCTCAAGGAGAAAAGCAACAGTCATCTCAAATAAAAAAGGCGTTAGAGAAATTAATAAAAACATTTGATTGTAAAAATATCGAATTTGAAAAATTAAAAAATATCATCAAAGGTAATATTGCGGATCCTAAAATGGATCCGCAAAAATTAACTATTTTTCCACAAATTCACTTTTACGAAGTCTTGGCTAAATATCAGCTCAAAGCTCAAAAATGGAAAAAAGAAAATCCTCTAAATGGTAAAACAGCAAATATGAGTCGTGCACAACTCCGAGATGGTTTGCGGACTCTTATTCCGTATCTTATTCAAGAGAAAGGGGTAGAAGTGATCGATCTTTCTCACAATCAATTGGGATATAATAAAGATAGAGCGGTAGAGGCTGTGAGAGATTTATTAAAATCTCCTGGATCTTTAAAAGAGTTAAATCTTAGTGACAATACTTTATATTATCAGGGTTTTCGATTAATTTTAGATGGATTAAGAGAAAATACGTCTTTAGAAACGCTGGTTTTAAATAATAATAGCCTCGAGAATATGCATATTATAGCATTATGTACAGTATTAAAGAATCATAAGAATATTATGCATATTAAATTGCACCATAATAGGTTTAGTCAAACAGGTATTGCTCATTTGAAGCAATTAATGAAAGATAATCTAAATATTCAGTCAATAACAACCGAGTGTGCCGTTTTCCCTTGGCACAATATAGCAAAACTTGAGAGGGATGATAAGGGTGATGTTAAGCAAGTGCCGTACGATGGAGAATCTGCTCTATAGTTATCCCCTCTATCAGAAGAAGCTTGTGCTTGCAGGTAGCCCCTTTCAGAAGGATGATACCCTGCTTGGGGACCTGGAGAAGCTCGCTTAGATAGGTAATGAGCTCGCGGTTAGCAGCTCCTTTGAGCGCAGGTGCTCTAATTTTAAGAACCAACTCATTTTCATCTGAGAAGCCTACACACTGGTTTGCTTTTTTTCCAGCCATGACGCGGACGGGGAGAAGAACTCCTGCCTCATTTTGTTGCATATGCACCTACCTGCAGGGAGTGTAAATGTATTCAAGAAAAAAATCTAATAGATTTTCTGCGAATAATAACTTGAGATTTTTAGTTAGATTGGTATAAAACAGGGCGTTTTAGTATTAAAAGTGAGTTATTTATGTCTGTTGTACTTTGCCCCGTCAGAGATTTACCAGATCATTTTGATATGCACCGAGAGTCTATTGATAGCGTTATAACAGAACGCGTTGAGAGAGCAACTACTCGAAGCCTATCTACTGTTGCTCAACTCTCTATTAAAAGTACTAGAAGTGTCTCTTTTTCCTCGGAAGATGAGGAAATAAAAACTTTTACTGCAAGCATCGTTTCTAAAGAAGAGATGGGATTTTATATTATGAGATCTTTTTTCCCAACCTTTGATAAAGAGGATATGAGCATGGATTTCCCCGGCTGTTGTCAATATATTTTTGAAGCGATGACAGTAGCTGTTCAAGATGGGAGTCGCCAAGTGATGGATGCAAAGATTGAAGCGTGCATTGATCAATTTGTGCCTCATCGATCACTTAAAGAATTGCTATATGTGCTTAATCAATTTGAATTGAAAAAAATAGCAATGCATTGCCCTTCCACATTTACACATGAATTTAGGGGAACCAGGATTTCAGTAATAAAACAGGTCTGTCACACTGCTGAAAGGCTTGTGACTATGAGAGAGAAGCTTGAGGATGTGGAGAAGCTGAAAGAGATCACGGATGAAAATTGTGAGCAGAGATTGAACGAGGTCAAAAAGATACCCCAAGATAATCCCTACAGAGAGCTGGGTTTCTTATACATTATAGAACACTATCTATCTGCTAATGATCCTGCTCGAGCCGCTTGCGTCTTACAAGAGATTGCAGAGAATGCAATAAAACGCAGATTCCTCTCTGCAATCGAGCAACGCAATCTGAACTATGCGCAGATAGTGGAGTTGCTGGGTAGGTTATTAGAGGAGCACGGTATGGCAGGGATTGAAATCATGGATTTTCACTTGAGATTTCGCTCTTTTGAAGAGGTGGAGGCATTATGGGCGGAGAGGGAGAGATCGGAAGCTTCACATCTCTTCTCGGATACATGTAAGGCAGCCTGTTCTACGGGGCAAGATAGATTTGAAGAAGACCTTACAACCTACGAATCTGTAATTAACCGCCTTCTTGAGGAGCTTCTTAGTGTTAAAAAAGCTGAAAACGATTTTAAGGAGATCAAAAAATTAGTTGCAGAAGGAAATCATGAGGAAGCGCTCGCTATTGCCAATGAGATGAAAGAGGATGAAGAGTTAACAATTAATGCGTATGAGCTGATTGTGAGGGATCTGCTACTAAAAGGCAATGCGGACAGTGTAATAGAAAGTCTTGCAAAAATGCAAGAGTGGCTAGAGCCGTCAGGATTAATGGGGAGGGTAAAAGAGCAGCGTACCATAAAGGCAGGTATGGCACGTTTAGATTTAGCTACGCTGGAGGAGAGGCTTGAACAGGCACGGGGTATTTTAAAAAAATGTATTGAGCAAGAATCTCTCCTTACACAGGAGGCTATGCAACTGGTTGCTATGCTTGAGCGAGTGATAGCAGAGAAAAAGCCGCGGGGTATTTATCTTAAGCAAGAATCTCTCCTTATACAGGGGACTAGGCAAGTAATTGCTATGGTTTCGCGAGTGATAGCAGCAAAAAAGGTGCAGTAGATTAAGATCCGAACCAACCTGAAAGTAGGTAAGTTAGATGCGATCCTCTAGGATAGAGAGTCTAAATCTCTCCATCAGCTTCACCATAAAATAGAGATTGTGAATCGTAGCAAGCGTAAAAGCTGTCAGCTCTCGTGCTTTAAAAAGATGGTGCAGATAGGAGATCGAGTACCTTTGACAGGTAGGGCAGAGACAGTCCGCCTCAATCGGTTGAAAAATACTCCGATGCACCATCTGATCAATTTTCACCCCCCCTTGTTTGGTCAGCAGTAAGCCGTGACGCGCCGCTCGCGTTGGGTAAGAGCTATCAAAAGTATCAATACCTAAAGGCACTAGATCATTCAGAGAGGGAATATCCCCAATCCCTAATAAGTGGTTGGGTTTTTCGGGGGGAAGAAAATCGCGCGTGTAGGCAACCATCTCTCGTAGTTCTGTTCTGTTTTTACCCACGCTTCCTCCAATCGCAAATCCATCAAAAGGATGCGCTGTAAGCGTTTCACAGCTCTCTTTGCGAAAAAGTGGGTCAATTCCCCCATGAATCACAGCATACATCGCCTGATTCTGTGGATTTTTCAAATGCTCATCCAGCGACCTCTTCTCCCAACGATGCGTCCGAGCAAGAGATTTTTGAAGCGTTTCTCTTTCAATATGGTAGGGGGGAAGTTCATCTAAAGGGATAATAATATCCGCACCTAAATCTTTTTGAGCTCGAATAGAGGATTCGGGCGTCAGAAGAAATTTACTGCCATCCCGGTAAGAACGAAAAAGTACCCCCTCTTCCGTAATTTTCATGACACAGCCATCATTCTTTTTAACCCCCCTACTTTTTAACTCATCATGGACTGAGCCATAAGCTAAACTAAAAACCTGAAACCCTCCCGAATCTGTAATAAGAGGCTGTTTTCGATTGATAAAAGAGTGCAATCCACCCGCTTGTCTGACAATCTCAGTCCCAGGTTGCAACATCAAATGGTAGGTATTGCAAAACATCAGCTGGAGGCCTATCTCATCCACAAGCGTGGAATCCAAAGACTTTAAAGTGCCATTTGTTCCCACAGCAACAAAATTGGGAGTATCAATTGTCCCATGAGGAGTATAAATACGCCCTACACGTGCTTTGGAAATTTTAGAGGAGTGTAAAACTTCAAACCGAAAGGTCATAGCGTGCCACTTTTTTTGAAAACGCAACAAAGGGAGAGGAGAGTAAAATCACACATCCTTTGACCAATAGACTAAACAAAATAATCTCTTTTAAAGAGGGGACAACCCCAGAAAGAGCAAGAAAAGAAAAAAGAACTGTATCAAGCGTTTGAGATAAAATCAGCGAAAGAGTGGTCCGTAACGTTAAAAATTGACCTTGGAATTTTTTTCTTAAAAAACTAAAAAAGGCAATATCGATAAATTGAATGCATAGAAATGAAAAGAGAGAGGCTAAAAAAATACGGACAACAGGCTGTAATACGAAAGCAAAATGGTTTTGTGAATGATCAAACCTATTGGGCTGATAGGCAAGGTGAATTTGAGAAAGAAAAAGAAACCCTGCACTGATAAAAAAAGAGAGCCAAGTCATTTTTTGAGCTTGCTGTCGACCAAAAAATTCTTGAATTAAATTCAGGCCTAGAAGATACCCTACTGCGAGCGCATCGCAAGCGGTCACATTTAACCCAAATAAAGAGATCTGTTTCAAAACAAATAGGTTCATAGCTACAGCAAGAAGGGAAAGCCAAGCCATTATCGCCTCCTTACCTAGTCGTAGAGCGACGAGCGTCCATAGGCAGACGGCTGAAACATTCAGAAAAAGAAGCGTCAAGTTTGTGAATTCATGCATGGATGAAAGATTATGCCACAAGAGGATAAAACCCTCATTATGAAATTTGGAGGAAAGAGCGTTTGCTCCTCCTCTTGCTTCCCCCGTCTGGCCGATCTGGTCATCAAGCGTGCTCAAACCTATTCTCGACTGGTTCTAGTTGTCAGTGCCATGGGGGATATGACAAATCAATTAATTTCTTTAGCTCATCAAGTCAATCCTCAACCTCCTAAAAGGGAGTATGACATGTTAGTTAGCGTGGGAGAGAGGATCAGTATTTCTCTTTTGGCTATGGCATTAGCTTTGAAGGGAAAAGAGGCGGTGAGTCTTACGGGTAGTCAATCAGGAATTTTGACCTGCCATAACCATTCTGAAGCAAAAATTGTGGATGTAAAGCCCCATCGCCTTCTCTCTTTTTTGAATCTTGGGAAAATTGTGATTGTTGCAGGTTTTCAAGGGATGAGCATGCTTGAAAAAGAAATTACTACTTTAGGACGAGGAGGATCGGATACCACTGCAGTTGCTTTAGCTGCAGCAATAGGTGCTGAAAAAGTAGAATTTTACAAGGATGTGGCAGGAGTGTATTCTGAAGATCCTAAAAAAAATAGTCAGGCGACGCATTTTCCTACTCTCTCGTTCGAAGAGGCGGAAAAGGTGATAAGAGCATCTGGAGGACAGGTGCTCCATTTACGTGCTCTTGCGTTGGCAAAAAAAAATAGGATTTCTCTCCATATCAAATCGATAGAAGATAGTGAAGGGGGGGGAACAACCATCTGTTTTCAGTCCGCTGAAAACCCAAAATTGGAGAGAGCCATTTATGAATAATGAGTATCCAGAGATTGTAGTTGATTTTGATTTAGGTCCGGAAAAGCAGAATGATTTTTATGTAAGGGCTATAGAAAGGATTTTAGGGCATATTCTTCCTCCCAATTTTTTTCAAGAGCCAGATGTTGTAGATAAGCTTGAAGATAAACTTCCCTTGATGTCTTGGACGCGCTTGTTAGAACCCCCTTTTGATCTCTCCTTTTTTCTTTGTTCTCGCTTTAGACCGAATGCTTTTCGTTTTTTTTATGAGATGGTAAGTCGCTGGTTGATCCCGGGTAAAAGGATGAACGCTCTTGTTCAGTTTGCAATCGACTTTTCCCTTCCCCATTTGAGCAAACAGAAGTACATCGGAGGGGAGGTGATGATTCGGATAGACAATATGAAAGAATTAGAGATTTTAAGAAAAAATCTCCCCATTATTGAAAGTGAAATTCGGTCGGGAGCAGAGTCCTATTATCAATCGTGTCGTATTTTAGAAATCAAGGGGTTAAGTGCGGATGAAAAGACGGCATTGATTCAAGAAAATATAGCCTCTATGATTAAATATCGTCCTCAGGATTTTGATTATGATATTCTTTCTGAAATGCAGCACTTTTTAGTGCTGTGTAAGGACAGTTTTAAAGCCGCACGCGATTTCAGGCACATGAATCGCATTATCTGCGTACATTATCTATTTAGAAAGGCTCTTAAACACTCTCTCGAAGCTTTTCCTAATCGACGCTATATTAATATCAAACTTGTGAGGGGGATGTTACAGAAGAAAAAAAGAGTGTTGGGAATTGCGTTGGGGATCAGTTTTATCAGGGATAATGAGATTATTGATGCGCGTCATATTTTAAGTGGAATTCGGGCGATTATTCCTGATGCAGAGATGGAAAATGATTCTTTTTTCCGCAATCAAAGCCGTTCAGATTCTACCTGTACGATTTATTTAGAGATTACAAAAGCTGGAGGTAAAAATATTGGATTAGATGAGGAGCGTCTTTTAAAAGAGGGGCTTCCTATGGAGATTGATCGTCGGATAGAAAAAAGGGTTAATACTGTTTTCATGCCTCAAAATGAGGAGGAGATTATGCGGGATATGTTGAGCTTAAGTGAGGAGCTCAAATTTGTGAAAGACTTACCGCAGGCAATTATTACCTTTAGCCATCAGACAGAGGAGCAGTTGGAATTTTTAGTTGTGATGTTGCGTGTTCTTAAACCGGGTCTTCCTTCGATTGCCTCCTATTTTCAAGAAAAACCAACAATTTTGGAATTTATTCCTGATAGAATTAAAACGATTGGGATTTTACGAAGGAAATATAAGAAGCAGGCCTCTGTTTTTCGGTTACGCTTACCCAAGCTTCCTTTTTTACGTGAGGATCATGCGATTGATTTATACAAGGCAAGACAAGAGGTTGCAGCAGAGCTAGAGCGGGTGATTGGAACTTTTCGAGATTATAATGGGGGGATTCTTTCAAGAGAGAATCAACTATTTGAGGAGTTAAGAAAAGAGCTGGGTAAACAGGGGAAAGAGCATGCTTTTTTCTTAGAAAATTTCTTTTATTCTCTTTCACCTCCTGTGATGAGATCGGTACTTCCTGCAGAACCGATCAAGATATTGTTTTTAAAAATTCTCGACTCAGGAAGGGAGGGACTTCCTCCGGAACAGCACTACAATATTTATGTACAAGAGGAGAGTCAATATTTCTATCTGGTATTGATGGCGAGGGATCTCTCTTTTAGAAAAAAGCTGCTTTCTGGTTTAGAAAAGCTGGATATGGGTCATTTACAAATGGCGACGTGCGATGCTTATCATATAAAGTTTCGTTTTTTTGGGTTGATTTTGAGGGGAGCACCTCTAAAGGAGAGGCAGCTTTTGAAGGGGATGGTGGAGCAGGTGATGGAGGATTGGGTCAAGGCCCAATTTTTTGAAGTCGCCGCCGTATAGATGGCACCGCAGTACCTGCGCTATTTACAAATAATGATGCGGGCATGAGCACAAAATGAATCGTATTGCTTTACATCTGCTTAAAATTTTGTTACAATCGTCGGAAAAAACCAAGGAGAGTCAGTATGGCAGGTAACGTACGGAACGATGCACACATAAGTGCTGAAGATTTTATCAACCTTCATGAAGAGGAGCACTCTTCTGCGATGAGAATCGGGATCATTGCTGCCTCTATCATCGCCTCTTTATGTATCATTTTCTCTATCCTACTTGTGACTAATGTGTTCGGAGGAGGATCTAGCCACTGTTTTTCATCCGCAGGTCTTGCTGTCGTATCCGTGATCGGCTGGGTCATCGTTGCGATCTGTTGCATGAGAAATCGAGCCGATAAAAAAGTGGATGCATAAGAACCTGAGTTTTGGGTTGTCTTCCTCGAAGTCAGAGAAGTTTACACCGCAGATCTTGGGATTTTTTGACGAAGTAAATTGGCCAAAGGCCCTTTACGAGTCAGAAAAGCACAAGAGATGCAAGTAAACTTCCTGAATTTGAGGAAGAAAAACCCAAAACTCAGGTTAAGATACAAACAGCTTGATGTTTCGCTGCCTGTCGTCTATAAATGACCCTTCTAAGCAGAGTTGTACAATATGCCCCTTTCCCACTTCTCTTTCAGACGCCCCTACTATGATGGTCCACAGCCCACCTCTCGCCATATTACTCAAATTCTTCCCCGTATTTTAGAGGAGATGGGTGCCCGTTTTAAAGACCGCCCCGATCTTGTCCTAGCAGCCTGGCCAGAGGTCATCGGATCTCAGCTCGCCCCTATGACAGAGGCCCTCTCTTTTCAAGAGGGGGTGCTTGTTGTAAAAGTGAAAAACTCAACCTTATATAGTTTGTTAACTCAAAATGATAAACCAAGATTAATAAAGAATTTACGTGATAAATTTCCGAATGTTATGATTAAAACTATCGCATTTCGTTTAGGCTAAGTTCTCTTTAAAAATTTAAAAAAGTATCAACCATGGAAAAAGACAATATTCAATCCCCTTCTGAAAAGCAGTATGATGCCAGTTCCATTACCGTTTTAGAGGGGCTGCAGGCTGTACGCGAACGTCCTGGGATGTACATTGGGGATACAGGGGTCAATGGACTGCATCATCTGGTTTATGAAGTCGTTGATAACAGTATTGACGAGGCCATGGCAGGCCACTGTTCTTTAATCACCGTCACGATTCACACGGATCAAAGTATCACAATCGAAGACAATGGGCGGGGAATCCCTGTTGAAATGCATGCACAAGAATCTAAGAAAAGGGGAAGGGAGATCTCTGCTCTAGAGGTGGTGTTAACCGTTTTGCATGCAGGGGGAAAATTTGATAAGGAGACCTACAAAGTTTCTGGAGGACTTCATGGAGTGGGGGTCTCTTGCGTCAATGCGCTCTCTAGTAAGTTTTACGTAGAGGTCTTTAAAAATGGTACACACTACGCCATGGAGTTCTCCCAAGGAAAACCTGTGACCTCCCTACAAACTTTAGAAAAAACAGACAAACGGGGGACTAAAGTCCATTTTGTTCCTGATGGGGAGATTTTTAAATCTACTCAATTTGATGCAGATATTTTGACAAAAAGGTTGCGCGAACTTGCTTTTTTAAACCGGGGCATTGACATTCGTTTTAATGACGAGCGAGATGAGGCGCGTCCTGCGCTCCAGTTCTGTTATGAGGGGGGCATCGTCTCTTTTGTCTCTTATCTCAATGAAAATAAGATCTCTCTTTTTCCCTCCCCTGTCTATTTCAAAGGGGCAAAAGAGGGGGATGATGGACCTATTGAATTTGAGGTCTCTATGCAATGGAATGATGGATACACAGAAACCATTTATTCTTATGCAAACAATATTCCTACAAGACAGGGGGGAACTCACCTTACAGGCTTTTCTTCCGCTTTAACACGCGTCCTTAACCAGTACATCAAATCGCATAATCTTTTGAAAAATGAGAAGATTAGTATTGGTGGAGAGGATATGAGGGAGGGGCTTACTGCCGTCATTTCAGTTAAAGTTCCCAATCCGCAATTTGAGGGGCAGACCAAGCAGCGCTTAGGCAATAGTGATGTAGGGTCAATTGTTCAGCAAATCGTAGGCGAAGAGCTGGCCATTTTCCTCGATGAAAATCCTCAAGTTGCACGCACCATCGTTGATAAAGTGTTTTTGGCAGCGCAGGCGCGCGAAGCTGCTAAAAAGGCTCGAGAACTGACTTTACGAAAGACCGCTTTAGACAGTGCACGTCTACCCGGCAAATTGATCGATTGTTTAGAAAGAGATCCCAAAAAGTGTGAGATCTATATCGTGGAGGGAGATTCAGCGGGTGGCTCTGCTAAAATGGGTAGAGATCGTAAATTTCAGGCGATTCTGCCCATCCGTGGTAAAATTTTAAACGTCGAAAAGGCCCGTCTTCAGAAAATTTTTCAAAACCAGGAGGTAGGGACCATTATTGCCGCTTTAGGGTGTGGAATTGGAGCAGACCACTTTAATATTGAAAAGCTACGTTATCATCGTATCATTATCATGACCGATGCTGATGTGGATGGTTCTCACATCCGGACCCTGCTTCTGACCTTTTTCTACCGCCATATGCCCGCTCTTATCGAAAATAATTATATTTATATTGCACAACCTCCTTTATTTAAAGTCTCTAGAAAAAAAGAGTTTCGTTACATCAAATCAGAACGGGAGATGGATGAGTACTTATTGGAACTGGGCACAAAAGATATCAAAGTAACGGATTCTAGAACTCAGAAAGAATTATCTCAGGAAGAGTTAAAAGAGCTGATCAGGCTTATTACGGATGTTGAACATTTTGCCTCTTCCGTCGAGAAAAAAGCTGTTGCTTTCCGAGAGTTTTTAGAAAATAAAAATGGGGCAGGAGAGTATCCCCGTTATCTTATTTCTGCTCATGGCAAGGATCTACTTGTCTATTCGGAAGAGGAGTTTGCAGATATTGTTCGCTCATCTGAGGAGGAACAAAAGCTTAGTTATGAGACCTCTCTCTCTTCGTATACGGAGGAGGAAAAGAGGGAAGCGCTTCTCCATTTTCGCGCGCGTCCTCTTACCTATGCGGAATTATATAAAAAAGAGGGGCTTCTCTCTCTAGAAGAGCGTTTAAAGCAGTTTGCGTTAACTTTAAATCGTTACATTCTTGCAGAGGGAAAACTGTTTGAAGTGAGAGCAGATCAAGAGACAAATCATGAGTGTTATACGTTAAAAGAGTTGATTGAATTTTTAAGAGTGCAGGGAAGACGGGGAATTGAGATTCAACGTTACAAGGGTCTTGGGGAGATGAACGCAGATCAGCTTTGGGATACGACCATGAATCCTGAAAATAGGACGCTTCTGCAAGTGGTTCTTCCTGATCTGATTGCTACAGATCATACGATTACTATGTTAATGGGGGAGGAGGTGCCTCCGCGTCGTGCCTTTATTGAGAGTCACGCTCTTGCCGTCGAAAATCTAGATATTTAGGAATCCTATGTCTTTGAATAAAAATGAAATTGTTGTCAGCCGCAATCTCGAAGATGAGATGCAAGAGAGTTATCTGCGCTATTCGATGTCTGTGATTATTTCTCGAGCGCTTCCTGATGCTCGTGATGGGATGAAACCCTCGCAGAGACGTATCTTGTACGCAATGCGTCAGTTA
>JABDCM010000013.1 GCA_013288105.1 Chlamydiota bacterium
CATTCTTGTGTTGAGAACCACTCTTGCCTTCTCCATTGTGAAAATTTTTAAATATCCAGCCGCAACCGCACTGGTTGTGGCTATTGCCATTGGTCAAGTAGGTGAATATTCGTATATTCTTGTAGAGGAGGGAAATCGACTTAAAATTCTACCAGATAATGCTTATGATATTCTTGTTGCCTGTTCGGTTGTGAGCATAGCTTTTAACTCTCTTTTATTTCAGATTTTAAAACCCTGGATTGCCAAGCGAGTTTTTAAGAAATCCTCTCTACGTGTTGCTACAGGGCCTATCATGGAAGAAGGTGAGCCTGAAGTTGAGGTGATGAAACCCAAGGCGCTCGTGATTGGATATGGACCGATCGGTCAATCAGCAGTCATCTGTTTAAGAGAACAGGGGTATCATGTGATGGTTGTAGATCGTGATATTGATGTGATTTCTAAATTAAAGGAGGCCCATTTTGAGGCGCTTTATGGGGATGCGGCGCAGCCACAGCTTTTAGAAAAGGCGCAGTTAGAAAATACACAGTTGATTGTGATTACCATTCCTGACTTTCAGGCGACGAAAAATATGATTCGAACGATTCAGCACTTAAACCCTTACATTAAGGTGATTGCTCGGATTCGTTTTAAGACAGATTTAGAGAACTTTGAATATGTGGATATTCCTCTTGTATGCGATGAGGAAGCGGCGTCAAAAACGCTTACTGACACACTCAAAAGGTTCATCAAGAGTCGACTATAACTTTTTGGATCGGTTAGTTCTGGCGGAGCTTTTTGACACTGCTTTTGCGGCAACAGGTGGTCGTTTCCGATGATCATTCACATAGATTCTAGATATTCTACTTTTTCGTGTCTGGATTTTGATTGCTACATCCTTACCTAAATGCAAAAGATAACGCAAAAGCCGATCTATTGTGAACTTAGATAATTTGCCTCTCAAGATATCAGACACATGAGGCTGATCTGTCTTCATGATTTTTGCAGCATCTTTTTGAGTCAGCTTTTTTCTTTTGATGATAAGAAAGATCTCTAGCGCAAGCTTAGACTTGGCTTGAGCTTCCTCAGCATCAGGAAAGCCTAAATCTTCAAAAATATTTCCAGAACTTTCTATGATTTCATTTTTCATTTTTTTTCTTATCCCTAAAATGTTCCTTATAATGAACTTCAGCTGCTTTTAACCTTGTCTTGATAAGCTCAATATCTTGTTTAGGAGTTGCCACCCCCTTCTTACTCTTCTTTTTGAAAACATGCAAGACATACACAGCTTTTTCAAATCTCACTGTGTACACGGGAGTTTTCCTAAATCCTTTTTACTAGAGGAGATGTACTCTAACTTCCTTCCCTGTCTTATCATAACTATACCAAATTTCGTATATTCTAACAAGCTAAGTATTTAAATGAAAGAAAAAATGAGGAATTAATAGGAGCGGAGCGCGTCCGCGATAGCCATCCTGGCAACACGAATACCCGCAAAAAAAGAGGCCACTAACGCCGATGCTATATTCAATATAAAAGGAAGCAATAACATGTACCACTCAAAACGAAATCTCACCAAAAATTGACTCGTCTGCCCAGGACCAGGAGGCATCCGAATCCCCCCATCTACAAACAAAGTTAAAACAAAATAGGAAAGACCAAGACCAAATGCTGTACCCAAAACACCTAAAATAAACCCCTCTGTTAAAATCAATTGCATAATCTGAAACACAGACTCCCCATTAGCCCTCAAATTCCCAATCTCCTGCTTCCTCTCCAAAATAGCCGCCGACACTGTATTAAAAATCCCCAAAAGCACAATCGATAAAATAATCACCTGCACCACTTTAAACTGCGCATTCAACCAGTCCACCGAATGTTGATAATAAATCTTATCCAAAACATCAAATGAGGTCGCCTCTAATTGCGGAAATGTCTGCTCTATTGCAGATGCCACAGATTTCCAATCAGATAAATTTCGAAGCCCCAGTGAAACTGTCTCGATCTTATTCGTATTTAAAAGATTTTGAGCCTCTTTAAGTTGCACGCGAAAAATGCGACCATCAAAATCAGCTGCGCCTGTATTAAAAATACCTATCACAGTAAACTTCGCCTTATTAATCGCCCCCTTCACAGAGGTTGCAGTCACCGTCACAGAGTCTCCAGGCTTTACATGAAGAGCCTTCGCAAGTCCCTTACCTAAAAGAATCCCATTTTCCTGCTTATATAAAGTTTGCCCCTCTTCTACGTTCAAGCTATCGAAAAAACTGGCCTCTTTTTCCGCATCAACCCCTTGCCCCTCCCCACTAATCGTCGTATTTCCCTTAGATAAAAGAGCTGAAAAACTCACACGAGGAAAAATGCCTGTGACCCCCTTTTGGTCTAAAAGAAAGTGATTTAACCGATTCCAGTTACCCATCCAATGATCCGTCGGTCTCTCATACACCATCTCTCGATACCCTTTTCTATTAATCTGACCATATCCATAATGAGAGTGGATCGTAGTCTCCCTATACTCAGTTAAAACCCCATTGATAAATCCATCAAAAGAAAATAAAACCCCTGCTCCCATTCCAATCGTAAGTAAAATGGCGCATGTTCTTCTACAGTTACGAAAAAGATTTCTAAAGGGGAGAAAAAACCACATATTCTATCCTAATATGAGCTGACCATCTTGAAGATGAAAATTTTGTTGAGAATAGGTTTGCACCATAGGATCGTGCGTCGTCAAAATAATAGAGGTCTTGTAGCTCATAACCATCTTCACTAAAATTTCAATGATCTCATGTCCTGTCTTTTGATCTAAACTTGCCGTAGGCTCATCCCCTATAATCACTTCAGGTTTTTTAGCAATCGCACGCGCAATAGCTACCCTCTGTTTCTGCCCCCCACTAAGTTGAGAGGGTTTTTTCTTCCGATGATCCCATAACCCAACCGCTTCTATAGCCTCCTTGACCCGCTCTCTCACCTCTCTCCTATTTATCCCCTGCCTAATCAAAAAATAGGCGACATTCTCCTCTACCGTCAAAACAGGAATCAGATGAAACTGCTGAAATATAAATCCAATCTTATGTTTTCTAATCTCATTTTTTTCAGACTCCTTAAGATGATCAAGATTCTTTCCTAAGAATAAAATTCTTCCCCTCTGAATCGGCTCAATCAACCCTAACAAATTAAGAAGCGTAGATTTTCCAGATCCAGAAGGACCCGAAAGAGTGATAAAAGAATGGGCCGGAATATCAAAGGTTAAATTGCGTATCGCCTCAACTTTTTCTTTTCCTAAATCATATCGAAAAATCAAATTTTCAATTTTATATAAAATATTTTCTTTTTCTTTCTTTTTCAATTTTCACCTTAACAAACTGTATGTAATTTTATTATTTAATAAATAATTAATCAATTTAATAATATACAATTAAGAGATAATGCAGAAGGTTATTGACTCTCAGAGAAATAATCTGATTTGACAAATAGGTTAACATCAAGTAATTTTAGCGGCTGAGGGACGTAGCTAGTTATGCGAGTAGAGTCAAAGAAAATATCTTTTAACAAAAAAGAATGCGATTTTATTTCTGTTCTTAGAGAGAGAGTTAACTCCTATTTTAAAAACAGACGATTATCACATAAAGCAAATGCTTTTATGTATGTAAAATCTATTTTTTGGATGAGTTTGGTTGCCATGACCTATACGGCTATCCTATCTGCCTTAGGTGGAGGCCTAACCACTCTTGGACTCTTTATCTTGCTCGGTTTTTTTATTTCTGTAGGCACCATGAATATCTCTCATGATGCTCTTCATGGAGCTTATGCTTCTAATCCTAAAGTGAACCGTCTTTTAGGTTTTTTTATGGATCTTTTTGGAGCAAGTTCCTTTTACTGGAAAAAGGAGCATGTAGTTGACCATCATACCTTTACAAATATTATTCACCATGATGCAGATTTAGATGTTCCCATCTTATTACGTGTCTGCCCTGAGGCTCCTCGTCATTCTTTTCATCGCTTTCAACATATCTATGCCCCCTTTCTTTATGCTCTTAACCTCATGAAATGGGTCTATTTTTCAGACTTTAGGAGAATGTATCGGGTGGTGAAAAGTTGGGGAAAAGACCCTAAAAATCCCTCTGCCTTTGAATTTTTCATGATGGCCTCTTTTAAGTGTGTGCATATTTTCCTCTTTATCGCCCTTCCTATAATGGTTTTGCCTCTTATGTGGTGGCAGACCCTACTCTGTTACCTTGCCTATTTAGCAACAGCCGGGGTAACCTTAACGACTGTTTTCCAACTTGCACACATTGTGGATGGGGTCTCTTTTCCCCTACCTGATGAGGAGGGAAACATGGAAGAAAATTTTGTAAAGCACCAGCTTGCAACGACTTCTAACTTTGCTACTCATAATCCTGTAGTAAAATTTTTCTTTGGTGGCCTTAATTTTCAAGTAGAACACCATATTTTCCCTCAGTACTGCCATATTCATTTAAGCAAAATTTCTCCTATAGTGGAGAGGACAGCGAAGGAGTTTGGTATTCCCTACTATAAGCAGCCCTCTTTTATCGCGGCGGTGAGGTCTCACTTTAGGATTTTGAGAGAGTTTGGCAGACGCTAATTAGCAAATTTGCTATAATGCTTTCATGGAAATCAAAATTCTTCCTTTGCCGAAAGATAAGCAAAAAGCAAAAGTCTCTGATGAATCTAAGTTAGGTTTTGGTCAGGTTTTTACTGACAGGATGTTTTTTGCTGAATGGCGAGCGGACAGGGGTTGGTTTAATGCGCAGATCAAACCCTATGAGCCCTTTGTCTTGGATCCCTCTTGCCTTGTTTTCCATTACAGCCAGGAGATTTTTGAGGGGTTAAAAGCCTACCGTTCTCAAGCGGGGGAGATTTTACTATTTCGCCCTGAGATGAATGGGCGTAGGTTCAATCTTTCTGCCGATCGTCTCTGTATGCCTGAAGTGCCCGAACCATTTTTCCTTCAAGCGGTTCAAGAATTGGTATATCTTGAAAGAGAGTGGGTTCCCTCAATGGCGGGGACCTCTCTTTATATTCGTCCTACTATGATTGCGGTGGATCCCTTTTTAGGGGTGAGAGCTGCGAACCACTATTATTTTTATATTATTCTCTCCCCTGTGGGTCCCTACTACACTTCAGGATTTAACCCTATTGCTGTGATGGTTGAGGATCAATACATTCGAGCTATGGTAGGGGGAACAGGGGAGGCGAAAACGGGGGGCAATTATGCGAGCTCCTTAAAAGCTGGTGTGGAGGCGAAGAAAAAGGGATTTGATCAGGTTTTGTGGCTTGATGGGGTGCATAGACGCTATATTGAGGAGGCGGGAGCGACGAATATATTTTTCGTTTATGAGGATCGGATTGTGACTCCCCCTCTTGAGGGTTCTATTTTGCATGGGATCACAAGGGATTCTATCTTAAAACTCATCCCCTCTCTTGGATGGCGAGCGGAGGAGCGTAAAATTGATATTCATGAGCTTATGAGAGAGGTGCGTTCTCAGAAAATCAAAGAGGTTTTCTGTAGTGGAACGGCGGCGGCGATCACGCCTGTTGGAAGTTTAAGTTACAAGGGCGAGACGCTTGAAATCAATCAGAAGAGGGTAGGACCTATTGTTGCGCAGCTTTATGAGACACTGACTAACATTCAATATGGGAAGATAGGGGATCCTTTTCAGTGGGTGAGGAGAGTTTCTCCTGTTTCCATCAAAGAACGGCTCCATCATGTGCTTACTCAACAGCAACCGTCAAAAAAACATTGAAGTAAAATTGTTCTTGCTATAGCTTGACCTCCAAAATAAATCTATTGAAAGGAGATCAACACTATATGGCAGAAACAAATCCAACTGCACCACCGTGCTGCCAATCCGACCCTCCTCCTCCTCCTTTTTATCAAAATGAAAAATTTAAACAAGCCATGAATATCCTCGAGAAAATCTGCCTCGTGGCTCTCGTCGCTTTTGCCTTCTATAGCTCCCCCAAGCTGTGTGCCTATTTTACAGCAGGGGGATTTGTCATCGGTCTCGGTTTAACTTTGAGTAAAAAAATTCAACCTCAAACACAAGGCTCTATCGGCTGCTCTCAAGGCTTCTTAGAACAATTAACCGGGGTCAGGTTGCCGCCCCCTATTGGTCTTGTTGCCAATGCTGCCATCCTTGTCGACCATATGAGATGCCACTCCTCCCCGATCTATGTCGCTATTACAGGATTTAATTTTGGACTATTCTTGGGACATTCAGTGGGTACATATGTAGTGCCTCCCGTGCAACGCGCCTGGAGAGCACATATATCTCCACGGCTTCCAAGCAGCCTTTCATACTGTTGGAGAAGAACTGCTGTATCCACCCCCTAAAGCTCGCATCAGGCCAACCACCGCTTGAATGGCTCGCCCCTGTGCTCTCACCATCTGATCCTCTACAATCAATGTGGCAAGTTCACTACTGAGATAGTCCATCGTCGAATCAATACTGTTTTGTAAACGAAGAGCCACAAGCTTCAAATTCTTCTCCTGAGAGATAAAGATCTTCCGACTCTCTTCAAACTGAGCCTGCTCATTTTGCAATACAGAAAGTCCATCCAAAACCTCTTTTACCGCATTCAAAACCCGTTGATTATATTCTAAAATCGCCAAATCATAACTCACTTCACTGCGATGTAAGTTAGCAAGAAGGCGTCCCCCATCAAAAATGGGGAGAGTAACGGCGGGATCAACATTAAAGTAGGTGCTGGGCCAACGAAAAAGTTCATGGAAATGGATCGTTTGAAAACCGAAGAGAGCGGCAAGATTAAAATCAGGATAAAATCCAGCTTTTGCCACATCGATCAGTTTTCCTGCAGACTCTATCATCCAGAGTTGAGAGATAATATCTGGTCGATGAGCGATGAGATGTAAAGGAAGTTCACAGGGAAGAGGAACTAAAGGAAGGGGCTGACTTGCTATTTCCACGTCGCAGATTTGTTCTTCAAAAGAGCCTGCTAAATAGGCCTTCAGTTGGTGCTCTTTAACCTCTATTTCCTCTTGAACCTGCAAGAGAGCCCCCCTTGCCTCTGCCAGATACATCTCAGCTCTATTTACAGCAGTTTCCGTCTCGATAAATTTGGCTTTTTCTCCTACTATTTCCAGCCATTTTATTCTATTATCCACGGCTGTTTGTCTGATCTCTTGTAAACGATAGAGCGTCTGAATTTGGTAATAAATCTGAGCCATCGCACATGTCAGCTCCAGACGGGTGAAAGCGGCATCTGCAAGATCTGCCTGCACTTCACTTAAAGCTGCCCGTAATGTATTGCGATTTTTTTTCCAAATATCAAAGTTATAGCTCAGAGTCAGTTGAGTCTCATATTGGGTAAAATATTCGGGAATAAAAACTCCTGGAGAAACAGGTACATTAATCAGATCAAAAGGAATGACCCCTGTTTCACTTAATTTTTGACGTCCTACATCCCCTCCTAGGTTAATATTAGGCAGAAGAGAGGCTCTCACTCTTTCTGCAACGGAGGTGGCAAGAAGAACGGTTGTATAAGCTGCCTGAAGCGTCGGGTTATGCACAAGCATACTCTCCATCAATTGCGCAAGTTGTGCATCTTCAAAGATCATCCACCAGTCAGAGGGAACCCAATCCGCTCCTGTAAAGAGAGGATGTGCGTTTGCCTCATCTTGAGCAATCGCAAGGGCAGTTTCAGGAAGAGGGAGAAATTCTGCACGACGCCAAGAGTGACATCCCACAAGTAGGGTCAAACAGAGGATGAGCATACCTCTACATATTTTTTGCATGACATTTTAATAGCATAGGAATAATTTGTATTCATGACAAAACTCATCTATATTGAAGCCTCTCCTAGAAAAGAGCGGTCCTCCTCCATTGAAGAGGCTCACGTTTTTTTAGAGGAATACCGTAAAATCCATTCTCAAGATACGGTAACTGTCCTTGATTTGTGGCATAAAGAGCTTCCCTCCTTTGATGGGGATATCATTGAGGCAAAATATGCTATCATGCATGGTAAATCTCCCACACCGCAGCAGAAAAAGGCGTGGGCCGCCATTGAAGAGATCATTGCAGAGTTTAAAAGTGGGGATAAATATGTATTTTCTCTCCCTATGTGGAATTTTAGCATCCCCTATAAACTCAAACATTATATCGATCTCTTAGTGCAACCTACCTACACCTTCTCTTTTTCCCCTCAGGAGGGGTATAAGGGGCTTGTGACAGGAAAAAAGGTGGTTCTGATCTGTGCACGAGGGGGAGCATATGGCCCAGGCTCTGGTGGAGAGGGGTTGGATATGCAGGTCAACTATATGAAAACCATTTTAGGTTTTATCGGTTTTCAACAGTTTGAAACCATTCTCATTGAACCCACGTTGGATCCTGCAAAGAAGCCAGAGGCTTTGGAAAGAGCCAAGCTACTTGCTCAGAAGATTGCCCTCTCATTCTAGCTGTTGTCGATTAAGCCTCCTGTTGGGGTGTAATCGTTTCCTCTTCCCCAATTGCCTTAACAAGGGAGAGAACTGCCCACCTTACCAGCCGATAGAGAAGATGCAGCAAAAAGAAGGGGAACAAAATAAGCGCCCCTAAGCCATGTAAAATCGTCAATGCAATCCGCGTAATCCTTCCATTTTCAAACTTAGGTGTCGTGAGCATGTACGTTACTTGCTCAGATCCACTATAACTTACATTATGGCACTTGGCAAAATGATCCTGCTTCTCTCTCAATACACGAAAAGCCCGCACACTCTCCCCAGTCGGAAGCAGGCCTGTCGAGGAGACAAGATCATTCCATTGACTATAAAAATAAACAGGCAGGTTGTCAAAATGTAGAGATTGATGGGGTAATGTTCCTGGAGCATTGAAAGCATGGACTGCAGAAAAATGACCCTTATATAAATGCGCAATCCGAAGAGCAATCGCCCCCCCTAAACTCACCCCATATCCTTGGACATCCTCCTGTCTTGTTAACCACTCTTTCACTTTACCATGACCCCACCGGGCAGGCAGATAACCCACGGAACAGCCAAGCGTAAAATCTGCCAACAGCGCTGCCATAAACCCCTCTCCCGCAGGAAAAGTGGATCCCTGAAATGTCAAAATAGAAGGAGCCTCCGCGGAAACTAACCCATAAGCCGGAAGGGGTTCCGAATACCATTCGGGAGTTAAATAAAATTTTTGCTCAATTGTATAAGAAATTAATGTCCACGCTCCCTCCCGATAAATGGGAATCTTCAGGGAAGCTCCTA
Source organism: Chlamydiota bacterium (assembly GCA_013288105.1). Classification (GTDB taxonomy): domain Bacteria; phylum Chlamydiota; class Chlamydiia; order Chlamydiales; family JAAKFR01; genus JABDCM01. Next base: position 9,212 of record JABDCM010000013.1, read on the forward strand.
CCGGGGGAGACGTATAAGGAAGAAGAGTCAATAGATTTCCTATAAATGCCTGAATCACAAAAGGATCGGATCCTGTTGTGCAACTCTCTTCCATGGCTCTTTTCCATTCTTCAAAAAGAGCGCCAAATAGATGGGGATCTCGTTTCCTTATCAGAACAGTTAAAATCTTTCCCTCTGGCAATCGAGCACGCCTACATAATAGATAATCCATCGCCTGTTTAGCAAAAGAGGGGCTCTCTTCTGCCAAATCGGGAGAGGCTCCTCGTCCTGAATAGGTAATCGCATCGGAAAAAGCCCTCTGAATATCTTGCACTATTCCAATTGTTAAAGCTTTACGAGGTGTCCACTTGATTTTATCTTGAGAAACAAGAGAATCCCATACCTGCCGCGTCTGCCATAGAGAATGTAAGTGACAGCTTATTTTGAGTTTACATAAAAGGCTCTTGAATAAACCCTTTTCTTTTGCTACAAGTACATTAACATCAGAATATTGAGAAAGACGAGCAAAATCTATCTCAGTAAGTCTATACATAAATTATTCCTCTTTACGGGCAATGTTTTTTCTATTATCATTCTTAAAAAGGTTATTCATGTTTAAGTTTAGAAACATTTTATTTTCTCTCCTCTCAATTTCTTCCCCTGCATTACCAGATATTCTAGTTGTAGATGATCTCTGTCGATTTGAAGAAGAGGTTGAAAAATTGAATGAGGATGCTCTTGTCCTTTTTGACGTGGATGATACACTCATTGTGCCAAAAGATGCAATCCTTCGTCCCTGTGGGCGTGCATTTGTGAAGAAATTTACTCAAATGCTTCCTTCGGGACAGCAGGATCAGGAGGAGCTTCTTTTTAGTAAGGTGTTATTACAAAAAGAGTCTATTTTAGTGGATCCCAAAGCACCTGATTTAATTAAATCTCTTCATGCACGCAAAATTCCCACCATTGCGCTCACCGCAGCTGATTCTGGGAAATTGGGCCATATTGAAAATATGGCTGACTGGAGAATCCATGAGTTAAAATCCTTAGATCTTGATTTCACTCCCGCCTTTCCTCACCATGAGCTCATGGAATTTCCCACCCAAAAAGAGATGTGCTCTAACCCCACTTTTAAGGGGGGGATTCTCTTTACCTCTGACCATCCTAAAGGGGATATCTTAAAAGCTTTTCTTGAAAAGCTCTCTTGGAGACCCAAAAAGGTGCTGTTTATTGATGATAAACTCTCTTATATTGAATCGGTTGAAACCACTATGAAGGAGCTTGGAATTGAGTGTATCAGCTTTCACTACTCAGCGGCTGAAAAGCTACCTTGCCAACTTGATGAGGAGATTGCCAAAATTCAGGTTACCTATTTAATGAAACATGGACAATGGTTGAGCGATACGAAAGCTGCTCAATTAAGAATGAGTTTTTAACCTGGGTTTTTAGTGGATTATACTGTTTTTACTACCCCGCCCCCCCATTTTGCCTCATCGATGGAGGCTGCAGGATGTTATTGTGAATATCAGGGGCGCATTCTGTTTCTGAAACGTCCAGCCCATAAAACGCAAGGGAATCGGTGGGGGATGCCGGCTGGTAAGGTTGAGCCTGGGGAGGATCCCAAAAGTGCAGTCTTAAGAGAGATTTATGAGGAAATTGGCGTGCGGCTTGATCATCTCACTGTGCATCCTATCAGCACCCTTTTTATCCGATTAGAAAACATGGACTATACCTATTACAGTTTTCACGCTCTTTTTACTGAGGCTCCCTCTCTGATTCTTTGTGAAGATGAATGTGCAGAGGCGCGCTGGATGAGCTGCCAAGAGGCGTTAGAATTACCTCTTGTATTTGGGGGGATAGAGGCCTTGAACCTGTTTCAAAAGTTTAGAAACGAATAATGTTTATATTTTTTATCATATTTGCATTTAGTTTCTTGGGATTTATCATTCATTTTAATTTAAGAGACTATCCTCGAACCCCTTTTAGAATTATCAAACTGCTTCTTCTTTATCAGCTGGTATTTAACGTGGGTATACTGGGATTTTTGGCCTTTTTTGGATTGACCTTTATGGCCCATACGGTGGCCAGTTACAATGGATGGCCGGCTAGCCCCTTTCAGCAGGAGATGGCGAATGTTAATTTAGCGTTTGGGATTGTGGGGATTTTGTGTATCTGGTTTCGAGGCCATTTTTGGACAGCGACTGTGATAGCGGTCTCTATCTGGCTTTTTGGCGATGGGATTAACCATCTGATAGATGCGCTTATTTCGAAGAATTATTCTGAGGGGAATACGGGGATTCTCCTTTATACCGATCTTGGGATCCCCCTCATTTTGATGACGCTTCTCTTTTTCTATCTCAGGCTTCGCAAGTGCGACTCATGAGGGAGGAGCTCTCCTCTGTTCTTGAAGAGCTGCCCTTTCCCTGGTTCTCTTTCCTATCTCCCGCAAAACCTCGACGATCCCCGTTAATTCATACAATTCGCCTTGCACCACTCTCAGCCTTTCTTTAAGCTCATCTCGTTCTTTCGCCAACGCCCTTATCCGTGCTGCTTTTATCCGTTCTGGCTCAGTCCCCTCTAATTCGATTACTTCTTGCAAGATACGTTCCCATGCAGATCGAGCCTCAGATCCCTCTTCAGAGTAGCCAATCACCTTTTGAACGAACTCTAAAGAAAAAAACTTAACTTCTTCTGCTCTCGGTGGACGTGCAAGCAACGCACGCATCATGTCAGGGTGCTGTTTAAGGAGCTCATCATCCACATTATTAAGATATTTTAATAAACTGGTATAAGATTTCGTGTCGGCCTTGTTAAAAAAGGAGTCTATCTCTTCCCGTGTGCACAATAAAGGAGTGTTTAGCTTACCCGTACTCGGATCGCCGCTACCACTCCCCGCCCATCGCTTTCCATAAAATCCTCTTATAAACAAGAATTTGTCAAAATACCAAGACACGTTATGAAGCACCTCTCTCCAATCATCCGATAAGTCAAGATCTTGATTCTCTTCCGGTATAGTAGCATGGAAGAACTCCGAAGTGTTCCAAGTTCCCAAACAACGCGGACGATAAGCTAGGAAGCTTTTCCATGGTGTATCTATTTCCCCTCTACGAGGGCCTCCTCGCGCTCTAAATGCTTCTTGCGCTTGTTCGATCGAAAGGCATGTATCTAACGTAGAACGATAATGGTCACGAGTGTTTCGATAATTTTCTACTGCTGCAATGGCAAAAACAGGTAAACCTACGGGTATGAGGAAAGACCCTGAGAGGATACGAGCGAGAGAGGACCCTTGAGCACCCGTCACGATTAAAACAATTCCCCCAGCTAAACTCCCCCCAACTCCAATCATCCCAATAGCTACACTCATCACCTTGAAAACAGTCTCGTTACGATCCCGTTTCTCTAAAAGCCTTCTAAACGGTGGATATTCCGCTATAGGCCCAAATTTTTCCCTCACCACCTCTGAACTCATTTCGACCCTCCTTCGAGAACTCTGCCCTGTTTTGGAAGAGCAGCCCTTCTTTTGACTCTTTCTTCCATCTTCCGCAAAGACTCGTCAACCCCCCTCAATTTGTCTAGTTCATCCTTCACCACTCTCTGCCTTTTTTCAAGCTCACCTAGTTCTTGCGCCAACGCCCTTGTCCGTGCCTTTTTTTGCCGTTCTGGAGTCTCATCCAACTTGTTTACTCTTCGCAATAGATCCTCCCATGCAGATCGAGCCTTAGATCCCTCTTCAGAGTGGCTGATCGCCCTTCGAACGAACTCTGAAGATAAAAACTCCTCTACACCCTCTATCGGTGGCCTTAAAGTCAATGAACGCATCACGTCAGGATACTGCTCAAGGAGCTCCCCGTTTACATTATTAAGATATGTTAATAAATAGATATAGGACTCTTTATCAGCGCTTTCAAAAAAGCAGTTTATCTCTACCCGTTTGCAGAGCAGAGGACTTACCTTCCTAATCGCATTCGAATCGAAGCTAGTGCGCCTCTCTTGCTGAGCCCATCGCTTCCCATAAAATCCTTCTTTAAACAAGAATGTGTCAAAACTCAGAGATACGCTATGCAGCAGCTCTCTCCAATCATCCGATAAGTTACCCCCTGTATTCTCGTCTCTTACAGCAGAATTCAAGAAATCCAAGGAGTCCTGGCTGCCCAAATAATGCGGCCTGCGAGCTAGGTATTGCTTCCATTCTGCATCTATTTCCCCTTTACGAGGGCCTCCTCGCTCTCTAAATGCCTCTTGCACTTGTTCCTTCGAGGGGCCTTGTATGTTACGATACGATTCATCAGTTGCTGCATAACCAAGTACGGATGCAACGACAAACAGAAGTAGACCTGCAGGTATGAGCAAAGAACTCAAAACGATATGACGATGAGCACCTGTCATGATTAAAACAACTCCCGCGGCTATACTCCCCCCAGCTCCAATCACCCCAAAGGCCACGCTACATACCTTGAAAAAAGTCTCCTGATGCCCTCGTTTCTTTATAACTTCTTGAACAGGCGGGTACTTCAATAGCGGCCCATAGCTATCAATAAACTCTTGTCTCATACAAACTACCTCCGCTTCTCAGCAGTTTTTTTAGCCGATAGATACTCCCACATAGGCCCTAATTTTGCCTTTATTGTTTCACTCATACCTGCTCTCCTAATTTACTAACCTGAGTTTTGGGTTTTTCTCCCTCAAACTCAGGTTACTACTCACCATCTTCTGAGCTTTCATCCAGCTCTTCTGCTTCCTTTGCTTCCTTTGCGACTAATTGATCCTTTACAGCTTGCCATTGAGCTTTTTGAGAAGAATCAGTAGGAATGAACTCTATTATCTTTTGCACATAGTCGCTGTTAAATATGTGTGAAACTTTGCTCAATTCAACTTCAGCACGTGGTGGACTCATAGCCAATGCTTGCGCTAGCTCGTGGCGACGACTCCCAGGATATTGAAATACATTGAGATAGGATTCTTTATCCGCAAATTGAAAAAAAAGATTCAAGCAGTCTACTGTCATATCAGAGAACTGTTGCTGGTCAAAAGGGGCCCATATTTTTCCACAAAATCCCCGCTCAAACAAAAATAAATTAGTATGATGAGATCTGCGATGTAAAATGACTTTCCAATCATCGGATAGTCGAGGAGCCTGCCCAATATCACTTTTTATAAGAGCCTCAAGATCTTTTGGTTTTAAAGAGTTCCTCGTTAAAAACTCCTTCCAATCCGTATCTATTTTTCCATTCTCTCGATCTTGTCGATGCCGAAATGCCTTTTCTATTTCATCTAAAGTTGGGCGTAAATCACGATTATACTCATTAGCTGCTCTATAACCCACCACTGATGCAATGATAAACCCCACTAGACTTGCGGGTATTATTGGAGAGCCTATAATGAAAAAAAAGGCACGTCCCGTCTGGACACCCCTTATAATGCAAAAGATCCCAACTCCTACGCCTCCCCCAACCCCAATCACCCCAAGAGCTACACTCATTACCTTGAAAAAAGTCTCTTTACGATCCTGTTTCCTTACAAATTCTTCAACAGGCGGGTACTTCAATAGTGGCCCATAGCTATCAATAAGCTTGTCTCTCATACAAACTATCCCTTTTTTTGGTCTTGAAGAGGCTTGTCAGGGGGCAACAAGTATATCTTAGCGACCTCTGCCTGCCTCTCTTGTAATTTTCTCCATTGACCCAGAACATTACGTGCAGCCAAATTGATCATCACCTGTATAAACCCTGAAGATAAGGACTCCGCCAGCTTTTGCATAACTTCCTCTTCTCTAGGAGGATTTGCAGCCAATGTATGCATAATGCATAATCCTACGACGCTGTTTTGCTTGTGAACATACATAGTATTAAGACATAATAACACATTGATATAAGATCGTAGATCTGCATTTTGAAAAAACAGAGCTGCATCTCGCGGTGATATCTTTTTAACAATGTATCTGGGATCCCTGCAAAATCCTCTTCGAAACAGGGATAGAGAATCATCAACTTCGTTTTCATGAAGAATGGATATCCAAGGCTCTTCTAATGGAGCCTCTGCATTCTGAAGTTTTAGAATAGAATGCACACACTGTCGACCATACCCATAGCATTTTTCTTTGAACCACTCTTGCCATATTTGATCTACCTTCCCTGTCCCAGCATCTTTTCGCGCATTAAAGGCTTGTAACGCCTGTTCTTCAGTGGGGAATTTATACTTATCTCGCTTGGCACATTGAAACAGCTTTTGGGATCCCTTGATAAAGGCCAGCAGACCTACGGGTATGAGCAAAGAACCCGAGACAATACGAGCAACAGAGAGAGACCCCTGAGCACCCGTCACGATTAAAACAACTCCCCCGGCTACACTCCCCACAACTCCAATCACCCCAAAGGCCACACTGAATACTCTGCCAAAAAGCTCCTTGCGCTTCTCATTTTCCACAAATTTTTTAATGGGTGGGCAATCGAATAACGGCCCGTATCTCTCAATAACCCGTTGACTCATATATCTCCTGGGTAAAACCTAAATTGTAAATTATTCATGAATATATTGCAAGAGAAATTTTAACGCTCTTAACCCATTTCTAGGCTGTATATTCTTTATTATAAAGCGCAAGGAAATCCCCACAGCCCATCCCAATCGGAAGGGAATGTGGAGGACTCTCGCCTATACAGATCTTGAAATCCCCTAATTTTGATGAGGCTGCTCTTTTGCTAGGGAGCTCTCTCGTTATTTTACTCTTGACGAGGGGACAACACGTATGTCTCATCGATCTTTGCTTGCTTCTCTTGTAATCTTGTCCATTGAGTCCGAGCATCAGATGCATCTTCAGTTAAATTGATCATCGCCTGTATAAAATCTTTAGATAAGGACCCCGCCAGTATTTGCATAACTTCCGTTGGAGGAGGATTTGCAGCCAATGCATGCACAATTGGTGATTCTGTAATGCTCTTTCTATTCTGAGTATAGCAAGCATTAAAATGTACTGATACATTGATATAAGATTGTGGATCTGCATGTTGAAAAAACAGAGTCGCATCTAGCAGCGATACCCCTTTAAGACTTTCTTGTGATGGATTCTTCCAAAATCCTTTTCGAAACAGGAATGGAGCATCAGAGCACCCGGCTCTTCTATGAAGAATGGATATCCAAGACTCTGTTAATGGAGCATCTACACTCTGATGTTCTAGGATAAAATCCACAAAATGTCGACCATAATTTTCTCCGAACCAGCTCCTCCATTTTTGATCTATCTGCCCTTCCTGAGCGTTTTCTCGCTCATCAAAGGCTTCTAGCACTTGTTTTTGAGAGGGGTCTTTCACATCATATTCACGAGAGGCATAGCCATACATCGCTACGGACCCGATGATAAAAGCTGGCAGACCTACGGGTATGAGCACACAACCTGAGACGAAACGAGCAGCAGAAGACCACTGAACACCCGTCACGATTAAAGCAACTCCCCCCGCTATACTCCCCCCAACTCCAATCACCCCAAGGGCTACACTCAGCGCCCTGAAAGCACTCTTTTTGAACTTCTGTTTGTTTACAAATTCTTTAAAAGGTGGGTAATCCAACACCGGCCCAAATCTATCAACAATCTCTAAGCTCATATATCTCCTGGTAAAGCCTAAATTGTAAATTATTCATGAATATATTGCAAGAGAAATTTTAACGCTCTTAACCCATTTCTAAGCATGTATATTCCTTATTATAACGCGAAAGGAAATTCCACAGCGCATCCAGAACAGCATCCACCGCAGCATGGACCCTCTCCTTCACCTCCCCCCTTAAAAAATGCTCTAAAAGCCCTCTTTCAACAGCTGCATGCTCCTGATCTGCTTCTATATGCACACTAAAATACCTCCATGCTTCAGGATCTTGCATGTTATAATATTTTTTTAATCCTTGAATTTTTGAAATACAAATGGGGGGGATTTGACTCTCATAGGCATAAAGCGCTGCCAGCCCCTCCTCTACACTCCCCTCTAGGCAGATCTTTCGAAAGGTCGTGATTAAATGGGCAATTTCTGGGCAGGGGGGCTGATTATAGAGCTCCTCTTGGGTGACGCCCAGAGAGAATGCAAAGGTCGCCCAGAGATCAGGATGGTTCGGAGTTCCCCCCTCCTCTTCCATGAGGTTTTTCAATAGCTCTTTGCGTACCTTGCGATCTTCTGTATGTGAATGCAGAGCTGATAGATAAGTTGGGAAGGCCTCCACATGCGGAAAATAGGAGAGCGCATAAGATTTCAGAGTCTCTTTTGACAATCTTCCCTCAGACCAGGCTTGGTAAAAAGGATGGTTGAGCAGATGTTTCTTTTGAATTTTTCTATCAATTTCTTCGATGAATTCCATGATTCCCCCCATTTTTTGGCTTCCCAGAATACAACAAATAGGTTTAAATGTGACATGAAAACCTTAGGAGATGAATGAAAACTGTTCTTATTTACGCTCTTCTTTTCTTCTCAACTCTTTTTGCTGCAGAGCCTCACTTAGACAAATATCAGCATACCCTATCTTCGACTCTTCTTGCTGAACGGCTACAAAAATATCTCATAAAAGATCCTCAACTTAAAGAATATTACGAGCTTACAGATAAGACCTTTACTTTCTACTCCTCACCTGTAGAGAAATCTCCAGAATTTATTCTCCATCTGATTCAAAAGAGTGAATCGGAAAGAAAGTTAACGGGGAAAAAGATTGCTCTTGATCCAGGCCATTGTGGGGGCTGTTACAAGTATTTGGAGCAGAGATTTATTGAGAATGGGGAGCATAAATTTGACGAGGGGACGCTGACCTTTTTGACAGCTCTTCATCTGAAAGATCTGTTGGAGAGGGAGGGGGCAACTGTTCTTCTGACGCGAGAGGGAATAGGTAAGGGGGCCTATCCTGAAAGTTTTGAACAGTGGTTAGTACACAATCCTGAATATCTTTATAACAATCTCCCTCCTTCCCAGATTTTTCGCAAATATTACAACCCGCTTGATATGTGTGCGCGCGCAGAGAAAATCAATCAATTTGAACCCGATTTTTCTCTGATTCTTCATTTTAATGCCCATTCTACAGACGATAAAAATTTCAACTTAGTTTTTATTCCTGGAGCTTTTAAAAAAGAGGAGCTGTTGAATCGAGAGGAGAGGTATGAATTTTTACGTCTTCTTTTCAGCGGAGATCTTGAACTTTCGGAGGCTTTGAGTGAGAATATTGCGCAAGCGATGGTGGAAAAATTAACGGTCCCTCTTGTCACTTCAGAGGATCTGGTGACCTATCTTCCTTCGGTTGCTTTGGAAATAAAGCCTGGCGTGTATGCGCGGAATCTATGCCTTACAAGAAAGATCCATTCTCCTCTTTGTTATGGGGAGAGCCTGATTCAGAATTATCCGGAAGAGTGTCGAAAACTTGCCACTTTAGATACAGAAATCCATGGAATTCCCTGCTCTTCACGCCTGAAAGAGGTCGCTGAGGCCTACTTTCTGGGCATCAAAAATAGTGTCTCATAATCAGGTTCACAAAACATGAAGATGTTCTAGCTCTTGACGGCATTGAGAGGCAGACTGAAAGTGGATTCCTTTAATTAACATCTTCTCCCCTTGCACAATATTCTCCTTGCGATCATCAATGAAAAGAGCACGCGTAGCAGAGAGATCAAAGGTTTTTAAAAGATGCAGATAAATCCTTGGATCAGGTTTATTAACCTTCACATCACAGGAAAAAATAGCTCCATCAAAAAGATGAAAAAAATCAAAAGTTTTTAGAAGATAGTCCCTATAAAATGCAGGCATATTGGAAAGAATATAGAGCGGATATCCTCTCTCCTTACACTTTTTTAAAAGAGTCACCGTCTCCTCCATCGGCTTCAAAAAATGGGCGGCCCTTTGTATAAAACGGGAAAGGTAAATTTCTGGAAAACGGTGGTTGAGTTTTTGTACCACTGTTTCATGACACAACTCTCCTCGATCAAACTCAGCCCATTCATGGCTTTTATAGATCCAAAATAGCTCAATTGGAAACGAGGGATCTTCTTCTTTAAGCACTTGAGCTAAGCGTAAGGGATCCCATTTTAATAAAACGTTCCCAACATCAAAGATAAGGTAATCACAACTACTAACCTGAGTTTTGGGTTTTTCTCCCTCAAATTCAGGAAGTTTACTTGCATCTCTTGTGCTTTTCCGACTCGTAAAGGGCCTTTGGCCATTTATACCCCACCCGGCGGATAAAGTCCTATTTGATGACAGCGAAAGCTCCCGCGGTTGAACGATTGCAAGTCGAGCAATATTTTTAATATTGTCCGACTTGCAATCGTTCAACCCCGGGGCTTTGGCGTCATCAAATAGGACTTTATCCGCCGGGTGGGGTATAACTTCGCCAGAACATCCCAAGATCTGCGTTGTAAACTTCTCTGACTTCGAGGAAGACAACCCAAAACTCAGGTTACTTGGATTCATATTGAGAGAGGAAAGGGAGAATGAGATCGGCGATTTTTCTCTCCATCTCCTGATTGAAAAATAGGTGGCCCATTTTGGGGATGAGCGCAAGTTGAGCTTTAGGAAGAACTTTAGTAAGTGCTCGTCCCCCTCTTTCTGGTAAAACTAGATAATCCTCTTGTCCCTGAATAACCAGAACAGGCGTCTGAATCTTTTCGAAAATAGCTTTATTGGCACCCATATCTTCGACGACTTTCTGCATGACTTTTACATGTCGAGCATGAACTCCTACGGGATAGTTAGAACGGGTATACAGCTCTCTTGTATACTCTCTTGCCATCGCCTCATCCACCGGAATTTTGCCACTGAGGCGTGTCCAGACATCTAGAAAACCATTAAAGCTCTCTTCAAACTCTTGGGAGGGGCGGTTACGAAGCATGATTCTCCATGTTTCATACAAAAGCTGCTTCTCCTCGTTAGAATAGGGAAGGCTAATCTGGGGAGTCTCTCCAAGAGGTCCTGCTGAAATCGTTGTGAGAGTTCTCACCTTTTCAGGATATTGCCCTGCCAAAAGCTGACCCATGTAACCCCCCATGGAGTGGCCGATAAGGTGAACGGATGCGATCCCATATGCATACAGAATCTCTAGAGCATCCTGGACTAAAACATCGATTAGATAATCTTCCGAACTTGCAAAAGAGAGCCCTATATCTCTATGATCGTATCGGATCACCAGATGGTTTTTTTCAGCTAGATAAGAACAGAAAGAATCTGACCAAAAGTGAGCATGAGCACCCGCGCCTGAAATGAGAAGAATGGGGGAGGAGGATCCTGACTCACCTATAGATTCTGTCCATAGAGCTCCGCCAGCTGGTATGTCTACCGATTTCGAGTAAAAATTCATGGAGCAAGGCTAATTCTTTCTTCTAATTTCTTCAAGTATTAACTCACCTTATGCATTTTTTCTCTTTATGAGAGTGGTGACAGTGGCCAATCTGCTGTTCCTTAAATTAAACTGGCGTTAAATTGGCGCATTATTAATGGGGCGTAGCCCCATTGATAATGGTGTAACTCATTAAGTTGAAGGAAAACTTATTATGGATAAGAGAAAAAGTGCGTAAGGTGAGTTAATTGCGATGACGCATGACCTGTTTGATCTCATGACGGATATGTCCACAAGAGACCTCTCGACCCTCTAGTTGTCGTCTGATATTCTGAAGCGCAAAATAGGCAGTCGATTGATGCTCATTCTTAGGCATCTCCATTTCCGCCTGATGAAGAGCCGCAACTGCTAATCTATAATCTACCTCTTTTAACTTCTCCGCCAACTCCTCAATAGCTCCCTTTCCCATTAAAATCGCCTTAAAATGCTCCTCACATCCTGCAAGCTGACCATCAAGCTCCTGCCGCTGAATATGGGAAATCGTGCACGTATTTAATTCTCCCCATAGATTATTGATCTCTTTTTCAAGATGTAAAATGTCAGGCTTTTTTACTGTTTTAGTTGCCATATTTATCCATATAAATACTTTTTATGTAATTATATGTTAAAATATCAATAGATGCAATTAATTATTTTATTCGATAGAATAGGGTCCTGATTGGAGAATAGAATCCCCTTGAAGGGCACACCAAAGTCCAATAGTTCCTAAAGCAGCTTTCTCAGATAAAGGCTCCCTTTTATCCCCATACACCTCTTCTGGATCTAAATCCACCACAAGCCTCACTACCCCATCGCAAACCTCATGAGTCAAGAGCTCCCCCCCCCACCCCTGCTCCTCACCAGCATAAAAAGACTCTATGCGCTTAAAACCTAAAACCTCAAAGAGCTGCACCAGAAAATGGAAAAATTTACGGCTACTTCTAAAGGTATAATTATGCATATGTGCTCGACCTAATCCCAAATAATTTTGAAAACTATCCGACGGATTCTTAAATCGTCCATATCTTTTTTCACATTCTAATACAATCCATGCAGCACGCTCTTTTCCTAATGTTTCTACGAGCTCTTGCGCAAGTAAAAGGGCTTTTTGTATCCCCTCCCCCTCTTCTGTCCGCAGACGAGACTGCCATCTCTCTTTTGCCGTAAAATATTCATCTAAGTAACTTTCTGGTGCATAATAAGGCTCCATAGAACGAGAACCTCTTCTTTCTACGACAAAAAAAGCACTCTCTTTTTTTTCAGATATGAGACATCTTCGATAAGGGCTCATGGGGGAACCCTCCACGCACCCCTCCCAACCTTGCACCATCAAAAAATCAGAAATATCATCTACGCGCATCGCAATACCCACAGGATGCTTCGTAGACCCTTCCACTACTAAAACCAGAGGAAGCCGGGCTTGCCTATGTTTAAACACTCGATAGGTGGGCATGGTAAAAGCAAGTTCAAATCCTCTCTCTTCTAAAATCTCCGCAGACCCCTCCTCGATCGTAAAATGATCCGTCCAATCGAACAGATGAGCCCCATACTGATCCATCAGCTTTTTTTCTAACTCTTTAAGAGCTGGATGTTGCTCTTTATGCTCTTGAAAAAGGGAGTGGAGCCAAGCTCTAGCTTGAGAGATATCTACTAAAGTATGCGTTGTCATATTTGGAGTTCTATCAAACAGGATAATAGCTCTTCAAGAGAAATCCTAGCACATCCAATCCGTTGAATCGCAAGTCCTGCTGCAACATTCGCACAACGTGCAGCATAAGAAAGATCACACCCATTCGCTAAAGTGGCCGTCATCACAGCCAACACGGTATCTCCTGCTCCAGTAACATCTTTTACCTCATGAATATGCGCCGGAAAATCCAAACGCCCCTCTTTTCCAAAAATGGTAATCCCCTCTTTTGCCCGAGTGATAATCAGCGTTTCAACTTCGATCTCTTTTAAAATCCGATCAGCAACCTCATCTAAACTAGCCTCCATACCCAACTTTGCTGCATGGAAAGCCTCTGAAAGATTGGGCTTCATGAAGGTCACTCCCTTATATCGTAAAAAGTCCACCCCCTTAGGATCCACAATAATCGGAATTTCTCTCTCTTGAATTAAAGCAATGGATCTTTTCAAAAAAGAGGTCGTTAAAAAGCCTTTGGCATAGTCAGAAAAAGCTACCATCTCCACTCCAACAAGAAGAGCAGATAACGCCTCTATGACTTTATCCTCCATTGCGCACGTTAAAGGTGTTGGCCACTCATAATCGACACGTAAAAGCTGTTGCCCAGAGGCAATCATCCGACTTTTTACAGGGGTTTGATAAGATAAATCTGTAAAAATCCCTTCAACGCACATTCCTTCAGAAATAAAAGCCTCTTTAAGAGAGAGGCCTTCGTGATCATGACCTACTCTTCCTACAGCAATGACATCCATACCCAGAGAGGAGAGGTTTAATAATACATTACCAGCTCCACCCGCTCTTTTTGATTTTTCTCTCACTTTGAGCACAGGAACAGGGGCTTCCGGTGAAATACGTACTACCTCGCCCAATATATATTCATCGATCATCAAATCTCCGATGACCATAATTTTTTTCTTTTGAAAAAATCGCTTCATTACCAGTATTTACCTAATAATAAGTAGTTTCTAACATAATCAATGATACTCTCTTCCCATGGATAACTGGGAGACAGGAGGTTGGATTTTTTGTACTTTTCCATATCTGCGCAGGTATAATTTTGGTATTTACCAACTAGATCTTGAGGAACATCGATATAATCAATGTGTTCCTCTTTATAAAGAGCCTTAAAAACAGCTTGAGCCAAATGATTCCACGTATGAGGAGTTCCCATGCCAATATTGAAAATTCCTGTGACCTGATTGTTTAAAAACTGGGTCGTCATTTTGGCTACATCTTTGACATAGATAAAATCGCGCACCTGATTTCCATCTTTATATTTTTCTGGTTCTGTTGATTTAAAGAGGGAGATGGTTCCCATTTTTAGCACATCAGAAACCATTTTGACGAGAGCAGAACACATTCTTCCCTTATGATACTCATTGGGGCCATACACATTAAAGTATTTGAGCCCTACGACCTGGTTTAAGCAGTTATTTTCTTTTAGCCATAAATCGAAGAGATGTTTTGAATAGCCATACATGTTGAGTGGTTCTAAGAGATCCAAACGATCATGATGGTCAGAAAAGCCTTGGGAACCATCCCCATAAGTGGCAGCAGAAGAGGCATAGATAAATCTGTGGCCATGATTTAAAGCATACTGTGCAAGCCTTACGGAATAACGGTAGTTGTTTTCGAGAAGATAATGGGCATCTGTTTCAAGAGTGCTAGAACAGGCTCCTAGATGAATGAGGGCGTGAATCTCTCTCTCTTTTCCCTGCAGCCAATCAAAGAGGGCATCCTTGTGGATACAATCTGCAAACTGTTTTCCGACCAGATTTTTCCATTTCTCTGTTTTTCCCAACTGATCGACAACAACTACTTTTTTAATGCCTTCGTTATTTAATGACCGTAAAACGGCAGAGCCGATGAAACCTGCTCCCCCCGTAAGAATAATGTATGGTCGATCGTCCATTTTAGATTATCTCTTTTTAGAAGAAAGATCGGGCACCGTAACGGGCACGGTAACGTTCACGAAAGCGGATTCTTGAGTCATTTTTGTTAACATTGAAACTATGCGTATTAACAGTTTTCGTCCCCTCTCATATTGAGATTCTTGTATCAATCTAAGTTGTCGACATATATCAAAAACTCCAGCACATTCCGTAGCTGAACGTCTTGCCATACGATCAACAAAAGAAAAGATCCACTTAGATTTTCGCTTTCGTGAACGTTAC
Organism: Chlamydiota bacterium; assembly: GCA_013288105.1. Lineage (GTDB taxonomy): Bacteria > Chlamydiota > Chlamydiia > Chlamydiales > JAAKFR01 > JABDCM01. Next base: position 24,374 of record JABDCM010000013.1, read on the forward strand.
CGTGCCCGTTACCGTACCCGATTTTTTTCTTATATTTTCTGACAGAGGATAAAGGATCACTTTTTAAGTGTCCACCATTGATAGGGAGAACGAGAGATCATGTGCCTCCCCCCTTTTTGATCATAGGCAAAAAAAGCAGTTCCAGAACCTGTCATCACAGAGTTGGCATAACCTCTTTGCATGAGCTGCTGTTTATACGCAGTTAATGCGGGAAGAAGCGATAGAGCAGGAGGTTCTAGGTCATTGAGAAAAATAGGAGTTCCCTCATAATGACTTGCTAAAAGTTCTTCGGGAGAGAGGCGCGAACAGAGATCTAGACGCAGCGCTTTAAAAACGGTGGGGGTCGACAGCCCAAAAGAGGGCTTAAAAATAGAAAGAGGCTCGGAGAAAGGGGGCGTAGGAAGCTCCTGAATCTTCTCCCCTCTTCCTGTGGCGATTGCTGTTCCATGAGAAAAGAAGAAGGGAATGTCCGATCCAATTAGGCCAGACCATTCTTGTAACTCTAACTCTGAATAGGGGAAGCCGTGTAAGGCA